>DATFRY010000304.1:0-2519 GCA_035262925.1 Kofleriaceae bacterium | reverse complement strand
CGGCCGAACTCGGCGGCGGTGTCCTCGGCCATTCCCGGGCTCACCGCGTTGATGCGGACGCCGCGCGAGAGATCGAGGGCGGCCGCGCGCACGAAGCCCTCGACGCCGCCGTTGGCCGCCGCGTAGCTCGACGACCCGCGGATCGGGTCGTCGAAGATGTAGCCCGACATGAGCGTGAAGGATCCGCCGTCGGCGATGCGCTCGCGCCCCAGGAGGACCAGGCGGATCTGGCCGAGCAGCTTGCTCTCGATGCCGACGGCCAGGTCCGCCTCCGACATGGTGTCGAACGGGCCGAGGTGAGCGTCGCCTGCCGCGCTCACCAGCGCGTCGAAGCGGCCGATCTCCTCGTACATGGCCCGCACCGAGTCGGCCGAGCGGATGTCGACCCGCACGGCCCCCGAGCTGCGGCCGGCGACCACGATCTCGTGCCGGCCCGACAGCGCCGCGACCGCCGACCGACCCACGGCGCCGGCGCCCCCGATGACGATGATGCGCATGTGCACTCCTTCCTTTCCGGTCTCGCCCCCACCATGGCCCTGTTCACGTCCGTGGACTAGACTCGCCTCGGTGCAAAGACTGTCCACAAGAAGAAACAGTGCCGGCGCGCCCGGCGCGCCCGGCGCGGCCATCCCGGGCACACCGGAGGTCGGCGAGCTGGCCGCGCTGGTGGCGGTCGCGCGCGAGCGCTCGTTCACGCGCGCCGCCCGGGCCCTGTCGATGCCCAAGTCGACGGTGTCGAAGCGGATCGCGTCGCTGGAGCGGCGCCTGCGCATGCGGCTCCTCCAGCGCACCACCCGCGCGGTCGGCACCACCGAGGCGGGCCGCGTGCTGGTCGAGCGGGCGACGCGCATCCTCGCCGACCTGGAGGACGCCGGGCGCGCGGTCATGGAGCTCGACTCGTCGCCGCGCGGGCTGGTGCGCCTGACCACGCCGGCGCTCATGGTCGAGCGCCTGGTGGCGCCGGCGCTCCTCGAGCTGCTCGCGCGCGCGCCCGACCTGGCCATCGAGGTGGTCGCCACCGACCGGGTGGTCGATGTGGTCGGCGAGGGCTTCGACGTCGCGCTGCGCACCGGACGGCCCGCCGACAGCTCGCTCACCGCCCGCAGGCTGCGCCCGTGGGACAACCTCGTCTGCGCCAGCCCGGCGTACATCGCCGCGCGCGGCCGCCCGCGCCGGCCCGAGGACCTGGGCGGCCACGCCTGCATCGCGTTTCGCCGCGACGCCGCCTCGCCGACCCTGTGGACGTTCGCGCGCGCGCGCCGCTCCGTCACCGTCGGCGTCGCCGGCCGCTTCACCGCCAACTCGCAGGAGCTCGCGCGCGCCGCCGCCCTGGCCGGCCTCGGCGTGGTCAACCTGGCCCGCTTCGTGGTCGAGGACGACGTGCGCCGCGGCGACCTGGTCCGCCTCCTGCCCGCCTGGTCGGTGCCGGCAGGCGACCTCTACGTCCTCCACCCCGGCCAGCGCCTGCTCGGCTCGGGCGCGCGCGCCGTCATCGACGCCATGATCCGAGGGCTCGCGGTTCGATCGCCGCGAGCGCGAGGTTGACCTCGCGGCCGACGCCAGGGCGACGCTACGGCAGGTCGAACAGAATGACCTCGCCGCCGCTCGTCGTGGACAGCGAGAGCCGCGCCTCCTCCTCGATGGCGGCGCCGTCGCCCGCGCGCAGGCTGATCCCGTTGGCCTCGGCCGCGCCGCGCGCCACGTGCAGCCAGCCCTTGCGGCCGCCGGCGAACGCGTGGCTCACCTCCTGGCCCGGCTCGAGCAGCGCGGCGAACATGCGCACGTCCTGTTCGATGCGCACCGAGCCGTCGGCGCCGTCGGGGGACGCGACCAGGCGCAGTCGCCCGCGCTTGTCGTCCTCGCCGAAGTGCTTCTGCTCGTAGCCGGCCGGAAGCCCGGCGCGCCGCGGCTGCACCCAGATCTGCAGGAAGTGCACCGGGCTGTCCGCGGACGCGTTGTACTCGCTGTGCGTGACCCCGGTGCCCGCGCTCATGCGCTGCACGTCCCCCGCCTCGATGATCGATCCGTTGCCCATGCTGTCGCGGTGCTGGAGGGCGCCGTCGAGCACGTACGTCACGATCTCCATGTCGCGGTGCGAGTGCGGCGGGAAGCCGGCGTCGCCCGCCACGGTGTCGTCGTTGATGACCCGCAGCGGGCCGTACCCCATGAAGCGCCGGTCGTAGTAGTCGGCGAACGAGAACGTGTGATGGGTGTCGAGCCACCCGTGATGCGCGTGCCCGCGCTCCTCTGCTCTCCTGATGTTCAACAAGGTCTCTCGTCTCCCTCTCTGGATGGCGTCACGCCACCTTCTCCTCGACCTCCCGCGATCCGTCCTTCACCTCGGCCGGCGCGGCGACCGCCTGCACGTCGAGCGCGATCTCGATCTCGTCGCCGACCAGCAGGCCTCCGGTCTCCAGCACCTGGTTCCAGGTCAGCCCGAACTCCTTGCGGCTGAGCGCGGCCTTTCCCTGAAAGCCGATCCGCTGCCCGCCCCACGGGTCCACGCCGGTGCCGAGAAA
>DATFRY010000303.1:0-7265 GCA_035262925.1 Kofleriaceae bacterium | reverse complement strand
CCGTTCGAGGAGACGCCCGATCAGCAGCGCGCGATCGACGAGGTCGTCGCCGACATGGAGCGGCCGCGGCCGATGGACCGCCTCGTCTGTGGCGACGTCGGCTACGGCAAGACCGAGGTGGCCCTGCGCGCGATCCTCAAGGCCGCGCTCGGCGGGGCCCAGGCGGCCATGCTGGCGCCGACCACGGTCCTGGTCGAGCAGCACCACCAGACCATGACCCAGCGCTACGCCGGCTGGCCGGTCAAGGTCGGCAAGCTGTCGCGCTTCCAGTCCACCGCCGAGCGCACCGCGGTCCTGCGCGGCCTGGCCGACGGATCGATCGACGCGGTGGTCGGCACCCACCGCCTGCTGTCCAACGACGTCCGCTTCAAGGACCTCGGCCTCATCGTGATCGACGAGGAGCAGCGCTTCGGCGTGGCCCACAAGGAGCGGCTCAAGCGCATGCGCACGCAGGTGGACGTGCTCACGCTGACCGCCACGCCCATCCCGCGCACCCTGCACCTGTCGCTGACCGGCATGCGCGACCTGTCCATCATCGCCACCCCGCCCGCCGACCGGCGCTCGATCCGCACCCTGGTCGCGCGCCCCGAGGACGGCGTCCTGCGCGAGGGCATCCGGCGCGAGCTGGCCCGCGGCGGCCAGGTCTTCTTCGTGGTGCCGCGCATCCTCGGCGTGGCCGGCGACGGGGACGACCGCTCGCTCGACCGGTGGGCCCAGCACCTGCGCGAGCTGGTGCCCGAGGCGCACGTGGCCACCGCGCACGGCCAGATGCCGGCCGAGGCGCTCGAGAAGGCGATGGTCGACTTCGTGGCCGGCCGCCAGGACGTGCTGGTGTGCACGACCATCGTGGAGAGCGGCCTCGACATCGCGCGCGCCAACACCATGTTCGTCACCCGCGCCGACCGCCTCGGCCTGGCCCAGATGTACCAGCTGCGCGGGCGCATCGGCCGCTCGAAGGAGCGCGCCTACTGCTACCTGCTCCTGCCCGCGTCCGACAAGGCGGCCGCCGCGCTGACCGACGACGCGCGCCGCCGCCTCGAGGCGCTGCAGCGCTACTCCGACCTCGGCTCCGGCTTCCTCATCGCGTCGCACGACCTCGAGATCCGCGGCGCCGGCGAGCTGTTCGGCCGCAAGCAGTCCGGCTCCATCGCCGCCGTCGGCTTCGAGACCTACGCGGCGCTCCTCGAGGAGGCGGTCGCCGAGCTTCGCGGCGAGGAGATCCAGCGGCCGCGCGACCCGGAGCTGAACGTCGACGTGCCCGGCTTCATCCCCGACGACTACGTGCCCGACACGGGGCAGCGCCTCGATCTCTACAAGCGCCTGGCCGGGGCGGCCGACCAGGACGAGGTGAGCATCATCCTCGAGGAGATGGTCGACCGCTACGGCCCACTTCCGGCCGAGGTCTCGGTCCTGGCCGACCTCATGGTGCTGAAGTCACTGGCGCGCCGGCTGCGAGCGCAGAGCCTCGAGCTGGTCCGCACCCGCCTGACCCTGGCCCTGGCCGAGGACACCCCGCTCGAGCCGGCCCAGGTGCTGGCCCTGGTGCGCGCACCCGGCTCTCACTACCGGCTCACGTCGGACATGCGCCTCACACGGGCCTTCAGCGCCGCGGAGCAGAAGGCGCCGGCCGAGACGGCCCGCCGCTGCTTGCTGGAGCTCCTCGCCTGTGCTACGTGATCGTCCAAATCCTCAGTGAGGAGCGCAGGTTATGAGGTTTCGAGTGCGGCTCGCCGCCCTGGCTGTGGCGGTTCTAGGCGCGGCCGCCGGCTGCCAGGAGTCGCCGGTGGACAGAAAGTCGCCGGAGGCAGCGGCAGCGGCGGCGAAGGCGGACGGACCTGCGCTCGTGCCGCAGACCACCGAGGAGCTGGCCCAGGTGGTGGCCCGCGTCGATGACACGCCCATCACGGTCAAGCAGCTCCAGGACAGCATCAACCGGCAGTCGCCCTACATCCGCGTGCGATACGCGTCGCGCGAGCAGAAGCGGGCCTTCCTCGACAACCTGATCCGCTTCGAGGTGCTGGCCCGAGAGGCGGCCCGGCGCGGCCTCGACAGGGACCCCGAGGTCATCCAGACCATGAAGTCGGCGATGATCACCAAGCTCCTGCGGGCCCAGCTGGCCTCGGGCATCAAGCCCGACGACATCCCGGAGTCGGAGCTCAAGGCGTACTACGGCGCCAACCAGGACCGCTTCAACAAGCCGGAGGAGGTGCGCGTGTCGGCCATCGTCCTCAAGAAGAAGCCGCAGGCCGATGACGTGGCGCGGCTCGCCCACGGCGAGCAGGGCCAGTCGAACAAGGGCTTCCGCGACCTGGTCGGCAAGTTCTCGACCGACGAGGACAGCAAGCTGCGCGGCGGCGACCTGCGCTACTTCGGGCGCTCGAGCACCGAGGTGCCGCGGCCGGTGGTCGACGCGGCGTTCCAGCTGGCCCGCACCGGGGACGTGGCCGGGCCGATCGAGGCCGGCGGCGCCTTCTACGTCATCAAGCAGACCGGCCGGCGCGGCGCGGTGAGCCGCAGCTTCGACCAGGTCAAGCGCGAGATCCAGAACGACCTCTACAAGGAGAAGCGCGAGGGCGCGCAGAGAGAGTTCGTGGACGGGCTCAAGGTCGGCGCCAAGATCGAGGTGTTCGAGGACAACCTCAAGAAGGTCCGCGTGGATACGTCGAGCCGGGCCGGCAGCGAGAGCGACCAGAGCGACCAGAGGAGCGACCCGAGGAGGATGCCGTGACACTCCAGAGCAACGCCCGCCGCCGCGCGCGCGTCGAACCGCCGATGAGATCTGCGCGCGCCGCCGTCATGGGAGTCATCGCGCTGGGCGCGGTGGCCTTCGCTTCGACCACCGCCGCCGCCCAGCCGCCGGTCCTCCCGGGGGGCGGCGGCAAGCAGCCGCCGACTCCGGCCCAGCCGAGCCCGGCGCCCGCGGGGCAGGCCCAGCCGGGGACCCTGCCGGGGATGGGCACGTTGCCGCAGCCGACGGCCCCGCGCGACCGCAAGGCGGTCAAGACGGGCTCGCGGATGTCGGTCGACCGGGTGGTCGCGGTGGTCAACGACGCCATCATCCTCTCCAGCGAGCTCATGCGGCGGGTCGCGCCGCTCTCGTCCGACCTCGAGGGCGTGAGCGATCAGGCCGAGCGCAAGCGACGCAAGGACAAGCTGAAGAGCCAGGTGCTGGACGAGATGATCAACGAGGAGCTCATCGTCCAGGCCGCCGCCGAGTCCAAGCTCGACGTCGCGGCCAGGGAGGTGCAGAACGCGCTCGAGGAGATCAAGAAGCAGAACACCCTCGACGACAACCAGCTGGCCGAGGCGCTGCGCATGCAGGGCTACACCATGGCCGGCTACCGGCACGACGTCAGGCGGCAGATCCTGCGCATGCGCGCGATCAACATGCTGGTGCGGCCGCGCGTGACCGTCACCGACGACGACGTGCGCGGGCGCTACGACGCGATGAGCCGGCGCTCGGCGGCGGTCAAGCGCATCAAGCTGCGCCACATCCTGGTCGGGCTGCCCGAGCGGCCGACCGAGGCGCAGCTGGCCGAGGCCAAGCGGCGAGCCGGCGACATCATCGAGAAGGTGCGCGGCGGGGCCGACTTTGCGCGCCTGGCGGCGTCGGAGTCGGCCGACGAGACGACCAGGTACAGCGGCGGCGAGCTGGGCTGGATCGAGCGCGGCAGCATCGACACCGAGTGGGAGGTGATCGTGTTCGCCATGAACAAGGGCGAGGTGCGCGGGCCGATCACCGGGCCGCGCGGGCTGCACGTCTTCCAGGTGACCGACCTGGAGCGCAACCAGCAGAAGCCGTTCGCCGAGATGAAGGAGCAGCTGCGCAACGAGATCTACCGCAAGGAGATGGACCGGCAGACCAAGCTCTGGATCGACGAGCTGCGCGAGAAGGCCCACATCCAGGTAAAGTTGTAGTCACCGTTCGCGGGGGCACCCCGCGGGCGCAGTCCCAGCCAGGCGGATTCCATGCGTACAATCGGTCCATCGTGGGGAAACAGCCGGGGGGGCTGCAGTGACCGACAACCGCCGCTCGGCGACACGTCACGAGGTCGCCATCGCCGTGACCGCGCTGGTGCGCGGCCGCTCGATCGAGTCGAGCCTCGAGCAGAGGTTCGACGGGACGATCAGGAACCTCTCGCTCGGCGGGGCGTTCGTCCACATCGGGCGTCGGCTGGCGATCGGCACGCCGGTGTCGCTGCGCTTCGAGATCCCCACCCACGCGCGGCCGATCGAGGCCAGCGCGGTGGTGAGGTGGACGAGCGGCGAGGGCGTCGGGGTCCAGTTCGAGGGGCTGCGCGCGGCCGAGGTGTTCGCGCTGGGCAAGTTCTTCGAGGGGCTGTAGGCGCGGCCGGCTGGCGCCGCGCGGCGATCGCGGCTCTCGCGGTCGTCGGCGCGCTGCTCGTGCCGGCCCGCGGCCTCGCGCAGCCGCCCCCGCCGCCGCCGGCCCAGCCGGCTGCGCCGCCGCCGACCGCGCCGACCGAGCTGCCTCCGTCGCCGGCCTCCGTCGAGGGCGCCGCCGACCGCGTCGGTGTCGTCGATCTGGCGCGCGGGGCGGCGACCGAGCGGCGAGCGCGGCGGGCCGCGATCGAGAAGCAGCTGGCCGGCGTGAGCGGAGTCCGCCCGGTCGACGATCCCGAGCTGCGGCAGGCGCTGGCCGGCGAAAGCGTCGACCCGCAGCTCGAGAGCGGGCGGCGCGCGCTGGCCCGGGCGCAGGCGGCGTTCGGGGCGCTCGACTGCACGCACGCGCGCGGCGAGGCCGACGCCGCGCTGCTCGCGCTGGCGGCCGTGCAGGCGGCGAGCGGCGAGGCCGGCGCGGCCAACCAGGTGAACGACGACCTGCGCCGCGCGCACACCATCCGGTTCCTGTGCGCGGACCAGGGCGGAGATCGCGGCGCGGCCCAGAGCGCGGCCCGGGCGCTGCGCGCGCTCAAGGCCGGCGACCCGCCGAGAGGGATCAGCGACGCGGTCTGGTCGCGCTACCCGGCCATCGACGCAGCGGCCGGCGTGCAGAACGGGCGGCTGTCCGTCACCACGCAGCCGGCAGGCGCGGCGGTGTGGATCGACCACGCGCCGGCCGGCAAGGCCCCGATCACCGTGTCCCTGTCCGAGGGCGAGCACCTGGTGGCGGCCGGGTCGACCGATCCGCGGTCGGGCGGCGGCGTGGCCAGGCGCGTGACCGTCGCGACCGGCTGGGCGCCGGCGCAGCTGGCGCTGGCGCTCCCCGCGCGCGCGGCCTCGCGCTGGCGCGACGTCGAGGAGCGCGTCGCCGGGTGGCGGCGCGGCACCGCCCGCCCCGGCGCGGCGGACGTCGGGCAGCTGTGCGCCCGCGCCGGCCTGTCTCGCGTCGTCGTGATCGATGGGCGCGGCGGGATCCAGGTCTGGGTCCGCGCCGCCGGGGGCGAGGGCGCGCGCGTCGCGGGCAGCGCCGGGAGACCCGAGGAGATCGCGGCGCTCATGGCGGGCCCGCGGCGCGGCCCGGGCATCGATCCCAGCCGGCCGCTCCTGCGCGAGACGCCGGAGGAGCGCGCCGCGATCCAGGTGCAGAAGAGCGGCAAGCGCGGCAAGTGGCAGCAGTGGTGGGTCTACGCCGTCGTCATCGGCGCGGCGGCCCTGGGCGCCGGCATCGTGCTGGGCAACGATCTGGGCGAGGACCGGCAGCGGATCGAGATCACCGTGCCATGAGACTCCGGGCCCTCGCCGCCCTCGCCGTGGCCACGCTCCTCCTCGCGGCCCGGCCGCAGGCGAGCGCGGCGCAGTCGCTGCCGCTGCCGGTCGCCATCCAGCGGGGAGGCGTCATGGTGCGCGCCGAGGCCGGCATGGACGGGACCGCCGCGCGGGTGGCGGCCCGCGCGCGCGCGTCGCTGGCCGCGATCGCCGAGGACCTGCCCGGCCTGGCCGTTCCGCGTCGGGTCGAGATCCGCCTGGTCAAGCGCGCCGAGGATCTGGCGCGAGCGGCGCCGCCCGGGCGCGGCGCGCCTCCGTGGGCCATCGGCGTGGCGTTTCCCGACCAGGGGATCGTGGTGGCGGCGTTTCGCCGCGGGCCGATGCCGGCCGATCTCGACTCGGTGGTGACGCACGAGCTCGCCCACCTCGCGCTGGGCGCGGCGCTCGGGCCGCTGGCGCCGCGCTGGCTGCACGAGGGCTTCGCGTACCTGCACTCGTCCGACTTCTCGCTCGACCGCACGCAGACCTTGACCGGCATGGCCTGGACCGGCCACGTGATCCCGCTGGCGGATCTCGACCGCAGCTTCCCGGCGGCCGAGGACGCGGCCGCGCGAGCCTACGCCGAGAGCTACGACCTGGTCTCCTTCCTCGCCCACCGCGGTCGCTACACGTCGGCCGAGGACGACGGCAACCGCTGGCCCTTCCGCGACTTCCTCGCGTCGGTGGCGCGCGGGGTCCCGATCGACGACGCGGCGCGCTCGGCCTACGCCGCCGGCATCGAGGATCTGTTCGGCGAGTGGCACGAGAGCCTGCGCCAGCGCTACATGGCCCTGCCCGCCGGCATGCTCGGCCTCGCGATCTGGTGCATGGCCGCGCTCCTCCTGGTGCTCGCGTTCCTGCGCAAGCGCCGGCAGGGCCGCGCCACCATGGAGAGATGGGCGGTGGAGGAGGCCGGAATGCCGGAGGCCGCTGGCCTCGAGCATGACGCGGAGCCCGTCGACCTCGAGCCGGACAGCCGGGACGAGCGCTGACTCACTCAGTGCGCCGCGGCGGCGATCTCGGCGGCCGTGGCGGCCGCGAGCTGCGCCACCGCCCGGCTGAGCGCGGCGGCCAGCGCGTCGCGCGACGGGGCCGTCATCGCGACCCGCTCCTCCACGCGGCGCGACCACCGCATGCGCCCGCTCTCGGCGTCGCGCAGCTCCAGCTCGACGGCGAGGTGAGCGACCCGCCGCGCGCCCTCGTCCACCTCGTCGAAGGCGACCACGCGGCCGCCCAGGATGGCTGCCGTGTCGGCGGCCGGCTCGGACAGGACCATGGCGAAGCGCCCGCTCGACTGGTAGGCACGGCGCAGCGAGTCAGCGACCATCACGCCGGGCGCGGCCACCCAGTTGTCGTCGTCGTAGTAGTCCACGCGGTAGCGGCTGGCCCGGTACACGATGCGGCGCTGGTCGTAGGGCGCGTCGGCGTGCAGCTCCTCGACCGCGATCGACAGGGCGCCGCGGCCGCGGCCCGACGCCGCCGGCGCCCCCGCCCCCGACAGCGCGTAGGTGCGCACGGCCGGCGCGCTCTCGCCGCCCAGCCCGCCCAGGCAGCCGCCC
>DATFRY010000302.1:0-18894 GCA_035262925.1 Kofleriaceae bacterium | reverse complement strand
AGACGTGTCGAGGACCGTATTCCCCTCCATGTTCGCAGACTGGAGGTCCGCATGGTCGTGCTCTGGTACGATCGTGGCCGCCGAACACATTTGCCACACTCCTGCGCCCTGGGTGTTGATGCAGGCGAGCACGAACGGAAGCGAGTCAACTGCGAGCCAGCCCTCGGCGTGGTGACCGTCCGCGGCGGTGTCCAGGACCCAGATCTCGTCACCCAGGGCCTTGTAGCAGGCCCTCGCGCCGGTCGTGGACACACAAGGCACCGGGCCGGTTGGGCCTCCGCCCGGCTCGGGGGGGAGATTGAGGTTTGTCGTGCCAGAACCATCGAGGACGACCGCTTCTCGGTCCAGCAGATCCGCGTCGCCCGGCGTGTCTGTTTGCCGCCACACAGAGCCATCACCAGCTTCGGCCTGGTCGCTCTCCTGAGTGAGCTCGTCGTCCAGCTCACCGTCGAGCGCGGCGTCGCAGGCCGACACCGTCGAGACCAGGGCCACGAGCGCGAGTGCTTCCGACATCGTTCTCATGTCTACTCCCTTCGCTGTACAGATTGGCTATCTGGAACTGGAGGCCTGGTTCCGGCCGGCGAGTCATTCCCCGGCCTCCTCGTCCCTGTGCGCCGTCGCATTGCAGCAGGCGGGCCAGACCGGGACGCTTCACGGCAGCTCCTTCGAGGTGCGGACGGTCGATCGCCGGCGGTCTGGCGGCCCAGGACGAGGTGCCGCTGCCCGACGACGGTGATGTGGCGAACGATCCACGAGGGCCGGGTGCACGATCGAATCGCCCTGGAACATCGTTGGATGGACCTGCCGGTCCGCTCGGGTCAGAGGATCCGCGGTGTTTCGTGGACGAGCACACACCTGGTACATCCGCGTTCGACGTGCGCTGTGTCCGGCAGCGATCGCGACGGTCCCGTCCAGCTCGGCGTCGAGAAACTTTTCATCCCCGGACGTGCGCTGCGGTAGAGTCGCTCCGATGTGCGGGGAGGCCGCTCGAGCCGCGGCCGCCACCGCAGAGGAGGTTGCGGTGACCGGTTCGCGAGGGACGCGAGTGGTTGGGCTTCTCCTCCTGATCTGGGCGCTGCCCGGCGGGTCCGCCGCGGCGGCGCCGCCCGGCGGCTCCGATGCGCGCAGCGCAGGTCTCGGCGAGGGGCCGATGGCGGCGCCGGCGGCGGAGCTGCGGCGCGTCGCGAGCGCGGCCGGCCGGGCCGAGGGCGCCGGCAGCACACTCCTCCTCGACGAGGTGGTCTATCGGGTCGAGGCGGGCGGCGTCACCACGGCGCGCTACCGATCGGTGGTCGCGATCGACAGCGCGGCCGGGATGGCCGAGTGGCGGAGCTACTCCGCGAGCTGGTCGCCGTGGTTCGAGAACACGCCGACCATCGACGCGCGCGTGCTCGACCGCGAGGGTACGTTCCACCGCCTCGACCCGAGCACGGTCGAGCTCGGCCCGGCGACCGGATGGAGCTCGCCGACCGCGGGCGATCGGCGCCAGCTCCGCGCGCCGCTTCCGGCCGTGGCGCCGGGCGGGATCGTGGAGATCGTCCTCACCATCCAGGAGCGCGCGCCCCTCTTCGCCGCCGGAAGCGTGCACAGCCATGCCATCGGCGACCCGACTCATCCGGTCGCGCAGTCGCGCGTCGTCATCGACGCGCCCGCCGGGATGCGCCTCGCCGTGGCGGCGGACCTGCACGGCGTGCTTGCCTCGAAGGTGGAGACGGCGGCGGGGCGCACGCGCCGCATCTACGAGGCGGGCAGCGTGGCGCCCATGCCCGAGCAGGGCGAATCGCCGCCCGACGTGTCGACCCGACCCTGGGTCGGGTTCTCGACCGGGACCAGCTGGTCGCGTGTGGCTCGCGACTACGACGCTCTGGTGCGCCAGCGGATCGCTGCAGGGCCGCTGCCCGGCGACGTGCCGGTCCCGCGCGGTGCGAGCCGGCGGCAGACGATCGCTTGCGCCGTGGAGATCCTGCACGGCTCGCTCCACTCGACCGGGCTGGTGCTGGGCGACAAGGACGTCGCGCCGCTGACTCCGACGCAGGTGTGGCAGCGACGCTACGGGGACAGCGAGGACCTGGCCGCCTTCCTGGTCGCGCTCCTGGCGCGAGCTGGCATCGAGGCCCACGTCGCGCTGGTCGATGGTGGACCCGACCGCGAGCTCAGCGCCGAGTTGCCCGGTCTCGGCGAGGTCGATCGCGCGCTCGTGTACGTGCCGGGCGAGAAGCTGTGGATCGACCCCGAGAGCGACCTCGCGCGCCCGGGCCAGCTGTCCGCAGGCCACCAGGGACGTCTCGCGCTGGTCGCAGCGCCGTCGACGGGTGGGCCCGTTCGCACCCCCGGCATGCGCTCGGCGGACAATTACATCATCGTGGATCGCTCGGTGACCCTGGTCGAGTCCGGGCGCGGATCCGTCTCCGACGTCAGTCGCTCCGGCGGGCTGCCTGAGGTGGCAATGCGCGCGTGGTTGCGTCAGGCCGCTCCGGAGACCCTCAAGCGTGTCCTCGAAGCCTATGTCTGGACGGCCTACACTGCGCGTCTCGGGCGCTACCGGGTGAGCCGGGCCGACGATCTGTCGGCGCCGTTCACCGTCGAGGTCGCGGCCGAGGAGGCCGCCTCGGCCAAGGCGCGCGCCCAGGACGCCAGCGTCCTGATCAACGTCCGCCCGCTCTTCGAAGCGGTGGTGCCCGACCTCCGGCTCACGAACGGGGAAGGCGATCGCTCCGGTCGACCGTCCCATCCCCTCCAGCTGCATCCACACGTGGTCGAGTGGCGCTACCGGATCCAGTTCCCCGACGGATTCGAGCCGTCGTCGCTGCCGTCGGAGGAGCAGAGCTTCGGACCGGCGACCTACTCGCTGCACTTCGAGGCGAAGGGCCACGTGGTGCGCGGACGCGTGCGCTTCGCTCTGTCTCGCGGGCGGATCGAGCCGGCGGAGCTGGAGGCGCTCGCGCGCGGTGTGCAGTCCGTCCTGGCCAGGCCCGAGCAGCGCGTCGAGTTCGAGCACCGTGTCAACCGCAAGGTGGAGCGGGGTGACCTGGTCGGAGCGCTCATCGAGGCCAAGCGCCTGGTCGATCGGATGCCGGACAGCGCCGCCCAGCACTCGCGATTCTCTTACGTCCTGGCCACGTCGGGGATCACGGCCGACGCGGTCGAGGCCGGCGAGCGGGCGGTCCAGCTCGCCCCGGCCGAGCCATGGGTCCACTCGATGCAGTCGTGGGTTCATCGCCACGATGCGGTCGGGAGGTCGAACGTGGCTGGCTTCAATCGTCGCGGGGCGATCGCCGAGATGGAGAAGGCGGTGAACGTCTCCGGGGAGGGTTTCTACCATCAGCGGCTCGGGCACCTGTACAGCTACGGCGACGACGGGACCTACCTCGGCGGCGACCTCGCGCGTGCGGCGCAGTCGCTCGCGAAGGCGTGCGAGCTCGGCGAGCCCGGCCTGGAGGATCTGCTCATGCAGGTGCTCCTCCGCCGCGGCGATACCGCGGAGCTTGGCAGGCTGGCCGCGCGGATCAAGGCGCCGGAGGTGAGCGGCGCGTTTCGCCTGGCCGCTGCGCGCGACGATGCGGCGCTTCAGCGCGAGCTGGCGTCGATCGCGGCCGCATCGCGCGAGAAGGCCGTCACCCGGCTGGCGGCCGCGTACCTCCAGGTGACCGACTACCGGCGCCTGCAGCGGCTGGCCCGCCTCGCCGGAGTGTCAGGGAAGCTGACCCCTGCGCAGCAGGCAGCGATCGCGCGACTGCGGGTCGTCCCCGTCGACCCGAACACGCCGGCCGACGTCCTCGCCCGATGGATGGCCGACTCGGCTCTTGCCGACGGAAAGCGCTGGCTCAGCCGCGACGTCCTCGAAGCCGATGCCGCCGGGCGCATGGGATCGTGGATTCCCGACCCGGGCGTCCTCCGGCATGCGTTCGACGGGGTCCACGGGACCCCGCAGCTGGATGCCGACGTGCTCCGCTCAGTGATGGATGTGCGCCTGGTGGAGCGAGCCGGACCGGTGGAGCAGGTCGAGGTGACGATGCTCGACCGCCCCGGATCGCACTGGAAGCTGTACATCAGCCACGAGGCGCCGGGTGACCGGCCGCGGATCTTGACGGTCGGCGGAGTGCCGCAGCTCCTCGCGCCCGCTGTCCTGCGCGCGGCCGACGCAGGCCGCCTCGACGACGCGCGCCGCATCCTCGACTGGGCGGCCGCCGACCCGGCCGCGGGGAAGAGTCGCAACCTCGCCGGCATCCAGGTCCTGCGCTTCTGGATGCGCGGGCTGCGCGGTGACCTGCGGCGCATCCGCCTGGCCGCGGCCGGGCTCCTCGTCGAGATCGACCCGGCGAAGAGCCTGGCCGTCCTCGAGCGCGAGTGTCCGCGAACGGGCGACGTCGCCGTCGCCGACGCCTGCCGCCTCGTGCGCGCCGCCGCTCTGTCTGCGCAGGGCAAGCACCGCGAGGCCGAGGAGGCAGTCAAGGGCATGGCGGTCGAGCCAGATGCTGCCTTCTTCGGTGCGAAGGCGCGCGGTCTCCTGAAGAGCCATGCATGGGCCGAGCTCGACCAGCTCGCCGCGGGGGCGGTTCCGGACGGCGCGAGGGTGGGGGTACAGCGCCTGCTGGCCTGGTCCTGGGTCGCGCGCGGCAAGCCCGATCGAGCGCGCGCTATCAACGACTCCCTCCGCACGAGCCCGGCCGGCAACACCGTCGGATGGCGGAACTTCGCCTGCTGGATGGTTCTCTTCACCGGCGGCGACCTGACGCCGGTCATCGCGGACCTCGAGCGGGCCATCGCGTCGAGCTCGCGGCCCGGCTGGGCCGCGGTTCACACGCTGGCCGTCGCCTACGCCAGGGGTGGCCGCGCGAAGGAGGCGCTCGCGACGATCCAGCGGGCGGCCGACCTGCGCGGCCGGGCCGACCCGGAGGATCAGCTCGTCATCGGCCGCATCGCCCAGTCGGCCGGGCTGACCGCCGCGGCGCGGCGCGCCTATCAGACCGTCATCTCGGCTCCGAAGGCCAGCAACGAGGTCGGTTCGAGCGCGGACCTCGCGCGGCGCTGGCTGGCGGAGCTGCCGCGCTAGCCGCCATGTCGACTCGACGCGCGAATCGGGCGAATCGAGGCTTTGCCGCGGTGCCGCCGGCGGCACGGGCGCTGCTCGCCATCACGCTGTCCGCGGCGTGCAGCAACGCCGCGCGCCACGAGACCGCGGGCGCGGAGAAGGCGGGCCGCGAGCGGGCCGACGCGGCCTTCTTCGCCCACATCCCGGCCGACACGCCCTATCTCTATGCCAGCATCGAGCCGGTGCCGCGCTCGTTCTGGCGGCGCCTGCGCCCGGTCGCGCAGGCGATGCTCGACGCGGTGCCGGCGCCGAGCGGGGCAGGGGGGCCCGGCTCTCGCTTCGGCGCCGCCCTGCTGCGCGAGGTGAAGGCCAACCTCGACGAGGCCGGGCTCCTCGCGCGCTTCGGGATCGGCTCGCACGGGCGCCTCGCCGTGTACGGCATCGGGCTCGTCCCGGTGATTCGCGTCGAGCTCGCCGACGGCAGGGCGCTGCTCGCGACCATCGAGCGCCTACGGGTCGAGTCCGGCGCCGTCTTCCCGACGGCGAGGCTCGGCGGTCGATCCTACTGGCGCCTCGCCTCCGACGACGGGACGCTGCGCGTCGCGGCGGTGGTCGACGGCCAGCTGGTCCTCTCGGTCGGGCCCACGGCGTCGGTCGACGAGGCGCTGCCGCTCATCCTCGGCGCGCAGCTTCCCGCGTCCAGCATGGGCAGCGGCGGCCCGGTCGCGGCGCTCGCGGCCCTTCACCGGTTCCCGGCGTACGGCGTCGGATTCGTCGACATCCGCCGCCTCATCGGGGTCGCCATGGAGACCGCCCGCGCCCGGGGACACGCGCCCGCTCTGTCGGCGGCCTGCATGGACGAGCTCTCGGACCTGCTCCAGCGCGTTCCCCGCGTCGTCTTCGGCTTCGACGAGCTCTCCGGAACGCGGCTGACCATGCGGGCGGTGCTCGAGACCGACGCGGCGCTCGCCGCGCGGCTCGAGCAGCTCACCGCCGACGTGCCCGGTCTGGTCGGCGGCCTGCCGGCCGACCGCCCCTTCTTCGCCTTCGGCGCCGGCGTGGACCTGGCGCAGGCGATCGTCCTCGTGCGCGACGCCGCCGACGGGATCGCCCGCATGGGGCGCGCGTGCGCGCTGCCGGACGCTGTCGCCCGGGTGGAGCGCGCGCGCGCCGCTCTGTCGGCGCCTTCTCCTGCCTGGTTCCGGGAGATCGAAGGCGGCCTGCTCAGCGCGAACCATGTCGGCTTCGGCCCCGATGGAAAGCCGAACCGCATCGAGGGATATCTCATCGCCGCCAGCGAGGGTCCAGCCAGGCTGTGGGAGCTGCTGCGGGCGCGCGCCGCGGGCCGTGTCCTCAGCGTCGACGCCGACGGTCAGTTCCACGACGCCTTCGCCGCCGGAGCCGTGCCCGGGTTCGGCACCGTCCGCGTGGCGATCAAGCCCGGTGCGCTGGTCGCCGCGATCGGCGACGAGATGGCGGAGGCGGCCGAGCGCTCCCTCGCGCGCAGCGGCCGCTCTCCGCTCCTCTACATGGCCTACGACTACCCTCGCATCGCGGAGGCGATGGCCGCGCGCAAGCGCACCCCGGTGGTCACCCCTGCCGCGACCATGTTCCTGTCGATGATCGGCATGTCGGCGATCTGGACCTACCCGACCGACCGCGGCCTGGCGGTGGCCTTCTCGATGGAGCTGCGATAGCGAGCGGTCAGACCCAGCGGAAGACCGCGACCGCGTAGGCCGCCGCCAGCACCGCCGCGCCCCACAGGCTGTGGCCGACCAGGGCGAGCCAGCCGAGGAAGATGTAGGACGTGCCGAGCAGCGAGATGAAGAGGCGGTCGCCGCGGGTGGTGTCGATGCGCAGGATGCCGCGGCGCGGGTTGCCGCCGGGAGAGCGCCACTCCCAGACGCCCATGACGACGAGCAGGAAGACGATGGCGAGGAAGAAGATCGCCGTCTGCCAGGTCCACGCCATCCACGAGAGCTTGCTCAGCATGATCGCTGCTCCCTCAGACGCGGCCGAGCGCGAAGCCCTTGGCGATGTAGTTGCGCACGAAGTAGATGGCGAGCGCGCCGGGGATGATGGTGAGCGTGCCGGCCGCCGCGAGCAGGCCCAGCTCGTAGCCGGAGCTCGACGCCGTGCGGGTCATCGTGGCCGCGATCGGCTTGGCCGCCACCGAGGTCAGCGTCTTGGCCAGGAGCAGCTCGACCCACGAGAACATGAAGCAGAAGAACGCGGTCACGCCGATGCCCGACGCGATGGTCGGCATGAAGATCCGGGTGAAGAAGCGCCAGAAGCCGTAGCCGTCGAGGTAGGCGGTCTCGTCGAGCTGCCTGGGCACGCCAGACATGAAGCCCTCCAGGATCCACACCGCCAGCGGGATGTTGAACAGGCAGTGGGCCAGGGCCACGGCGATGTGCGTGTCGAACAGGTGCATCGCCGAGTAGAGCTGGAAGAACGGCAGCGCGAACACGGCGGCCGGCGCCATCCGGTTGGTGAGCAGCCAGAAGAAGAGGTGCTTGTCGCCCAGGAAGCGGTAGCGCGAGAAGGCGTAGGCGGCCGGCAGCGCCACGGTCACCGACAGCACCGTGTTGATGAGGACGTAGATGATCGAGTTCCAGTAGCCGCGGTACCAGGTCGGGTCGTGGAAGATCTTGCGGTAGTTGTCGAGCGTGAAGTTCTGCGGCCACAGGGTGAACGAGCCCAGGATCTCGTTCGTGGTCTTGAACGACATGCTGATGAGCCAGTAGATCGGCAGCAGCAGGAACAGGATGTACAGCGTCGGCAAGAGCCAGCTGAAGCGCTTCATGCCTGCTCCTCCCCGCGCGTCATCACGGTGTAGAACAGCCACGACAGGGACAGGATGATGAGGAAGTAGATGATCGACATCGCCGCGGCCGGGCCGAGGTCGAACTGGCCGAGCGCGATCTTCACCAGGTCGATCGACAGGAGCGTGGTCGAGTTGCCGGGCCCGCCTCCGGTCAGCACGAACGGCTCGGTGTAGATGTTGAAGCTGTCCATGAAGCGGAGCAGCACCGCGATCATGAGCACGCGCTTCATCTTGGGCAGCTGGATGTAGCGGAAGACCGCCCACGACGTGGCGCCGTCGATCTTGGCCGCCTGGTAGTAGGCGTCGGGGATCGCGCGCAGCCCGGCGTAGGCGAGCAGCACGACCAGCGACGTCCAGTGCCAGACGTCCATCGCGATGAGCGTCGCCCAGGCCGAGAAGGGCTGCTGCGTGTAGTTGTAGTGCAGCCCCATCCCGTTGAGCATGTTGCCCAGCATCCCGATGTCGGGCAGCGCGAAGATGTTCCACATCGCGCCGACCACGTTCCACGGGATGAGGAGCGGCAGCGCCATCAGGACCAGGCACACCGAGACACCCACGCCCTTTCGCGGCATCGCCAGCGCGATGGCCACGCCGAGCGGCACCTCGATGACCAGGATGATGCCGGTGAACGCGAGCTGGCGCAGGAGACTGGCGTGGAAGCGCTCGGAGTGGAGGACCTGCCCGAACCACTTCAGGCCCTCGAAGAAGAACATGTTGTTGCCGAACGTCTCCTGCACGGCGTAGTTCACCACCGCCATGAGCGGGATGAGCGCGTTGAACGCCACCAGCAGGAACACCGGCAGCACGAACAGCCACCCCTTCTGGTTCTGCGTCTTGCCGCTCACCGGTCCGCCTCACTCCACCAGCCAGCCGTCGGCGTAGAGCCGCGTGTGGGCCGGATCGAAGGTGACACGGGCGGCCTCGCTCGGGATCGGCGAGCCGTCGTCGACCAGGAGCTTGATGCGGAGCTCGCCGTGGCGCGCGTCCACGATGCGATGGCGCCCCGCGTCGCTCACCTTCACGATGTCGACCGGGACGCCCTCGCCGCCGAAGTGGACGAACTCGGGCCGCACGCCGAGCTCGACCCGCTTGCCGTCGAGCGGCCCGCTCGGCGGGTTGTCGACGCGCACGCGGTGACCGGCGAGCAGCGCGGCGTCGCCGCTCGGCTCGCAGGGCAGGACGTTCATGCCCGGCGAGCCGATGAAGTGGCCGACGAAGGTGTGGTTCGGCCGCTCGAACAGCTCGACCGGCGAGCCGATCTGGACGACCGTGCCCTCCTGCATGACGACGACCTTGTCGGCGAAGGTGAGCGCCTCGATCTGGTCGTGGGTCACGAAGATCATCGTCCGCGTGGTGCGCTGGTGCAGCTCGCGCAGCTTGGAGCGGAGCTGCGACTTGAGGTGCGGGTCGATCACGGTGAGCGGCTCGTCCAGCATGATGACGTTCACGTCGGACCGGACCAGGCCGCGGCCGAGCGAGATCTTCTGCTTGCCGTCGGCCGTCAGGCCCGCCGCCCGCTTGCCGAGCATGGGCTCCAGGTCGAGCATGCGCGCGATCTCGCGCACCCTGGCCTCGATGTCCGCCTCGGGCAACCCGCGGTTGCGCAGCGGGAAGGCCAGGTTGTCGTGCACCGTCATCGTGTCGTACACGACCGGGAACTGGAAGACCTGCGCGATGTGGCGCCGGTCGGTGGGCGTCTCGGTCAGGTCGACGCCATCGAACAGGACGCGCCCCTCGGTCGGCCTCACCAGCCCCGAGATGATGTTGAGCAGCGTCGTCTTGCCGCAGCCCGACGGCCCGAGCAGGGCGTAGGCCCCGCCGTCCGACCACTCGAGGTCGAGCTGCTTGAGCGCCCAGTCGGCCGGCTGCGCGGGCCGAGGGTGGTAGCTGTGGCGCAGCTTCTCGAGGGTGATGCGCGCCATCAGATGAGCACCCCGTCGCCGTCGAAGTACATGCAGCGGGCGACGTCGATGTAGAAGCGGGCCTTCTCGCCCACCTGGAGGGCGTGCACGCCGTGCGACTGCGAGACCCAGCTGAGCTCGCCGTGCTCGAAGTGGATCACGCTCTCGGACCCGCTGATCTCGGTGATCTGCACGCGCCCCTCGATCTCGGCCGCGCCGGCCCCGTTCGCGATCGGGCTGACGTGGTGCGGGCGGATGCCGACCGTGTAGCTGCCGCCGGGCAAGGGCTGCTTGCGGCCGTGCGCCGGCCACTTGACCGACTCGCTCAGCACCACGTTGCCCTCCTCCACGACCACCGGCGCCACGTTGATGGGCGGGTTGGAGAAGACGCGCGCGGTCAGGAGGTTGGCCGGCCGCCGGTAGATCTCGGCGGTGGGGCCGAACTGGGTGACGCGCCCCTCGTGGAGCGCGGCCGTGTGCCCGCCCAGCAGCAGCGCCTCGGTCGGCTCCGAGGTGGCCAGCACCACCGTGCACTTGCGATGCGCGAACAGCGCCGGCAGCTCGTCGCGCAGCTCCTCGCGCAGCTTGAAGTCGAGGTTGGCCAGCGGCTCGTCGAGCAGCACCAGATCGGCGTCCTTGACCAGCGCGCGGGCCAGCGCCGTGCGCTGCTGCTGCCCGCCCGACAGCTCCGACGGCCGCCGGTCGAGCATCGGCGTCAAGCGCAGGAGCTCCGCCACGCGATGGACCCGCTCCTTCACCTCGGCGTCCCTCGTCCGCGCGACGCGCAAGGGTGAGGCGATGTTCTCGAACACCGAGAAGTTCGGGTAGTTGATGAACTGCTGGTAGACCATGGCGGTGTTGCGCTTCTGCACCGCCACGCCGGTCACGTTCTTGCCGCCGAACCAGACCTCACCCGAGGTCGGTCGCTCGAGCCCGGCCATGAGCTGCATGAGGGTGGTCTTGCCGGCCAGCGTGGTGCCGAGGAGGATGTTGAAGCCCTCCTCGGCGAACACCACGCTGGTCTCGTCGATGTGTATCTCCCCCTCGACCCGCTTCACCACACCTCGGAGCTCGAGCGCCACAGCGGAAGGGTCTAACCCGGTTACTTCTTCTCTTCAACCTGCCAGCGCTTGACCAGCTCGTCGTAGTCGACGGTCTCCCCCTTGGGCTTCTCGTTGGCGAGCTTGGCCTTGGGTCCGTTCGGCTTGCCGAGCCACTCCTTCGGGTCCTTGGGCGCGGCCAGGCGCGGCCCGCAGCCGCCGTACACCTTGGCCTGCTTGTCCGCCTCCTCCATGCGCGCCATGACCTGGTCCATCTCGCCGGCCAGGCGGTCCATGGCCTGCTGCGGCGTGAAGGCGCCGGCGTTGACGTCGCCGATCTGCTGCCACCAGAGCTGGGCCAGCTTGGGGTAGTCGGGCACGTTGATGCCGGTCGGCGTCCAGCGCACGCGGTCGGGCGAGCGGTAGAACTCGACCAGGCCGCCCAGCTTGGGCGCCCGCTCGGTGAACGACTTGTCGCGGATGTCGCTGTCGCGGATGATCGTGAGCCCGACGTGGCTCTTCTTGAGCGACACGCTCTTCGACACCACGAACTGGCCGTACAGCCACGCGGCCTTGCGCCGATCGACGGGAGTCGACTTGAAGAGCGTCCACGAGCCGTAGTCCTGGTAGCCGAGCTTCATGCCCTCCTCCCAGTACGGGCCGTGCGGTGACGGCGCCATGCGCCAGAGCGGCTTGCCCTCGTCGTCGACCGTGTTGTTGCCCTCGCTCTTGGGGGCGACCATCGTCGAGGTGAAGGCGGTGTACCAGAAGATCTGCTGGGCCACGTTGCCCTTCGACAGCGCCGGCAGCGACTGGTAGAAGTCGTAGTCGGCCGCGCCCGGGGGCGCGTACTTGCGCAGCCACTCGTCCCACTTGCGGATGGCGTAGACCGAGGCCGGGCCGTTGGTCTCACCGCCGCGGCTGACCGAGGCGCCCGACGGGTTGCAGGAGCCCTCCTCCATGCGGATGCCCCACTCGTCGATCGGGCGGCCGTTGGGCAGACCCTTGGAGCTCGCGCCGGCCATCGACAGCCACGCGTCGGTCATGCGCCAGCCCAGGTCGGGTGCGCGCTTGCCGTAGTCCATGTGGCCGTAGATGCGCACGCCGTCGATCTCCTTGACGTGCACGCTGAAGAACTCGGCGATGTCCTCGTAGGCCGACCAGTTGACCGGCACGCCGAGGTCGTAGCCGTAGAGCTTCTTGAACTTCTCCTTGAGGTCGGGCCGCTTGAACCAGTCGTATCGGAACCAGTAGAGGTTGGCGAACTGCTGGTCGGGCAGCTGCCACAGCTTCCCGTCGGGCCCGGTGGTGAACGACTTGCCGATGAAGTCGTCGACGTCGAGCGTGGGGAGCGTGACGTCCTTGCCCTCGCCGGCCATCCAGTCGGTGAGGTTGACCGCCGACTGGAGGCGCGAGTGCGTCCCGATGAGGTCGGAGTCGTTGATGTACGCGTCGTACAGGTTGCGGTTGGTCTGCATCTGCGTCTGCACCGCCTGCACGACCTCGCCCTCGCCGAGGAGCTGGTGGTTGACCTTGATGCCGGTGATCTCGAGGAAGGCCTTGGTCAGGGTCTTCGACTCGTACTCGTGCGTCGGGATGGTCTCCGACAGGACGTTGATCTCCATGCCCCGATAGGGCTGAGCGGCCTTGATGAACCACTCCATCTCCTTGAGCTGGTCCTCCTTGGAGAGGGTCGAGGGCTGGAACTCGCTGTCGACCCACTTCTTGGCCGCCTCCATGCCGCCGCCGGCGCTGGCTGCCGCGGGGGCGGCGCCACCACCACCACTCTCACCGGCGCCGCCGCCGGCGCCAGAGCCGGAGCTCTTGTCCGACTTGGGGCTCTCGCACGACGACGCCATGGCCAAGGCGGCGAACGCCGCGATCAGCTGGATCTTCATTGAATGATTCCTCCCCCAGAGCTATCGAGACGGCGCTCCAGTATTCCGCTGGGTCAAGGACGACCGGGCCCTACCAACCCACAGACGCAGGAACAGCTACAGGTCTCGCAACAGCGGCCCAACGGTAGAATCGAACGTAAACGAAAGTCAAACAGAAACATCGGCGGTGCGGTTGACGCGCTTTCGTTTTCGATTTGCGGCCCATGCGCGCTTTGATAGCTTTTTGCGCGCGTCCCATGGAGCGATTGAAGCCGCGGCAGGCCCACATCGTCGCGCTCGCCAGGTCGGAGGGAAGGGTCGACGTGGAGACCCTGACCAGTCGCTTTCAGGTCACGCCGCAGACGATCCGCCGCGACCTGAACGACCTTTGCGAGCGCGGCGTGCTCCAGCGCTTTCACGGGGGCGCGGTCCTCGCCTCCGGGGTCGCCAACGTGGGCTACGAGGCGCGGCGCGAGCTCGCCACCGACGGAAAGCGGCGCATCGGCATGCGCGCCGCTTCGCTCATCCCCGACAGCTCGTCGCTGCTCATCAACATCGGCACCACGACCGAGCAGGTGGCGCTGTCGCTGCGCGGAAAGCACGGGCTGCTCGCCATCACCAACAACATTCACGTCGTCAACATCCTGCAGGGCTGCCAGGAGATCGAGATCATCGTGGCCGGCGGCGTGGTGCGGCAGTCGGACGGCGGCATCGTCGGCGAGGCCACGGTCGACTTCATCCGCCAGTTCAAGGTCGACTACGCGGTCGTCGGAGCGTCGGCGATCGACGACGACGGCACGCTGCTCGACTTCGACTACCGCGAGGTCAAGGTGGCGCGCGCGATCATGGAGTGCGCGCGCAAGTCGATCCTGGTCGCCGACAGCATGAAGTTCGAGCGCACGGCGCCGGTGCGCATCGGCCACATCTCGCAGCTCGACTTCTTCGTCACCGACGCGGCGCCCCCGCCGCGCCTGCGCGAGATCTGCGGCGAGCGGGACGTGAAGATCGAGATCGCCGAGATGTGAGCGCTCAGCCGGGCGGGGCCGGCGCGGTCACCGGCGGCGGCGCGGCGGCCGGTGCGGGCGCGCGGCGCGGCAGGGCCACCAGCAGCATCGGCAGGAGCGGGGGGAGGAGCACGAACCAGAGCGGCTGGCGGAACAGGCCGACCGCGAGGAGGAGCGCGATGAGGACGAGCATGGCCACGCGCGCGGCGGCGTAGCGGGTGCGCCAGAGCGGCGGCAGGAAGGGGAGCGCGGCGTCGAGGGGCAGGAAGACGAGCAGCGCCTCGTTCCAGCGGAGCTCGGGCAGGCTGGTGGCCGCCGCCACGATCCACAGGACAACGCCGATGAGCGCGACCGGGACCATCGCCACCGCGATGGCGAGGCGCTCGCGCCGCCGGACGTGACGCGCGGCCGCGACCGGGGCGGCGAGGGCGAGGGCGAGCAGCGCGAACAGCCAGCGGCCGCCCATGCCGGTGTCGCCGGGGAAGGGCGGCCCCTCTCGCTCGTACATCACGGTGGGCACCGCGCCCAGGCGCGCCTCGACCCCGGCGCGCAGCTGGTCGGGCAGGAACATCGCCTCGTAGTCGGATCGCGGCGGCGCGTCGGCGGCGCGGCCGAGCATGAGGTCGCTCAGGAGGAGCAGCCAGGTGTCGCCGGCGTATCCGGTGCGGCTGAGCTCGCGGTAGGTCGGGTGCTCGTGCTCGGGGGCGCGCCGGGCGGAGAGGGCGCCGCCGGTGACGCGGTCGATGAGGTCGCGCACGCGCGTCGAGCAGTTGTCGTAATAGTGGTGGTACCGGTAGTAGCGGTTCTCCTCGCGCGCGTTCTCGCGCAGGAGGCGATCGAGCTCGCGCGCCTGGTCGGGCGCGAGCGGCAGGAGCTGGCGGTAGAGCGTGCGATCGGCGTCGCGGTAGTCGCTCAACATGCGGCCGCGGCCGCTCCTCGAGACCCAGAACTCCGATCGGCCGCGCAGGAAGCCCCAGAAGAGCGGGACCAGCGCCTCGAAGTCGGTCGTGCCGTAGTTGTAGCAGATCGACCTTGGCCGCCCGGTGCTGCGAGAGACGCACAGGGCCGCGTGACCGAACTTCTCGAAGATGAGGGCGCCCTGGCCCATCGTGTAGAGCTCGACCACGGGCGGCGGCCCGGCCGGGCGAGCCTCGGCCCCGGCCGCGGGTGTCGGCGCGGTCTCACCCGGCTCGCCGGCGCGCGCGGCCCCGGGCGCCATGACGACCGCGACCAGGACCGGCGACCACCACCGCATGCTAGTTGGCGGTTCCAGGCGCGGCGTCAGACGCGGGTGCGGGCGATGCCGGGGCCGCGGACCGGTTGGGTGGCGCGGGCGCTGCCGGGGTCGCGGACTGCTTGGTTGGCGCGGGCGCGGCTCCCTTGGGTGTCGGCGCGGCCGGCGCGGGCGCGGCGCCCTTGGCCGGCGCGGGTGCGGGCGCGGCTCCCTTGGGTGTCGGCGCGGCCGGCGCGGGCGCGGCGCCCTTTGGTGTCGGCGTGGCCGGCGCGGGCGCGGCTCCCTTGGGTGTCGGCGCGGGCGCGGGCGCGGCTGGCCCGGGTGACGGCGCGGTCGGCGCGGGCGCGGCTCCCCCCGACGGCGCAGCGCCGCCCTTGGCCGGGGCGCTGGCGGGTGCGGGCGGCCTGGCGAAGATCGAGACGTCGATCGGCGAGTTGACGGTCACGCTGGAGACGTTCGTGGCGAGGTTGAGCTGCGGGCTCTTCGTGGTGCGCTTCTGCGCCACCTCGATCCCGCTCACCGACTTGTAGTCGCCGAACGTCTCCTCGGCGCCGCCCCCCTGTTCGATGTAGGCCATCCCGGCCAGGTGCTTGGTCTTCTTGTCGATGTAGAGCGTGACGGTGCGCTTGCCGTCGGCCGACGTCACCTGTATCGCGTGGTGCGGCACGCCCTCGACCTCGACGTCGGCCAGCGGCGCGACGCGGGTGCCCTTGTCGCGGTGGCGAAGGAGCACGAAGTCCTGGTCGCGCCAGATCTGCGACTTGCCCACCTCCACCTCGCTGGCCGGAAGATCGATCGTGTTCACGCCGTCGGGCCGCTTCTCCTGGGCCCAGCCCTTGTCGCCGTTCACCACGGTCGTGATGCTCATCGACGATCCGCCGCGCTGGATCAGCATGTCGAGGCGCAGCTTGTCGGGCGCGAAGTAGCGCTTCTCCATCTGGACCAGCACCTGGCCGCCCGGCGCCTTGAGCGTCGCGTTGCCCTTCCACGACATCGTCTTGATCTTGCCGAGCCGACCGGCCCCGCCCTTGGCCGCGAGCGCGGCGTCGAGCAGCGCGCGGGCCGCCGCCTCCTTCTTCGGATCGACGGCCGCGGCCACCTCCGCCCCCTCCGCTCCGGGATTCGCCGCCACGGCCGCGCCGGCGGCGACCTTCTCGAACTTGAGGCCGGCCTCGGCGAGCTGCGGCTCGAGCTCGTGCGCGCTGCCGGCCAGCACGACGACGAGGTCCTTGCCGTCGAGCCAGCGCGCGGCGCTCGCTCGCGCCGCCGCCGCGTCGACCCTGGCGATCTGCACGGCGAAGTCGCGGACGTAGGTCGCGTCCAGCCCGTGCAGCTCCGCGGCGAGCAGCGCGCCGGCCATCTCCTCGTGAGACGAGAGCCGCGTCTCGTACTGCCCGGCCAGCTCGCTGGCGGCCGCCTTGACCTCCGCCTCGTGGGGACCGGTGCTCGCCATCTGCCCGATCTGCTCCATGAGCACGCGCATGAGCGGCACCGCCTGGGCCGGCGTCGCGGTGCCGGCCGCCACGAACGCGCCGCGTTCCAGGTTGCGGTCGAAGCTGGTCGTCGCCGCCGCGCCGCTCTGCACCCTGTGCACCGCGCGCGCGAGCCGCGAGCTCTCGCCGCTTCCGCCGAGGATCTGGTTGACCACGGTCGCGGCGTAGAAGTCGGGATCCCGGTGGGCAAGGCCCAGCCCCCCGACCCGGACCTGCGCCTGCCGCGCGCCCGGAAGGTCGACCAGCCGGATGCGGATGCCCTTGAGCTCGGGCGCGGCCGCCGCCGGCTCGGCCTTGGGCGCCGGCCCGCGCCACGCGCCGAACGACGACTCCAGCGCGGCGCGCAGGGCCGACGGCTTGCGCTCGCTCACCACCACCAGCACGGCGTTCTTCGGCGTCACGTGCGCGCGGTGCCAGGTCAGCAGATCGGCGCGCTGGATCGCGTTGACCGTGGCCTCGCTGAGTGCGACGCCGCGCACGTTCTGGTCGCCCCACAGCGCGCTCTGGAACTGCGCGTTGGCCACCTGCACCGGGTCGACCTGACCCTGGCGCGCGGCGCCGAGCAGCTGGTCGCGCACCTCCTTCATCGCCGCCGCCGGGAAGCTGGGCGCCGCCACCATGTCGCCCACGGTGCGCAGGCAGGCCGCCTGTCCGCTGGTCGGCGCGTGACAGTTGATGAGCAGCGCCTCGAAGCTGGCGTTGCTGGTCAGCTGCGCACCCACCTGCTCCATGGCCGCCGTGATCTGCGAGGCGCTGCGCCCGCGCGCGCCCCTGGGCAGCATCGAGGCCACGAAGCTGGACAGCCCGACCTTGTCGCGCGGCTCGCTCTGGCGGCCCGACTTGACCGCGAGCTGGAGCGAGAACGTCGGCGCCGCCCGGCTCTCCACCGCGATCACTTGCAGGCCGTTGGCCAGCGTGAAGCGCTCGAACGGAGGCAGCGCCACCGGCCGAGGCGCGAGCTGCCCGGGCGGTTCGATGAGCGCGCGCCCGGCCCACAGGTCGGCCTCGCCGCGGGCCTCGCTCGGCGTCGCGGTGTGCTCGCTGCCGTCGCCGGGCAGCCGCGGCACCACACCTCCGCTGCCCCCGCACCCACCGGCGAGCGCGCCGCCGAGCATGGCGGCGACGACCGCGAGCGCCCCGCAGCTCGCGCCGGTGAGCGCGGCCCCCTGCATCTTCCCGGCGCTCATGGCGCACCTCCCGCCGGACGCGCGGCGCCCGGTTCGGCCACGACCAGCGCGCGCCGCTCGCGCCCCAGGTACTTCGCGGCCGCGCGGCGCACCTCGGCCGCGGTCAGCTTGTCGAGCGCGTCCAGATCGGAGAGGAACGCGGTCGGCTTCCCGGTCAGGCCCCACGACACGCCGATCTGGTTGGCCAGCCCGGTCGCGCTCTCCATGCCGAACCAGGCCGCGCCGAGGATCTGCGCCTTGGCGCGGCGGAGCTCGACCGCGCTCGGCCCCTGGGCCGCGAGATGATCGATCTCGCCGGTCAGCGCCTTCTCCACCCTGGCCGCCGGCCCGCTCGAGAAGCGCGCGAACGCGACCAGCACGCCGCCGTCGTGGCGGACCAGGACCTGGCCGCCCACCTCGTCGGCCAGCTTGCCGTCGACCAGGCGGCGCTGCAGGCGGGACGACGGTCCCCCGGTCAGGATCGTGCCGGCCACCTGGAGCGCGAGCACGTCGGCGTCGGTCGCCGCGGGCAGCCGGTGCCCGGCCATGACCAGACCGATCGAGCTTCCCGGCAGCTCCTCGCGCCTGGCCTCGGCCTGCGCCGGTGCGGGCGGACCCTTTCGCTGGGGCGGGCTGGCCGCGGCGAGCGGTCCGAACCAGCGCTCGATCGCCTTGCCGGCGTCGTCGGCCCGCACCCCGCCGACGACGACCAGGAGCGCGTTGCCGGGCACGAAGTAGGCGTCGTAGAGCGCCTTGACCTGCTGCGCGGTCAGCTTCTCGATGTCCTCGCGCGCGCCCAGCGGCGCCGACGCGTAGGGATGCCCGGCGAACACCACCGCGAGCAGCCGCTGGTACGCGCGGAAGACGGGGCTCGATTCCTGTCGGCGCACCTCCTCCACCATGGCGGGGCGGATCGAGTCGAGCGCCTCTCCGCGGATCATGAGGTGACGCATGCGCTCCGCCTCGAGCTCGAGCGCCTTGTCGAGCTGCTCGACCGGCACCGCCTCGTGGAACGCGGACACGTCCTCGGTGACGAGCGCGCTGTTCTCACCGCCGGTCATCTCGACGTAGCGGCGGTGATCCTCGCTGCGCAGGCGGTCGGACCCCATGTACATGAGGCGCTCGAACGCGCGCGCGGCGCCGTGCTGGCCGGCCGATTCGTCGCGAGAGCCGAATCGATACCAGACCTGCACCGTGACCATCGGCAGCCCGGGCCGCTCGACGTGGGCCACGGTCAGCCCGTTCTTCAGCTTCCACTCGTGGACAGGCGGCAGCGACCTGGCGTCGCTGTTCGCTGCCGGTTGGGTCGGTGCCTGGGCG
>DATFRY010000301.1:0-13470 GCA_035262925.1 Kofleriaceae bacterium | reverse complement strand
CGGGGCTGTGGCCGCGCGCGCTGCCCTCGTGGTCGGCTCCGACCCAGACCAGCACGCCCTTGGCCTCGGCGCCGATGCCGGCCAGGAGGCGCGCGGCCGGGGCGACCAGATCGTCGTCGAGCTGGCGGCGGAGCGCGCGCACGCCGAACTCCTCGGAGTGGCCGGCGGAGGCGAGGTGGGCGAGCGCCGCCTCGCTCACCTCGAGCGCGGCGCCGGTCTGCTGCAGGCCGCGCCGCTCCTCGATCCGGCCGACCGCCAGGCGAGCCACCTGGGCCACCTCGTCGGCGTCGAGCGGCGCGAACGGGATGATGCGATCGATGCGGCCGAGGAACTCGGCGCGAAACGCCTCGCGGACGGCGTCGGTGTAGACCGCGTCGGGTGCCACGGCGCCCGCCGCCAGCCCGATGATGCGGCGGCGGTGGCTGGCGCCGAGGTTCGAGGTCATGAGGATGATCGTGTTGTGGAAGGTGGTGGTGCGGCCGCGCGCGTCGGTGAGGCGCCCCTCGCCCAGGACTTGCAGAAGGAGGTCGAACACCGCCGGGTGCGCCTTCTCGATCTCGTCGAGCAGGAGGACCGAGAAGGGCTGGGCGCGCACACGGCCGGTGAGCAGGCCCTGCTCGCGATCGCTGCCGCTGATCAGGCGCTCGGCGGCGAACGGGTCGGAGTACTCGCTCATGTCGAAGCGCACGAGGCGCTCCTCCGCGCCGAACAGGAAGTGGGCCAGCGTGCGCGCCAGCTCGGTCTTGCCCACCCCGGTCGGGCCGACCAGCAGGAAGGTGGCGAGCGGGCGGCCGCCCGGCTGCAGACCGGCCTTGACCACGCACAGGGTGTCGACCACGCGGCGCACCGCCTGCTCCTGGCCGACCATGCGCCGGCGGAACTCGGCCAGCACGCGATCGCGGTGGAGCGGGCGATCGTCGCGCAGGAGAAAGCCGGGGATGCCGGTCCGGGCCGAGAAGGCGTCGTAGGCGTCGGCCGCGGTCACCGTCGAGCGCTGGCCGCTGCGATCGGGGATCGCGGCGCGGCTGGCGCGCAGCTCGTCGATGAAGCGGACCGCCTTGCCCGGGAACGCGCGGTAGGGCTCGTAGCGATCGAGCAGGTCGACCACCGGCCCGACCAGCTCCGGGTCGACCGCGGGGAGCGGGCCGGGCCGGTTCCAGCGCGGCAGGTGGGCGCGCAGCGCCTCGCGCGCGGCGGCGGCGCCGAGGGCCGGCACCTCGACGCGCGCCACGGCGCCAAAGAAGGCAACCTGGTGGCGCTGGCCGAGCTCGAGCGCGTCGGGGGTGAGCTCGCCGAGCAGGCGGACGCGGCCGTCCACCACCCAGCGGCGCATCGCGCCCAGGAGATCGCGGCCGCCGCGCTCCGGGTGCTCGCCCAGGAGCTCGGCCAGGTTCTCGAAGTAGAGGATGGCGCCCTGGCGCTCGGCCGCCTGCATCACCTTGACCAGGCGCTCCTGCCACTCGCCGAAGCCGCTCATGCCGGCGACCAGCTGCGCGCCCGACGTGGCGCACAGGAGCGGCGGCGCGCCCTGGTGGCCGGCGGCCCACGCGCGCACCAGCGCGCTCTTGCCGGACGACGCCTCGCCGACCAGGATCACGCTCAGCGAGTGCGCGCCATCGAGCAGGCGGCCGAGCTCGGCGAGCGGGCGCGCGCGCCCGACCAGCGCGACCGGCGGCTCGTCGTCGGGCTCGACCAGACGCGCGACCGAGGCGAGCAGCGCCCTGTCCTCGGCGCGCTGCGCCTCCTCGATGCGTCCGCGCCGGCGCGCGCGCGAGTCGGCCGCGGCCGCTCGCTCGAGTCGGATCGGGATGCGCTGCAGCTCCTGCCCGCGGGCGGGAAACAGGCGGAGCCAGCCGGGGCCGTCGAGCTCGAGGGCGGCCACCAGGCGCGCGATCTCGGCGCGCAGCGCGTCCTCCTCCGGCTCGCGGCTGGGCAGGTGGACGGTGTGCCCGAGCGCCGGGATGCGTGCCCACCGGTCGCGCCCGTGCGGGATGACGAGGTACGGGATCTCGATGCGGAGCTCGCGGCGCAGCCGGGCCGGCAGGTCGGCGCGCTCGAGCGTGACGACCACGCGCTCGAGCGTCACCGTCTCCGGCGTGGCGAAGCGCGCGACCACCTCCGCCGGCGCCGCGGCCAGGTACTCGGGCAGGTAGGTCTCGAAGTCGGCCACCACGTGCGAGGGCGAGCCGAAGCTGGTCAGCTCGAACTGGGCCATCGCCGTGGCGCTGCGGTGCCCGTTCGGCCACTCCTCGACCAGGAGCGTCGTCTCGATCATCGAGTCGGAGCCGGGCGAGTCGGAGCTGGACAACGGCCCGTAGACTACCGCGGCCCGGGCCCGGCGCGCCCGGCCCGAGCGCGCCAAGTCGCCCGCGCGCGTGGCGTGCCGTCAGCCGACGGTGGGACGACGGGGCTCGCCGGTGTTGCTGTAGAAGAGGGCGGACATGCGGGCGCCGTCGGAGAAGGACAGGCCGCGACCGACGGGCTGGACGGAGCGGAGGACGTCGCCCGCGAGGGCGGGGCTGGCGAGCTCGGCGATGATCCAGCCGGAGAGCTCGGCGCCGGACAGGCAGCCGGCCGCGGTGGCGACGTTGCCCTGCTGGACGAACGACTCCTCGACGACCTCGAGGTCGAAGGCGGCGAGGAGGTCGCGCGACGTCGGGTAGGTGGTGGCGCGCTTCCCGCGGAGGAGACCGAGGGCGGCCAGGATGAGGGAGCCGGAGCACATCGAGCCGATGCGCTGGCGCGACGGGTCGAGGTGGAAGCGGGACAGGAACGCGGGGTCGCGGTAGAGCCGGCGGGCGGCCGGGCCGCTGGTGAAGAGGACGGCGTCGGCCGCGTTTGCCTCCTCGAGGGGCGCGTGGGTCGGGATGCGGAGGCCGGCGACGGAGCGGAGCTCGGCCTTCTCGCCCAGGATGCGGACGCGCCAGTCGGGGCGCCTCACCCGGTTGAGGAGGTCCCACGGCAGGAACACGTCCAGGTCGGTGAAGTCGTCGTACGCGACGATGGCGATGTCCATGCGGCGATCATGCGGGGCGCACCCGGGGGTGTCGAGCGGCACCTCGGGGCGAGCGGGGCAGATACAGCGCCGCCGTGGCGCCGCGCCGGGCATGCAGGCTCAGGCGGGTGGGCGCCGGCCCCAGGCCGAGATCATGGGCGGCTGGGCCAGATCGAGCCGTCCGGCGGCGACGCTGGCCAGGTGGCGATCGATCTCCTCGTCGCTCGCGATGCCGTGATCGAGGAGCTGGCCGCGGATGAGCTGGATGGTCGCGGCCTCGAGCGCCGCGCAGGCCGGATGGGCGAGCGGAAAGTAGGCGTCGGCGCCGACGTCGGTCAGCCCGGCCGCGCGCAAGAGGCGCGGCAAGGTCCGCCCGTAGGCGAGGTCGACGCCGCGCTCGCGCATGAGCGCGCGGAACCCGTCGCGCAGCCGGTTGGCGAGCTCCTCGTCCGGCCCGCGCTGGTCGGGGCAGCTGCGCGGCTGAAGGGCCGGGTCGGCGTCCTCGACCAGCAGCCACCCGCCCGGGCGCAGCGCGCCGACCATGGCGCCGAGCGCGCGCTCGCGCTCCACCACGTGCAGCAGGACCAGGCGCGCGTGCACGAGATCGAAGCCACCCGGGCCTGCCTCGGGCGGCGGATCGAGCGCGACGTCGTGGCGCTGCACCTCCACACCGTCGACCGCCGCCGACTCGGTCCACGACACGTCGATGTCGGTGGCCACGACGCGGCCGCCCGCGCCCACCCGCCCGGCCAGCCAGCGCGGCACCGACGCGCCGCCGGCCCCGACCTCCCAGACGCGCCAGCCGGGCGCGATGCCCAGATCGTCCAGGTGGCGGAAGGTCGAGCGGTCGAACAGCGCGGACAGCGCCTCGAAGCGGCGCCCCGCCTCGGCGGCGCGGTTGTCGAGCAGGTACTCGCCGCGGCTCATCGTCTCTCCTCGAGGCCCATGGCGATGGAAGACTATCACCCGCACCGGCGGCGATCAGGGCGCGCCGTCGCCGCACACGAGGTCGTCCCCGGGGAGCTCTGCCCCGGGCCGCGGCCGCAGCACCCAGGCGCGCCCCACGTGCGCCTCGACCGCGAAGACCGGGCGCGCCAGCCGCATGAACTCCTGGTGCGGCGCGACCACCAGCACGCGGTCGTAGGCGGCCGCGACCGTCAGGATCGCCCGGTAGCGCAGCGCGAGCCACTCGCGGAACGTGCAGTCGGCGGTCGAGTCGGAGGCGCCGACCTGCCAGGGCAGGAGCTCGGGCGATGCCCGGTAGCCCAGCCGCTCGCCGGGGAGGACATCGGGCTCGGTGAACGGATCCGAGATGCGCGGCGGCGCGCGCTCGCCCAGGTTGGGCAGGAACGCGCGCGAGAAGGGATGCGTGAAGGCGAGCGGCCGGAACTCGCCCGCGCCGTAGAGCGCCGTCCCGCCCGAGGCGAAGAGGTAGGGCACCACGATGTCGCGCTCGATCACGACGTGGCCCCAGGCGTGGAGCAGCGGAAACAGGTTGGCGGTGCCTGCCGTGGCCTCGAACACCAGGGGCAGCACGGTGCTTCCGCGCGGGATGACCCGCCCGGCGCGGACGACCTCGCCCACCTCCGCGTCCACGCGCGCCATGGCGCGGAGCTGCACCGCCGCCAGCGCCCACACCAGCGCGACCGCGACCAGCGCGCCCCGCCGGTGCGGCGCGGCCCAGCGCGGGCGCGGCGCGACCAGCGCGCAGGCGACGGCGAAGAACAGGGTGAAGCGCGGCGAGATGAACGCGATCGAGCTGATGCGGTCCGGCACGATCACGTAGAGGGCGAGCATCCCCCAGGTGAGCCGCGCCAGCCCGTCGTCGGTCTCGCCGCCGCGCAGCCGCCGGCGCGCCGCCGCGCGCAGGCCCGCTGCGACGAGCACGGCGAGCGGCGTCCCGCGCAGCACGAGCTCCCAGCTGGAGAAGGTGAGGATCGTGTTCTCCACCGCGCGCAGGACGATCTCGTTGACCCAGATGTAGTCGAACTGGAGCAGGCCGCCCCCGCCGCGCCCCTCGAGCCAGCCGGCCGCGATCGGCGCGCCCGCCAGCAGCGCCGCCGGCGCGGCGACCGGCACCAGCCAGGCCCACGTGCGCGCCCTCGCCAGCGCCGGGCCCTCGAGCAGGAGAAGCGCCGCGCCGACCAGGAACACCGCGAACGGATGCGCCACCGTCGCCGCGAGCAGGAGCGCGCCCCCCGCCACCCGCGAGGTGAGGGTCGCCGGCGCGAGCGGCTGCCCGCGCCCTCCCCTGCGGCCCCACAGCGCGCCGAGGGCGAGGAGCCCGAGGACGGTGCCGAGCAGGAAGTTGACGGTGCCGAGCATGACCAGCCAGCCGGTCGCCAGCGGCGCGACCAGCAGCACGCCGGCCAGGCGCTCGGGCGCGATGCGGCGCACCAGGTAGAGCACCGACAGCGGCAGGCCGGCGATGATCGCGCTCTCCACCAGGCGGTCGGCCACGTGCAGGTCCATCGCCCGCCCGAGCCCGAGCATGAGCCAGTAGTACAGGGTGTACGAGCCCAGCCCGAGCTCGGAGCGCAGGTACGGCGCGAAGGGATTGCCCGGCTCGCCGAGCCGGCGCAGGACATGCACGAGCGCGAGGTGATTGGGCCCGTCCACCGACGGCCAGTAGGTGACCAGCCACGGCAGCGCCGCGAGCGGCGCGATGGCCAGGGCGAGGAGGACGAGGATGGATGTCTCGCCCCGTGCGCCCCGTGCGCCCCGTGCGCCCCGTGCGCCGCCTCGTGCGCCGACGCGCTCGCCGCCCCGCGCGCCGACGGATTCGCCGCCACGTGCGCCCGGCCCCCCGCCCCCTGCGCTCACCGCCGGCGCATCCGCCGTCTCCGGCCCCATGGCTCCCGCCATGCGCTACAGCGCCACGCGGAAGCCGACGGTGTCGAGGCGGAAGGTCGGCGGGAAGCTCGTGCGCGCGTAGGTGCGCAGCGAGCGGGCGTCGTAGCGCCACGAGCCGCCGCGGATCACGCACGGCGAGTCGCCCGGCTGGATGGTGTTGCGCGGGTTGCGGTCGGGCCCGTGCAGGTAGAACGTGGTGTCGTCGACGTCCTCGCACCACTCGAACACGTTGCCGGCCATGCCCAGGATGCCGAAGGGCGACGCGCCGCGCGGGAACGAGCCGACCGGCGCGGTGCCGCCGTCGCCGTCGGCCCACGAGCCGGCCACCGGATAGCCCTTCGCCCGGGTCTGGCCGAAGTTGGCCAGCTCGGCGGTCGGCTCGTCGCGGCCCCACGGGAACTTGTAGCCGTCGGTGCCGCGCGCCGCCTTCTCCCACTCCGCCTCGCTGGGCAGGCGCCGCGCCGCCCAGCGGCAGTAGGCGCGCGCGTCGAGCCACGACACGAACACGACCGGGTGGTCGAGCAGCTCGGGGGGGCAGCGCCCTGCGCGAATGTGGTGGAGGAAGCGGCCGGCCTCCGGATCGGTCGGCCGGTAACCGGTCGCTTCCACGAAGGCGCGGAACTGGCGGTTGGTGACCGGGTGGCGCGCGATGTAGAAGCGGTCGAGGATCACCGTCCGCCGGTGGGCGCCCATCTGGAACGGCCCGCTGGGCACCAGCACCATCTCGTTGCCGTCGTCCTCGACGAGCGTGCGCGGCAGATCCGCCTCGCGCTCGACCCGCGCCGGCGAGACGTCGGCCAGCGCCTCGTCCAGCGCCGCGCGCAGCTCCGCGCAGCTCTGCGGCCGCTCCTCCCGCTTCTTCGACAGCGCCTTCATCGCGACCTCCTCGAGGCCGGGCGGCAGGTGCGGGCGGTAGAGCGACGGCGGGTCGGGCGCCTGCTCGACGTGCGCCATCATGAGCGCGAAGTGGTTGCCCTCGAACGGGCAGCGCCCGGTCAGGCAGCGGTACAGGGTCACGCCCAGCGAGTAGATGTCCGATCGGTGGTCGACCGTCTGCGGGGCCTGCACCTGCTCGGGCGACATGTAGCGGCAGGTGCCGAGCATCGCGCCGGTCATGGTGTAGGTCGTGCCCTCGAGGATCTTCGCGATCCCGAAGTCGGCGATCTTGGGGTGCACCCCGCTCTCGTCGACGCGCAGGAGGATGTTCTGCGGCTTGAGGTCGCGGTGCACGATGCCCATCGAGTGGGCCTCCGCCATCGCGTCGAGCACGCCGTCGAAGATGAGGCGCAGGTCGTCGAACGGCAGCTTGCCGCCCCACCGCTGCGCGTGGTCCTCGAGGGTGGGGCCGCCGACGTACTCCATCACGAACGCGAGCAGGTCGTCGTGCTGGATGAGGTCGGTCACGCGCACGACGTTCCTGTGCTTCCAGGTCAGCATCAGCTGGGCTTCGCGGGTGAACCGCCGCCGGATGTCGCGGTCCCCCATCAGGCTGGCGTGGAGCGCCTTGATCGCAACGACCCGATCGTGCTCGCTGTCGGTGCCCCGGTAGACCACGCCCATCGCGCCCTCGCCGATCACGCCGTCGACCCGGTAGCGCGGCGAGATCTGGGTCCCGGGCGGGATCAGGCGCGGAGGCAGCGCGGCGGCAGGACGCGGGTTCGCGTCCGTCGCGGTGTAGGTCGCCTCGGTGAACGAATCCAGCGAGCGCCCGCACCCGGGACAGAAGCGCGCCCGCGGCGGCAACGACTCGTCACAAGCGGGGCACTCGGTGAGGTCGTTCATGGCGCGTCCCCTGTGGCCATCACCCTGTGGCTACCACTCTACCAGCTGCCCGCGTCACTCGCGGGTCGGCCTGCCAGACCCTTGCCAGACCCTGCGGCCCGGTTCACCGACCCGCCGCCGATGGCGTAGTAGTATGCGCGCAAAGGAGGCGCCTTTGCGCATCACCCTCTCTCTCATCGCCCTCGCGCTCGTGACGTTCCTCGCCGCCCGCCCGGCCCACGCCCAGTTCTCGGCGGTCGGGTGGCTCGGCTACGGCCACGTGTTCCAGGAAGGGGAAGACGACAGCCTCGGTCCCACCATCGAGGTCGGGCCCAGCTTCGGCCTGCCCTTCATCGCGCTCGACCTCACCTACTGGAACGACCTGGACGACGCCGGCGAGTCGAGCCAGCTCCGCGCCGGCGCGCGGGTCACGCCGCCCTTGCTGCCGTTCTACGCCCGGCTGGCGTTCGGCCTCCCGCTCGACGGCGACACGCGCGACGCGCTGGGCAGCGACGTCGTGATCGGCGCCGGCTGGAAGGCGCTGTCGCTCCCGCTGGTCAAGCTCCTCATCGGGGCCGACTACCACATATGGACCGACGCCGACTCCTTCCATCCGCTGGAGCTCAAGGCCGGCGTGGTCATCGGCTTCTGAGCCGCGCGCTCCACCGGGGGCGGGCAGCGCGCCCGCGCCGCCCGCTGCCCCGCCGGTCGATGAGATCTGCTGTGCCGTCGACGCCGTCGACGCCGCCGGCGCGGGCGAGCTCTTCCTGGGGCCGCGCGCGGCCGCGCGGCCCCAGGCGGTCCGAACCCGGCCTACCTACCGGTAGGTAGGTCGCGGCGGCGTCGGCGCGGTGGGGCGCGCGCCGGCGAATCCTCCGAAGAGACCGTTGAAGGTCTTCCACGGGGCCATCGCGCGGTCGGTGTTCTGGATGACCTGATCGTTCAGGCTGGGACCGGCGTGGCTGTTCTCGAAGAACTGCGTCGGCTGCTGCTGGCCCGTCGGATTGTCCGGCGTGCAGACGGCCTCGTCGGCCCCGCCGGTGACGCGCTCGAGATCGAGTTCGGTCAGCTCCACAAGCTCATTCACACTCATGCCATTCCTCCTTCAGGGGGAGCCGCCGGTAGAGCAGGACCGATGCCAGGGCGCCAAGGGTGGGACGTATCGGGTCCGCGCGCCGCGCAGCCGCGCCCCACCGCCGACCGCGGTCGACGGGACCCGCGGGGCGAGTCACCAGTCGGGCGCGCTGCGCGCCGCGCCGCGAAGCTCGATCAGGTCCGCCGCTCTTCGAGCTCGCGCCCCACGCGCTCGGCCTCGCCGAACAGCGCGAGCCAGGGCGCGTTGTCCGGCACGCGGGTCGCCTCGTGGTCGCGCAGGGCCAGGACCGCGGCCACGTCCTCGCGCGCCGCCGCGCGATCCGCGCCGTCGGACGCGAGCGCGAGCTCCGCCCGCACGAGCCGCGCCCGCGCCTCCAGGTACATGACGCGCACCTTGCAGCCGGGCAGCTCGCGCGCGCGCGCGAGCCGTTCGAGGGCCGCCGCGATGAGCGGGATGGCCCCCGACGCGCGCGACATCTCGATCTCGAGCTCGGCCAGGACGACGGCCGCGTCGTAGCAGGTCCGGTTGCGCTCCCACACCGCGCCGGCCCGCTCGACCCCGAGGCGCAGGCTGTCCTCGCCTCCGCCGGCGCGCGCCTCGATCAGATAGGTGCGCGCCCACAGCACCTCGGCGGCGACCAGGCCGCTGTGGCTCTCGAGCGCGTGCGCGAGGCAGTCGCGCGCCTCGGCCGGCCGCTGTCCGTCGAGGTGCGCCTCGGCCATGGCCAGGTGCGCCTCGTGGTAGCTGCGGCGGGCAGAGGCCGCGCGCTCGTACGCCGGCAGCGGGTCGCCGCCCATCCAGCGCAGCGCGTCGCCCTTGAGCTTCCACACCTCCTCGAGGTCCGGGTCGCTCTCGAGGATGGCGTCGCAGCGGGCCAGGCAGCCCGCGTGGTCGCGCTCGCCCAGGCGCTGCACCGCGTCGACGAAGCCGGCCTGCCAGCCGGGCAGGTCATCCTTGAGCCGGCGCGCCTCGGCCAGGGCGATGCCCGCCTGGTGCAGGCGATCGCGCGCCACGCGCAGCTGCCCCTCGGTGCCGACCATGCTCATGTGCTCGCGGGCCGCGCGCTGCTCCTCGACGTGGAGGGCGAGGTAGAGGCGGCCGAGCTCGAAGTAGGCGGCCGCCAGATCGCGCATGCGATCGATGGCCCGCTCCATGTCGTCGAGCGCGCGCGCGAGGTCGCCGCGCCGGAACCAGGCCACACCCCGGTAGAAACGCGCCCACGCGGTCCCCGGCTCGCCGGCCAGCACGGCGTCCATGCGCGCGATGAGCGCGTCGAGCCGCGGATGGTGGCGCGTCACGTCGCCGCGCTCGCGGTAGAGCTGCGCGTCCCAGGCCGCGATCTCCTGCGCCGCCTCGAGGGCCGGGCGCCAGTCGACCTCCGTGCTGGTCGCAGGCGGAGGAGGCGGCGGCGCCTCCTCGACCCGGCGCCGCACGTAGGTCGTGAACCAGGCCGAGGACAGCCCGGCCCGGCGGCCGCCGGCGAGGTGGCGCTCGAACGCGCTCATGACGTCGCGCATCGACTCGAAGCGGTCGTCCTGGCGCTTGCGCATGCAGCGCAGGATGATGGCCTCCACCTCGCGCGGGATGTTCGCGTTGAAGCGGCGCGGGAAGGGCGGGTCGTCGTGGATGACGGCGTGCAGGAGGTCGATCAGGTTCTCGCCGGTGAAGGGCGGCCGCCCGGTCAGCTTGCAGTAGAGGGTGGCGCCGAGCGTGTAGATGTCGCTCGACGCGTCGACCCGGTGCACGTCGCCGCGCGCCTGCTCGGGCGACATCAGCTCCGGCGTGCCGATGATCTGCCCGTCGTGGCTGAGCGTGGTCCCGACCTCGCCGCGCAGATCGCGCGCGATGCCGAAGTCGCTGACGTAGGCCCGGCGCTCGCCGTCGAGCAGGATGTTGGCCGGCTTGACGTCGCGGTGGACGATGCCCTCGCCGTGCGCGTGGGCGAGCGCGCCGGCGACCTCCCACATGACGCGCACCGTGGCGGTGACGTCGAGATCGACCGTGGCCAGGTTGCCGCCGGCGATGTACTGCATCGCGATGAACGGGATCCCCTCCACCTCGCCCGCCTCGTAGACCTGGACGATCGACGGATTGTTGAGGCGCGCGGCGAAGCGGGCCTCGCGGCAGAAGCGCTCGAGCTCGGCCGGCCGCGTCTGGTTGAGGTACTTGAGGGCGACCAGCCGCCCGAGCGAGAGGTCGCGCGCGAGATAGACCGCGCCGAACCCGCCGCGGCCCAGCCGCTGCATCAGCTGATACTTCTCGGGTGCAGGGGCCAGGAGCTCCTCGGTCAAGCCGCCTCCGCCGAACAGATCGACGGCCACGGCCGTCTGGGCCAGCTCGAGGTAATTCTCCACGAGTACGCCAGTCTAGCACGCGGCGCAGTATGCTCTCCGACGTGTTCCCGACGACGGTATGGGAGGACGTGGAGGCCGCGGCCGGAAGCGATCCCGACGCGCTCGAGCGCATCGCCCAGCAGTATCGCCCCGCCATCCTCGCGTTCATCCGCCGCCGCGGCATCGGCGACGGCGCGGCGGAGGACCTGTGTCAGGAGGTGTTCGTGCGCCTCATCGCGGGCAAGGTCCTGGCCAAGGCGGACTCGGGGCGAGGACGCTTCCGCAGCCTGGTGTGCACCGTGACGGTGCGCGTGATCCAGGACTGGGGCCGCAAGCGCCTCGACCTGCCCCGCGCCGACCTCGATCCGGAGGCGCTCGCGCCCGACTTCGACCGCGTGTGGGTGCTGCACATGGTCGAGCGCGCCCTGAAGCGGCTGCAAGAGAGCAGCCCGCGCTCGTACGAGGTGCTGAGCGGCCACCTGGCCGGGCAGGAGCCGGACCGCAACAAGCTGTGGATCGCGCGGGGCAAGCTGATCGCCCTCATCCGGCGGGAGATCGCGGTCACCTGCCGCTCGGCGGCCGAGATCGAGGAGGAGGTCCTCCAGCTTTCCCCGTACTTGCGCCCGGCCGGCGCCGGGGCAAAAAAAGTCTGAGACAGGGCGCGGCCTCCCGCGAATAGGCGAGACAGGAGGTCACGGATGCGCGTCACCGTCATCGCTGGCACCGAGAAGGGCGCCTTCGTCTGCACGTCGGACCGCGGGCGCAGGGAGTGGGAGGTCCGCGGGCCGCTGTTCAAGGGCTGGCGAGTCACGACGTCGGGCCGGAGCCCGAGCGGGCGCTTCTTCCTGGCCACCGCCAGCCAGGTCTACGGCGCCGCGATCCACACCGGCACCGACCTCGAGCGATGGAGCCAGATCGAGCGCGGGCCGGCGTATCCCGACAAGGGCGAGCGCAAGCTCAACCAGATCTGGACGCTCACCTGCACGCCGTCGCGCCTCTACGCCGGCGTCGACACCGCCGGGCTGTTCGCCAGCGACGACGACGGCGAGAGCTGGCAGCCGGTCGTCGCGCTCAACGATCACCCGACGCGCTCGAAGTGGTTCCCCGGCGCCGGCGGCCTGTGCGCGCACGCCGTGCTGGTGGATCCGGCGCGGCCCGAGCGGGTGTGGGTCGGCATCTCGGCGGTGGGCGTGTGGCGCTCCGACGACGGCGGGAGGAGCTGGCAGCCCAAGAACGCCGGCGTCCGCTGCGTCAGCGAGGACAACGAGCACCCGGACATCGGCTACTGCGTGCACGGCCTGGCCCAGGACCCGGAGCACACCGAGCGCCTCTACCGGCAGGACCACGCCGGCATGTACCGCTCGCGCGACGGCGGCGACACCTGGCAGGAGAACGCCGACGGTCTGCCGTCCTGGTTCGGCTTCCCCATCGCGATCGATCCGCACACCAAGACGATCTTCGCCTTCCCGCTGGAGAGCGACGAGTACCGCATGCCGGTGGACGGGCGCTGCCGCATCTACCGCAGCCGCGACGGCGGCGACTCGTGGGAGGCGACCGACCGCGGACTGCCGCGCGAGCACTACCACGCCAGCGTGCTGCGCGGCGCGCTGGCGGTGGACCCGCTCGATCCGGCCGGCGTGTACTTCGGCTCCACCTCGGGCGACCTGTTCGCCAGCGTCGACGGCGGCGACTCGTGGCAGGCGCTGCCGTGCCGGCTGCCGCGCATCCTGAGCGTCAAGGCCTATGTCGAGGAGTGAGGGGCGCGACATGGCGCATGCGACCCTCGAGCTTCCGACCCTGCTGCAGCGCGTGCTGGGCGGCCGCGCGACGCTGGAGGTCGAGGGCGAGAACGTCCTCGAGGCGCTCGAGGACGCGTACCGGCAGGTGCCGGCCCTGCGCGTCCACCTGTGCGACGAGTCGGGCGCGCTGCGCCGCCACGTCCTCTGCTTCCACAACGACATCAACACGCGCTGGGTCGACGAGAGCCCGCGCCTGAGCGACGGCGACTGCATCACCATCATGCAGGCCGTCTCGGGCGGCTAGCCCAACCGGCGCGCCGGCCGCGCGAGGCGGGGCCGGCGGTGGCGCGGCGCCGCGCCGACGTGCGCAGCGCCGCGAGGCCATCGGCGCGGCTCACTCGGTCGAGAACTTGTGGACCATGATGCTCTTGTAGGTCTCGCCGGGCTTGAGCATGACCTCCTTCTTCCAGGCCGGGATGTTGATCGAGTTGGGGACCTTCTGCGACTCGAGGCAGAAGGCCGAGTACTGGGTGTGGGTGGCCCCCTTGCCGCTGGTCGAGCCGTCCATGAAGTTGCCGGTGTAGAACTGGATGCCCGGCTGGTCGGCCTCGAGCTCCATCACGCGGCCCGACTTCGGGTCCTTCACGCGGGCGACCGGGCGCATCGAGTGCGGATCGCCGTTGACCATCCAGT
>DATFRY010000300.1:0-9914 GCA_035262925.1 Kofleriaceae bacterium | reverse complement strand
CGGCGCCGGGCTGGTCGGCTTCGACCGCCTGTTCCTCGGCGAGCAGCCGATCTTCCGGCCACGTCGCTGGGCCCACGACCTGACCCGGCACCGCCGGATGCGCGAGCAGCTGCGGCGCGCCCGGGCCAAGGGCGTGTCGGTCCGGCGGGTCGCGCCCGACGAGCTCGCCCCCGGCGCGCCGCTGCGCGGGCAGGTCGAACGGCTCGCGGCCGAGTGGCTGGCGTCGCGCCGGATGGAGCCGATGAGCTTCCTGGTCGCGCTCGAGCCCTTCCACGCCCCGGCCGAGCACCGCTACTTCGTCGCCGAGCGCGGCGGCCAGGCGGTGGCCTTCCTGTCCGCGGTCCCGATCTACGCGCGCCGCGGCTGGCTGGTCGAGGATGTGCTTCGCAGCGCGGCGGCGCCCAACGGCACCGCCGAGATCCTGCTCGACGCGCTGATGCGCGAGGTGGTCGACAGCGAGATGGTGACCCTCGGGCTGGCCCCGCTGAGCGGCCCGATCGCGCGCTGGCAGCGCCTGGCCCGCTTCGTGGCCCGCCCGCTCTACGACTTCCGCGGCGTGCGCGGCTTCAAGGAGAGGCTGCGCCCGGCCGCCTGGGAGCCGGTGTGGATGGCGTTTCCGCGGGGCCGGCGGGCGCTCGTCCACCTGGTCGACGCGCTGCGCGCCTTCGCCGGCGGGTCGCTGGTGCGCTTCGGGGTGAGGTCGCTGGTCCGCCACCCGGGCGGGCCGCCGTGGGCGCTGGCGGTTCCGCTGGTGCCGTGGACCGGTGTCCTCGCGGTGCGCGCGGCGCTGGGGTGGACCAGGCTCCTGGCCTGGTCGCAGCCGGTCCTGGCCGCGTGGGCCGCCTTCGACGCGCTCCTGTGCTACGCGCTGTTCCGCACCGCGCTGCGCCCGACCAGCGGCCGCCTGGTCGCGGTGGCGGCGGCCGCTGCGCTCGACGCGGTGCTGTCGATGCATCACCTCGTGGCCAGCGGGCTCGGCCACACGCCGGCCGAGGCCGTCTTCCGCGTGGTCCAGACCAGCGCCCCGGTGGTCGCGGTCCCCGCGCTCCTGTGGGCGGCCCTGCGCGCGCGGCGAGACCGCCCGCCGCGCGAGCACTCCGCGCAGCCGCCGTGATGGCCCGCCGTCGACGTTTGCACCGGGCCTTGCTTCAGGCGACGCGTCAGGTCTTGAGGACCGGGTGCTCGCCAGTGCTCGGCATGTTGGGCGGCCGGGCCAGCGGGAGGCGCACGCGGAACGTGGTGCCCTTCCCCGGCGCGGACTCGCACGAGATGGTGCCGCCGTGCTCGTCGACGATCTTCTTGCAGATGGCGAGGCCGAGACCGGTGCCGCCCGGCTTGGCGCTGGCGAACAGCTCGAACAGCCGGCCCTCCAGCTCGAGCGGGATGCCCGGCCCGCTGTCGGCGAACTCGAGCACGAGGTCGTCGGTGACCGCGCGCGTGGTGATGCGGAACTGCCCGCCGCCCGGCATGGCCTCGGCCGCGTTGCGGGCCAGGTTGTGCACCAGGCGCAGCATCGACTGCTCGTCGAAGTAGGCCACCCCGTTGTAGGCGGTGTCGAAGGTGAGCGCGATGTTGCGCCCGGCCAGCGCGTGCTCTAGCTGGGTCTTCACATCGTCGAGGAAGCGGTTGAGGTAGACCTTGCGCACGAGCACGTTGGTCTCGCCGCGCGCGAAGGCCAGCACCTCGCGGGTCATCCCGTTCATGAGATCGAACTGGCGCAGGATCTGATCGACGAACTGCTCGCGCTGCTGCAGGTCGTGCATCTGCGCCATCAGCTGGGCGTAGCCGGAGATGATGGTCATCGGCGTCTTGAGGTCGTGCAGGACTCCCGCCAGCATCTGCCCGATCGACGCCAGGCGGTTCTGGTTCTCGCGCTCGCTGCGGCTCTTGGCCAGCTGGATGGCGCGCGACGACTGGCCGGCGATGAGGGTGAGGAGCTTGAGATCGCCCTCGGAGAAGCCGGCCGGCGCTTCGGGATCGGCGTTCTCGCGCCGGTCGATGAGCTCGATCGCGCCCAGCACCTCGTCGCCGCTGATGAGCGGCGCGCTGGCCAGGTGGCGCGGGCGCAGCCCCACCGACCGGGCGAAGCCGCCGGCGTGCCGCTGGTCGTGATCCGGATCGTTGACGATGATCGCCATGCGGTTGGCGGCCACCCAGCCGATCACGCCCTCCCCCACCCGGATGGTGCGGTGGAGCAGGCGCGCGGCCAGCGGCCCGCCCACGGTGCGAAAGCGCAGCTCGCCGTCGCCCGGCTCGCGCAGCGCGATGCTGCCGGCCTCGGCCTCGAGCGCGTCCATCGCCTTCTCGAGGATGCGCTCGAGCAGCTCGTCGAGGTCGTGCGCCGCGTTCATCTCGCGCTCGATCTCGTAGAGGATGTTGAGCTCGTGCGTCTTCTGCTCGAGCGCCTCCTGCGCCTCGACCAGCTCGACGTTCTTGGCCACCACCGAGTGGTAGAGCTTGGAGTTCTCGACCGAGACCGCGGCCTGGCCGGCCAGCGCGGCCAGTAGCTCCTCGTCCTCGCCGGTGAAGGGGCCGCCGCGCTTGTTCAGGACCTGGAGCACGCCGATGATGAGGCCCTTGCTGTCGCGCATCGGGGTGCACAGCATCGAGCGCGTGCGGTAGCCGGACCGGAGATCGACCGCGGGCTGGAAGCGCTTGTCGCTGTAGGCGTCGGGGATGTTCAGGCTCTGGCCCGACTCCGCCACCCAGCCGGCGATGCCCTCGCCCACGTTGAGGCCGATCTCGAGCATCTCGCTGCCCTGGGTGATCTTGGACCACAGGCTGCGGCCGTCCTCGCTCACCAGGAACAGGGTCGACCGATCTGCTTCCATGAGCAGTGTGACCTTGTCCATGATGAGGCGGAGGAGCTCGTCGAGGTCGAGCGCCGACGACAGGGCGCGCCCGATCTCCTGCACCAGGGCGAGCTTCTTCCGCTCGGTGCGCAGCTTGTGCTCGAGCTCGCCGCCGACCGCCTCGATCGATTCCTGTCCCATCGCGCGCGCCCCTCGGCTCGACTCCCGCCTAGCGCGGTGCGGCAATCATACCGAAAGTCGAACCTGTTCGGCCGGCCTTGGAGGAACCCGCGCGCCGGCGCAAAACTTCCTACTCGAGCCCGCGGCGGCGCAGCTCGTCCTCGTCCAGCCCCTGCAGGTGGCCGATTTCGTGGATCAGCGTGCGCCGGATCTGCCGATCGAGCTCGGCCCGGCTCTTGACCGCGCGGATGAGGTTCTTGCGGTAGAGGACGATGGCGCGCGGCGGGATCGGCTCGGCCGGATCCGCGCGCCGGGTGCTGCCGCCCGCCCGGCCCGAGCCGTGGGCCTCCTGCGCCAGCGGCAGCCCGCGATAGAGCCCCATGATGGTGGGGGCGAACGGCGGCTCGACCGCCACCAGGTCGTCGAGGGCCGGCAGGTCGACCAGCTCGAGCGAGATCTGGCCGAGCTCGTCCCGCACCGCGGGCGGCTGCTCGGCGATCGCCTTCTTGACCTCGGCGTCGAACTCGGCCGACGTGACCTGCACCGGCGGCGGGAAGTCGTCGGGCGCCAGCGCGCGGGCGCGGGAGAAGCGCTCGTCCGCCTCGCGGGTGCGCCCCTCGCGCTCGGCGATGAGGCCGAGGTGGTAGTGGGCGTACGGATCGTCGGGCTGCGCGCGCAGGACCGCGTTGAAGGCGACCTCTGCCTCCTTGAAGCGGCACATGCTGAACAGGCTCACACCGCGCTCGTGCAGCGCGGACGCGTCCTGCGGGGCCAGCTTGAGGGCGGCCTCGACCCGGGGCAGCGCCGCGTCCGACTCGCCGAGGTCGTTGAGCGCCTCTGCCTCGAGCAGGGCCAGGCGCGCGCGCAGCTGGCGGTCGAGCCGCCGCCGGCTGGCCGCCCGACCGCTGCCGCGCCGCGCGTACTCGAGGCCGAGCTGGATCGCCGAGCGCTGCTTGGGCTGGGCGATGTTGATGTAGAAGTCGGACGCCGCGGCCAGGGTCTCGGGGTCATCCGGATCGCGCGCCAGGGCCATGGCGAACCCGACCTGGGCCTCGCCGTAGCGGCCGAGCGCGGCCAGCGCGGCCGCGCGGTAGTGATGCGCCTCGACCGCCTGCGGGACCAGGTCGACCGCGAGGTCGGCGCAGGCCAGGGCGCCGCTGTAGTTGCCGGCGTCGTAGAGCAGGCGGCTGGCCTCGTCGAGCACTGCGTCCGGGTCCGGGCTCTGCCCGCCTATCGGGCACAGCGACGGAGTCACGGTGTCGGGCTCGGTTGCCCTCGCGCTCGGCTCGGGGGTCGCCTTGCCGCCGAGCGGGAGGCCGGTGCGCGCGCCCGCCTTGCCGGAGTCGACGGGCGCCGGCTGCGCGGGGATCGCCGCCGCCGGCGGGGGCGGCGGCGAGTCGCTGCGCGATCCGCAGGCCGCCGGCGCCACGAGGAGGCAGAGCGCGAGACCGAGTCTGCTGGTCATCGGTGGGCGTCCGCCCAGGTGGTGCCGCGGCCGATCTCGACCACCAGCGGCACGTCGAGCTCGTAGGCGCCCTCCATCTCCGCGACCAGCGCCGGGCACAGCTCGTCCGCCTGGTCGGCGTCCACCTCGAGCACCAGCTCGTCGTGGACCGTCAAGAGCAGCTCGGCGCGGAAGCCGCGCCGCGAAAGAAGCCGGTCGACCCGTAACATCGCCAGCTTCATGATATCGGCTCCGCTGCCCTGCATGGGAGTGTTTTGCGCGATGCGCTCGGCGGCGCTGCGCGCCCGGTAGTCGCGCCCGCCCAGCCCCGGGATGGGCCGCCGCCGCCCCAGGACCGTGAGCGCCGCGCCGGCGCGCCGCGCCTTCTCGACCAGCTCGTCCATGAAGCGCCGCACCGTCGAGAAGCGCTCGAAATAGCGATCGATGTAGTGCCGCGCCTCACCGCGAGGAATGTCCAGTGCGCGCGCCAGCCCGAAATCGGATTGCCCGTAGGCCAGCCCGTAGTTGACCGCCTTTGCCACCCGCCGCTCGGTCGGTCCGACCTCCTCGAGGGGAATGCCGAAGACTTCCGCCGCCGTCTGGGTGTGCACGTCGATGCCCTCGGCGAACGCGCGGTGGAGGACCTCGTCGCCCGACAGATGGGCCAGGATGCGCAGCTCGATCTGTGAGTAATCGGCCGACACGAGGACCTTGCCCGGGTCGGCGATGAAGGCGCGACGGATCTCGCGGCCCAGCTCGCTGCGGATCGGGATGTTCTGCAAGTTGGGATCGGTGGAGGAGAGCCGCCCGGTCGCGGCCACCGCCTGGCGGAAGCTGGTGTGCAGCCGCCCGGTCGCCGGGTTGATGAGCGGCGGCAGCGCGTCGATGTAGGTGTTCTTGAGCTTGATGAGCTCGCGGTGCTCGAGGATGGGCGCGACGATCGGGTGCAGCTCGCGCATCGACTCCAGGACCTCGTGGTCGACCGAGAAGCCGGTCTTGTTCTTCTTCATCCGCTCGCTCTTGAGGCCGAGCTTGTCGAACAGGAGCTGGCCGAGCTGGCGCGGCGACCCGAGGTTGACCGGCTCGCCCGCCAGCTCCTGGATGCTGGCCTCGAGCACGGCGAGGTCCTGGCTGACCCGCTCGGCCAGGCCGCGCAGGTGGGCGAGGTCGATGCGCACGCCGGTCGCCTCGACGCGCGCCAGCAGGTGGGCCAGCGGCAGCTCGAGATCGCGCCACAGGCCGTCGAGCGAGCCCTGGGCCAGGCGGCCGGCCAGCACCTTGCCCGCCACCAGGATCGCGGACGCGGAGCGGCCGGCGTGGCGCGCCGCGTCCTCGACCGCCACCGCCTCGAACGGGATGGCGGTGCGCCCGCTGCCGAGCAGGGCTCGCTGTCCGGTGAGGGTGACGCCGAGGACGTCGGTCGCCACCTGCTCCAGCCGGTACTCGTCCTGCGACGCGTCGAGCAGGTAGGCGGCCAGCATGGTGTCCTCGGCGATCCCGCCGATCGGCATGCCGGACGCGGCCAGCGCGCGGTAGACCGCCTTGGCGTCGTGGCACACGACCTGGATGGCGGGATCGCCCCACACCTCGGCGAGCGGGCGCAGGTCGGCCACGGTGAGCTGGGTCGGAGCGCTCAGGTAGCGGTGCAGGAGCGGGATGTAGGCCGGCGCCGCGCCCGGCACCGCCACGGCGATGCCGACCAGCCTGGCCCGGTCGTCGCGCTGGCCGTCGCGCTCGATGTGGATCGCGAGGCGACCGGCGGCCCGCGCGGCGGCGGCCAGCTCGGCCACACGCTCGACCGATGTGACCAGGACCGGCTGCCGCGCCGGATCGTCGACCTCGGCGCCGGCGTCGCTGGCGCGCGCGGCCAGGGCCGGGCCTCCGTCCGGGCCGGCGATGGTCTTCTGCTCGAGCCTCTCGATGAGGGCCTGGAACTCGAGGTCCTGCATCAGCGCGCGCAGCGGCTCGCCGTTCCACGGCCGCGGCACCAGGTCGTCGAGCTCGACCGGCACGTCGACCTCGCGCTGGAGGGCGACCAGCTTGCGCGAGCGCGCCAGCTTGTCCAGCTCGGTGGGGTCCTCGAGGCGCTCCTTCATCTTGCCCTTGAGCTCGCCGGTGTGGGCCAGGATGGCGTCGACCGAGCCGTACTGGGCGAGCAGGCGCGCCGCGGTGACCGGACCGACCCCGCTGACGCCGGGGATGTTGTCGCTGGTGTCCCCCACCAGGGAGAGGAACTCCCCCACCAGCGCCGGCGGGACGCCGAACTTCTTCTCCACGCCGGCCGCGTCGTAGGTGATCTGACGCATCGAGTCGATCACCACGACGTGGTCGTCGACCAGCTGCATCAGGTCCTTGTCGCCCGAGTAGATGACCACGTCCCAGTCGCGCGCGCGGGCGCGGGTCGTCAGGGTCGCGATGACGTCGTCGGCCTCGACCCCCTCCACCGACATGCAGGGCCAGCAGAACGCCTCGGTAAGCGGGCGGAAGTAGGGCATCTGCACGCGCAGATCGTCGGGGGCGTCGTTGCGCGTGGCCTTGTAGGCTGGATCGATCTCGGAGCGAAAGCTGCGGCGCCCCGAGTCGAAGACCACCGCGATCCGCTCGGGCCGGACATCGAGGTGAAGCCGGATGAGCATCGACGAGTAGACGTAGAGCGCACCCGTGGGCATGCCGGCGGCGGTGGAGAGTCGCACCGGCTGTCGATCCTTTCCGCCGGTGACCAGCCCGTAGTGGGCGCGGAAGATGTAGCCGTGCCCGTCCAGGATGTGGAGCCGCTGCACGTCGCTCATGGCCTCGGAAACCTACACCAGTTCGCGCGCATCTGCCCTTGGGGCGTATGATCGCCGCGCCATGAGTAGAGCCCAACCATTCGCCGTGGTCGTCGTAGCCGTGGGTCTGGTCGCCTCTGCCCTTGCCTCTGAAGCCTGTCGCAAGAGCGCAGACGAGCGGGAAGGAGGTGCCCCCTCGAACGGGAAGGTCGGTGAGGAGGCCCGCCCCGGCGCTGGCAGCGCGGGGGCGGGCGCGATGATGCGTCCCCGCCAGGGCGGGCACGTCGTGCTTCCATCCAACGAACCGCTCTATCTCAACCCGCTGCTCGAGACGCGCTTCACGCGCGCCCTCCCGCTCATCTTCGAGGGGCTGGTCGGGCTGTCGAGCTCGCTCGAGCCCGTCCCCGTGCTCGCCGAATCGTGGACGCAGTCGAGCGACGGGCGGAGCATCACCTTCAAGCTGCGCAAGGGCGTGAAGTGGAGCGACGGCCGGCCGTTCACCGCCAAGGACGTGGTCTTCACCTTCGAGTCGATCCGCGCGATCGGCAAGGCGGGCCTGCCCAGCGTGTGGCCGTCGTACTTCGAGCGCGTGGCCAAGCTGGAGACGCCCGACCCGGGGACCGTCGTGGTGACATACGCCAAGCCGTACGCGCCGGCGCTCACCGCGTGGACGGTCGGCATCATCCCGGCTCACATCTACGGCGGCGGTCCGATCGACAAGTCGCGCGGGAACCGCGAGCCGGTCGGCACCGGCCCCTTCCGCATGGCCCGCTGGATCGAGGGCAAGCGGATGTTGTTCGAGGTCAACAAGGCGTGGTGGAACGGGCGCGCCAACCTCGACACCATCGAGCTGCGCCTCGATCTGGGCGACGATCAGCTCAAGGCGCTCAAGTCGGGCCAGCTCGACTTCGCGCAGGTGCCCGACGTCGAGTCGTGGTCGAGCGAGGTGCAGATGCCCGACTTCCGCACCGACTTCGAGGTCGCCACCGTGGTCGGCTCGCTCTACCGCGCGATCGCGTGGAACGTGCAGAAGAAGCCGCTCGACGACAAGCGGGTCCGGCTGGCGCTCACCCTGGCGCTCAACCGCGGCCGCGTCATCGAGGACGTGTTCCTCAACCAGGCGCAGGCGATGTCGGCCCCGTTCTTCCCCAACATGGTGGGCGCCGACCCGTCGATCGCGCCGCACCCGTTCGACCTCGACCACGCGGTGAAGCTGCTCGACGAGGCGGGCTACAAGGCCGGCCCGAACGGGCGCTTCCCGCTCGAGATCATCGCGCCGACCTCGCAGCGCACGCGCACCATCGAGGAGATGTTCGCCATCTTCCGCAGCGACCTGTCCGCCATCGGCATCGACATGAAGGTGGAGTACCTGGCGCCCAAGGACTACAACGACCGGGTCATCCTGCGCGACTTCGACGCGGTGTCCTTCGGCTGGCTGCCCGACATCCCGGATCCCGATCCGTCGAGCTTGCTCAGCACCAGCCAGATCAAGGCCGGCCGGCAGAACCTGGCCGGCTACTCCGATCCGGAGGTGGACCGCCTGCTCGAGGCCGCCGTCGCCACCGCCAACCGCGACGAGCGCAAGGCCCTCTACCACAAGCTCCACGCCAAGCTGCACGCGGACCTGCCGTACACCGTGCTCTACGCGCCGTACAGCCACTACGCGTGGAGCCGGCGCGTGCACGGCGTGCACCCGGAGGACATCGGGAATCAGCCGCGCTACCCGGGTGTGTCGGGGTGGTGGGTGGACAAGTAGAGAGCGGAAGAGCGAACAGGAGACGGGAGCTCGGGGACCGGAGACAGGAGACCCACGGCGCGGGCGAGCACGCCGTGCGTGTCCGACCCGTCTCCTGGTTCCTGTCTCCTGTTGCCTGTCTCCTGGCTCCTGTTCGTCAGTCCTGGTTGCGGAACTGATCGGGCTCGAGGCCGAAGCGCTTCATCCAGCGGTGGATCTGCATGCGCGCCTTGCCCATGGCGCGGGCGACGGCGCTGACGTTGCCGTCGTGCTGGGCGAGGAGCTCGACCAGGCGCGTGCGCAGGGCCTCCTCGTCGAGGGCGCTGCCGGCTTCGCCGTCGGCGGGGGCGCTGCGCACCGACGGGCTGAGGTGGGGCACGTCGATCGGGGCGTCGCCGGCCAGGACCAGGGCGGCGTCGAGGCACTTCTCCAGCTCCCTCACGTTGTGCGGCCACTCGTGGCGGAACAGCGCGCGCACCGCCGCCTCGGTCAGGGCGACCTGCTCGGCGCGGGAGCCCGACAGGCGCTCGATGAGAGTCCCGATGAGCAGGCCCAGGTCCTCGCGGCGCTCGCGCAGCGGCGGGAGGTCGAGGCGGAAGCCGGCCACGCGGCCGAGCAGGTCGGCGCGGAAGCGGCCGCACTCGACCAGCGACTCGAGGTCGCGGTGAGTGGCCGAGATGACGCGCAGGTCGACCCGCACCGGCCGGGTCGCGCCCACCGGCAACACCTCCTGCTCCTGGAGGACGCGCAGGAGGGCGGCCTGCGACGCGGCCGGTAGATCGCCGATCTCGTCGAGCAGGAGGGTGCCGCCGTGGGCGCTGCGCACCAGGCCCTCGTGGTCGTCGACCGCGCCGGAGAAGGCGCCCTTCTTGTGGCCGAAGAGCTCGCTCTCGACCAGCGAGTCGCTGAGCGCGCCGCAATTGACCGCCACGAAGTCGCCCGGCCGGCGCGACAGGCGATGGACCGCGCGGGCCACCACCTCCTTTCCGGTGCCG
>DATFRY010000299.1:0-3787 GCA_035262925.1 Kofleriaceae bacterium | reverse complement strand
GCCTCGATGGGCTTGAGCGTGTGCAGAACGTCGCGCACCTGATCGGCCAGCGCCCGGTTGGCGATGTCGTCGAACGGGGTCGACTCCTCCACCTCGGGCGACTGGAAGACCTCCATGCGCTCGCGGTCTCCCTCGTCGCCCAGCTGCTGGTCGAGCGAGATCGCCTGCCCGCCGGAGTGGGTCAGCGTCCGCTCCAGCTTGTCGGCCGTCATCTCGATCGCCTCGGCCAGCTCGTCGTTGGTGGGCGCGCGCCCCAGCGTGGCCGAGAGCGAGCGCGTGGCCTTGCGGATGCGCTGGTTGGCCTCGAGGATGTGGACCGGCACGCGCACGGTGCGTCCCTTGTCGGCCAGCGCGCGGCCGATGGCGTGGCGGATCCACCAGGTGGCGTAGGTCGAGAAGCGGAAACCGCGGCGGTGATCGAAGCGGCTGACCGCCTTGATGAGGCCGAGGTTGCCCTCCTGGATGAGGTCGGTGAGCGGCAGCCCGCCGTGCTGATAGCGGCGGGCGACGCTGACCACCAGGCCCAGGTTGGCCTGCACGAACTTGTTGCGCGACCCGATGGCGTCGCGCTCTCGCTGGCGCACGCGGTCGACCCAGGTGCGGAACGCGGCGCTCGCGGTCGGAAGCCCCTCGGTGCGACGGCGCGCCACCTGCTGGCTGGAGGCTCCCCGGCGGGCGAGGCGGCGCACATCGCTCAGCACCGACTCGATCACCCGGCGGTCGACGTCGAGCGACAGCAGCTTGGTCCCGATCCGGCGCGCGACCGACTCGAGGCCCAGCTGGGCCGCCTTCGTGCGCACCTTCTTGGTCCGGGTGGCCGACCGGCGAAGCGCGCGGAAGTCGGGCAGCGAGTTGTCGAGCAGCGACTCGATGCGCTTCACCACGTGATCCACCGACGGCGGATAGGCGAGCAGCGCCGTCCAGATCTCGATCTCGCGGGACTCGATCTCCTTGGCCAGCTCGGTCTCGCGCTCCGGCGTCAGGAGCGCAGTGCCCGTCATATCGCGAAAATAGGACATGAGTGTCGATTCAGGAGCCTCGCGCCGTCGGTTCGGCGGGCGGACCCCACCGCCCTTTCCGGCCACCTCGTATGCGGGCTTGGGCATCATTTCTCTTTCATGTAAAGCGCTGGATGTCGGTCGCAAAGACCCACATCGACCTCCCGGAGTTGCCGTGAGGAATCGAGAGGACGCGCGCCGCCGACCGCGCTGTCCCCAGGCTCATTCAGCGCAGCCGGTCGGACAGCGCGATCTTGAACTCCGCACGCAACGTGCCCGGACCTGCCCAAGCGGGTGTCACGACCGCCTCCAGAATGGGCACGACGCTTGCGTGGAGCAAGCCTTCTTTTTGGCGCACCCTCCCCGGCCGCCCCCACCATGTGTCCCCCCCTACATGTCGGCGGTGCAATCCCTCCGGCTGGACGAAGGCCGTTTTCTTGCCCGCCCGGGCCAGTTCTGCCTTTTATGGCACCAAGCCCCAGCCAGGAGAAGAAGAATGAACAGAAATCTAGTCGCCCAGGCGCGCAAGCAGCTTCTCCGCCGGGGGCGAGCGCTGCTCCGGGCGGCTCAGGCCGGAACCGCCGCCTCCGCCCGCCCCGATGCCCTGGGGGCCATCGACGAGGCTGAGCTCACAGAATTGCAGGAGATCCACGCCGCGCTGGAGCGCATCGAGCGCGGCATCTTCGGCCGCTGCGAGGAGTGCCAGGGCGACATCGAGGACGAGCGGGTCGAGCGCGTGCCCTGGGAGCGCCGCTGCGACGCCTGCCGCGGCGAGGAGCTGGCGGAAGGGGCCGAGGCCGAGGCCGAGGCGAACGAGACTCGCGCGACCGCCTGACCGCTGCTCGGCCGCCGACGCCTCACGCGCCGGCGGCCGCGACCTTCTCGGCCCGCTTGCGGGCGTTGTGGTCGAGGATCGACTTCCGCAGCCGGATCGACTTCGGGGTGACCTCGACCAGCTCGTCGGCGTTGATGAACTCGAGCGCCGACTCGAGCGTGACCTGGCGGGGTGGAGTCAGGACCAGCTTCTCGTCAGCCGCGTGGGTGCGGATGTTGGTCAGCTTCTTGGTCTTGCACGGGTTGACCGTCAGATCGTTGTCGCGCGAGTGCTCGCCGACGATCATGCCGCCGTACACCGCGACGCCGGGGCCGATGACGAGCGCGCCGCGCTCCTGCAGGGTGTAGAGGGCGTAGGCGTTGGACAGGCCCTCCTCCTGCGCGATGAGCACGCCGTTGGTGCGCGAGCGGATGGCGCCGGCGAACGGCCGGTACTCGGCGAAGCGCGAGTAGAAGACCCCGGTCCCGCGCGTCACGGTCAGGAACTGCGAGCGATAGCCGATGAGCCCGCGCGCCGGGATGAGGTACTCGAGCCTCTGCCGCCCGGGACCGGACGGCCGCATCTCGGTCATCTGGCCCAGCCGCCGCCCCAGCTCCTCGATGACCGGGCCGGCGAACTGGTCGTCGAGGTCGATGACCACCGTCTCGTACGGCTCGAGCGAGCGGCCCTCTGCGTCCTCGTGCAGGATGACGCGCGGCTGCGACACGCACAGCTCGTAGCCCTCGCGCCGCATGGTCTCGATGAGGATCGACAGGTGCAGCTCGCCGCGGCCGCTGACCTGGAACGCCGCGGCGTCGTCGGTGTCCTCGACCCGGAGCGCGATGTTGGACTTCACCTCGCGGAACAGGCGCTCGCGCAGGTTGCGCGAGGTGACCCACTTGCCCTCCTTGCCGGCGAAGGGGCCGTCGTTGACGCGGAAGTCCATGCTCATGGTCGGGGCGTCGACCGTGAGCTGAGGCAGGATGCGCGGCCTGGCGATGCTGGTGATGGTCTCGCCCACGTTCAGCTCGTCCATGCCGCACAGCGCGACGATGTCGCCGGCGCGGGCCTCGGCCAGCTCGAAGCGCTTGAGCCCCTGGAAGCCGAGCACGCGCTGCACGCGGAACTCGCTGCGCCCGCCGTCGCGCTGGGCCAGGAGCAGGCGGTCGCCGACCGCGCAGCGGCCGGTGTCCACGCGGCCGATGCCGAGGTAGCCCAGGTAGTCGTCGTACGTGAGCGTGGCGACCCGCATGCAGAACGGGCTCTCGACGTCGCCGGCCGCCGGCGGCGCCCACTCGACGATGAGATCGAGCAGCGGGGCCAGGCCGGCGTCGCGCGCGTGGGCCAGATCGCGCACCGCCCAGCCCTCGCGGCCGCTGGCGTAGACCACCGGGAAGTCGAGCTGGCTGTCGCTGGCCGACAGCGACACGAACAGATCGAACACCTGGTCCACCGACTCTTCGGGCTCGACCCGCGGCCGGTCGATCTTGTTGACCACCACGATGGCGGGCAGGCCGAGCTCGAACGCCTTGGCGGTGACGAAGCGGGTCTGCGGCATCGGCCCCTCGGCCGCGTCGACCAGCAGCAGGACCGCGTCCACCATGCCCAGCACGCGCTCCACCTCGCCGCCGAAGTCGGCGTGGCCCGGCGTGTCGACCAGGTTGATGCGCACCCCGTTCCAGGTCACCGAGGTGCACTTGGACAGGATGGTGATGCCGCGCTCGCGCTCGAGGTCGTTGGAGTCGAGCGCGCGCTCGGCCACCACCTCGCCGGTGCGGAACGTCCCCGCCTGTCGCATGAGCCCGTCGACCAGCGTCGTCTTCCCGTGATCGACGTGGGCGATGATGGCGAGGTTGCGCACGTCGCTGCGGGTCGCGCGTGCGGCCGCGGCCGGCTGGGCCGGCGGCACGGACAGGTCGTGGCGGTGCGCGGCGCGCAGGGCCGCCAGGGCTGGATCGGTAGAGGTGCTCATAGG
>DATFRY010000298.1:0-2459 GCA_035262925.1 Kofleriaceae bacterium | reverse complement strand
CACGCCGACCGCGATGCCCGCCTGACGGAACGTGTCGTTGACGCCCGCGGCCAGGCCGCTCTGCTCGATCGGGACCGAGCCCAGGGCCACGGCGATCACCGAGGGGTTGAACAGGCCGGTGCCGACGGCGGCGAGGAGCATGCCGGGGAGCAGGATCGTCCACGAGGAGTCGGCCTGCGCAAGCGCCATGAGCGCCATGCCGACGGCCACCAGGCCCAGGCCCGCGGAGATCATCACCCCCGGCGACACTCGCTCGCCGAGCGCGCTCGTCGCGCCCGAGACGAAGAAGATGACCACCGTCGCGGGCAGGTAGACGAGCCCGGCCTCGATCGCCGAGAGCCCGAGGATCTGCTGCAGGTAGAGCGTCATGTAGAGGAACACGGCGAAGAACGAGCCCGAGATCCCGAAGGCCGCGATCTGCGCGCCGGTGAACGACGGGATCTTGAACAGCCGCAGCGGCAGCATCGGGTGCGTCGAGCGCGCCTCGATGATGACGAAGGCCACGAGCAGGACGGCCGCGGCCACGAACTCGGCGATGATCGCAGTGCTGCCCCAGCCGTCCTCGTTGCCGCGCAGGAGTGCGAGGACGAGGAGGAAGAGGCCGCCCATCAGCGCCGTCTGGCCGGGCCAGTCGACGGGGGGCGTCGCCGGGTCGCGCGACTCGCGGACGTAGCGGCGGGTGATCCACAGGCAGGCCGCGCCGAGCGGCACGTTGATCAGGAAGATCCACTGCCAGTCCAAGCCGCTGGTGAGCGCGCCGCCGACGAGCGGCCCGATGGCGAAGGTGCCCCCGATGGTCGCCCCGTAGGCGGCCAGGGCGCCCGCGCGCTCCTTCGGATCCGGGAACGCATCGGCCAGGATGGCCAGCGACACGGCGAACATCACGGCGGCGCCCAGGCCCTGCACGGCGCGCGCGACGTCGAGGAAGATGATGTCGGTCGCCGCCGCGCAGGCCGCGGAGGCGAGGGTGAAGACGACCAGCCCGATCGTGAACAGGCGCTTGCGGCCGAAGCGGTCGGCCAGCGCACCGGCGGTCAGCACCACCGAGGCGAGCGCCAGGGTGTACGCATCGACCACCCACTGCAGGCCGCTGAGACCCGTGTCCAGGTCCTCGGCGATCCGCGACAGCGCGGTGTTCACGACCGCGATGTCGAGCATGAGCATGGCGGTGGCGGCGCACACCACGACCAGGGTCCAGCGCTTCGTCGTGGAGAGAGAGATCTGCGAAGTCATGGACCGCAGACTGTGCCTTCGCATGGCGGCCGCGGCCATCGGGATAACCCCACCCCCCGAGTGCGCCAGGCTCCCGGTGTTCAGTGACGGCCGTCACTTAACGCGAAGGTCAACAACTCGCTGTGCCCGGTGCCGAAGGTCGGCCTTCCGCCGCCGGGCGGGAAGGGCGAGAGCAGCCAGTGCAGCACGCCGCCGCGTGCGCGCAGGATGTCGAGCCCCTCGGACTCTGCGCGCACGCCCGGCAGCCGCAGCTCGAGGCGCCGCGTGCCGGTGCCGACGTCGACCGACCAGATCTCCATCACGCCGGTGTCCTGGCCGGCGAGCATCAGGCGGCTGCGGTAGAAGACGGCGCCGGTGACGCCGCTGGGCGGGACGGCGCTGCGCAGGCGGCGCACCGGGCGCGGCACCGGTGCGCCCGGGAAGAGGTCGGCGGTGCGGTACGCGATCAGGTCGCGCCCGCTCGAGGTCCACATGAGATCGCCGCCGGGCGCGACCTCCGCCCACATGGCCTTCGGGATGTCGGCCGGATCGAGGGCGACCGCGTAGCGCAGGCGCAGGCTCGCGGGGTCGGCCACGCCGATCGCGCCGCGCCCGCACGTGTTGCCGCCGTTGGGTGCCCCGGGGACGAAGCACTCCATGGGCAGGAGCAGACGCCCGCGCTCGCGGGCGTCCCAGGTGAGGTCGCCGATGTGGTTGAACCCCTGGCCGAGGAGGTCCGGGGTCAGCACCGAGGGCGTCCCGGCCTTCTGGTGCAGGTCGCGGTCGGTGCGATAGACGCCCTGGAAGACGCCGTCGAAGAACCACGACCCCGCGTTGGAGTGCGTGATCCCCTGGAAGTAGCTCAGCGGCACCCGGTCGGCGCGCACGAGGCGCCAGTGGGCGGCCTGCGCCGGCGCGGCGGCGAGGAGCGCCGTCAGAACGATCGCCGCGAGCGCGGCGCGCCTCACGCGCCGGCCGCGAGCGCCTGGCGGATCGTCTTGGGCAGCATGAAGCGCACGTCCTCGTGGACGACGTCGAACTCCTCGACGTCCGTCGTGCCGCGGTCGCGGAAGAAGGTCACGAGGCGCTGGACGAGCTCCTCGGGCGCGCTCGCGCCCGACGTGATCCCGACGACGTCCTTGCCCTTCAGCCACGCCTCCTGGACCTGCTCCTCGTTGTCGATGAGGTGGGCCTCGGCGCCGTGCTCGCGGGCCACCTCGGCCGAGCCGTCGGTCGAGCCGTTGTCG
>DATFRY010000297.1:0-15473 GCA_035262925.1 Kofleriaceae bacterium | reverse complement strand
TCGGCGCTCAACCACTACCGCCAGTTCCTGCGCGCGCAGCCCGCCTCGCCCTACGCCGAGCGCGCGCACGAGAACATCGCCCGGCTCGAGGGCAAGCAGCGGGGCAAGGGCAAGCGCGGGCGCGGCGCGGTCTCCGAGGTGAAGCAGCAGTGGGGCCTCTGACCTGGTCCCGCGGCGCGGCGGCCGGCGCGCTCCTCGCGCTCGGCCTCGCGGCCCCGCTCGCCCTCGGCCAGCCGGCCTCGCCGCCGCCGCCCGACGTCGACTACGACGACCATCGAGATGCCAGGAGCGGCTTCTGGGAGCGGGCCCTCGATCCGGCGTCGGAGAAGTACGACGGGCTGGTCGAGCGCGCGGTCGTGCTCCTGCGCGAGGGCGACCGCGAGTCGATGGCGCAGGCCGGGCAGCTGCTCGCCGAGGCGGTGCGGTCCTCGCCCGACCGGCCGCTCGCCTATCTGTGGCAGGGACGCCTGGCCGATCGCACCGGCGACTTCGCCACCTGCGCCCAGTCGCTGGCCAAGGCGCTCGACCTCGACCCTGACATGGACGCGCCGGGCGGCTCCGAGCCCAACGAGTGGGCCGCCGAGTACGAGCTGGCCGTGTGCCGCGCGCGCGCCGGCAAGTTCGAGCCGGCCATCGAGGGGCTGCGCCGGCTGCTGGGCCGCGCGCAGAGCCAGCAGGTCGCCATCTACCAGCGCCTGGGCGAGTGCTACATGGCGCTGGGGCGGCTCGACGAGGCGATCGAGTCGTTCCGCCAGGGCCTGCGCATCAGCCCCTACTCGTCGGAGCTCGGCTTCGCCCTGGCCGTGGCCCACGACCGCGACGAGGACGCGGCCCAGGCGCGCGAGGTCCTGGCGCAGGCGCTGACCCGCGACCCGCGCGCCAGCTCGCTGACGGCGGCCAGCAGGATCTGGGTGCCGCCGCAGGAGGCGCACTACTACCTCGGCCTCGCCTACCTGGGTGCCGAGGACTGGTCGCGCTCGCTCCTGCACTTCCGCCGCTACCTGGCGATGGCCGGCGAGACGTCGTGGACCCGGCGGGCGCGCGCGCGCTACGAGGAGGCGCTGGCCGGCGCGATCGCCGGCCGCGGGCTCGAGATCAAGGGCTCGGCCACGCTCGACCAGGCGCGCGCCGCCGCGCTCATCGGGCGCTCCGACGGCGCGCTCCAGGCATGTCTGCGCAAGGCGCCCGACCTGCTCCTGCGCGTGTCCATCACCAAGGTGATCCCGAGCAAGGGCAAGGCTCCGGCCGTGGCGGCGGCCACCACCTCGACGGCCACCTCGCAGCCGGGCGTGCGGGTCCTGGTCCAGGAGCAGTCGGACGCGCGGGTGGAGGACGTCCGGGCGGTGGTGACCTGCACCGAGTCGGTGGCGCGCAAGATCCCGGTGCCCAGGCCGACCGGCGCGCCGGGCACCTACGCGACCTTCGAGTTCGAAGTCATCGCGCGCTGATCAGACCCGGGTGCAACAATCGGCCGGTGCGCCGGACGAGCGACGAGCGGCGGTACGTGGCCGTCGACGGGCCGCCGGGATCGGGAGCCTCGGCCGTGGCGCGCGCGCTGGCCGCGTCCACCGGCGCGGCCCTGCACTGCGACCCGGCCCCGCAGAACCCGTTTCGCGACGAATTCGCCCGCAGCCCCGAGCGGTTCGCGTTCCAGACCCAGACCTACTGCCTGCTGGCCCGCTACCGCCAGCAGATCGAGCTCGCCCAGCCCGACCTGTTCTCGCCGAGCGGGACGGTCACCGACTACGTGTTCGCGCGCGACATGCTGTTCGCCCGCGTGACCCTGCGCCCGGACGAGCTGCACCTCTACCTGCGCATCCATCAGCTCCTCGATCAGCGGGTGCCGCAGCCCGACCTGGTCGTCTACGTCACCGCGGCGCGCGACGCCCTGCGCGGGCGGGTCCGCGAGCTGGTGCCGTCGGCCGACCGGGTCATCAAGCTGTCCGTGCTCGACCGGCTGGCCGAGGAGATGGACGAGCATTTCCTCACCTACGACGAGGCGCCGCTCCTCATCCTCGACACGTCTGCGGTGCGCGCGCCGCTCGGAGGGGCGGCCGCCTCGAGCGAGCTCGACGAGGCGGTCGAGGCCGTGCGGCGGATGCGGGGCGGCGCGCGCTGCGTGCGGCTCGGGGCGCGGTAGCGAACGAGGGCGGCGCCGAGCCGGCCTCGCGGGGCGGGCGCGGCGGCCAACGGCCCGGAAATCCCGGCGAAACTTTCGCTGCGGGCGCACCGCCACAAGTCGGCGACAGACGGGTATAACTTCCGGTGACTACGCGCCCAGCTCACGCCCCCGGCCGGTCCGGTCAGGCACGCTCGGAACCCCTGCGGGAACGAGACGGAGCGAGGCGCCACAACCACAAGAGAGGGCGGAATGAAGACCTCCAGGGTCACCATCCACACCTTGCGCGAGATGAAGCGGCGCGGCGACAAGATCGCCATGCTGACCTGCTACGACGCGACGTTCGCGCGCCTGCTCGACGAGAGTCACGTCGACATCCTGCTGGTCGGCGACTCGCTCGGCATGGTCATCCAGGGCCACGACACCACGCTCCCGGTGACCATCGACGAGATGATCTACCACACGCGCGCGGTCGCCCGCGGCGCGGTCCGCGCCCACGTGGTCGGCGACATGCCCTTCATGTCGTATCAGACCAGCGTGGAGGCCGCGCTGCTCAACGCGGGTCGACTGATCAAGGAAGGCGGCGCGCACTCGGTCAAGCTCGAGGGCGGCGCGCAGCACGCGGAGCTGGTCGCCCGGCTGGTCGCCAGCGGCATCCCGGTCATGGGCCACATCGGCCTCACCCCGCAGTCGTTCCACCAGCTGGGCGGCTTCAAGGTGCAGGGGCGCGAGCCGGGCGCCGCGGAGCGCCTGGTCGACGACGCGCGCACCCTCGAACGGGCCGGCGCCTACGCCGTCGTGCTCGAGGGCATCCCGGCCGAGGTGGCGGCGCGCATCACGGCGGCGGTCGAGATCCCGACCATCGGCATCGGCGCCGGGCTCGAGTGCGACGGCCAGGTGCTCGTGGTCTACGACATGCTCGGCATGAACGACTCGTTCAAGCCGCGCTTCGTGCGCACCTACGAGAAGCTGGCCACCCGCATCCGCACCGCGGCCGACGCATACGTCGCCGACGTGCGCGACGGCAACTTCCCGGGCGAGCAGGAGTCGTTCTCGAACAGCCCGAGCAAGCAGACCGCGCGCGCCGAGGCGCCGCTGGCCGCGGTTCTCCACGTGGGCGGCTGCGCGCCGGCCCCGGTGGAGGGCGAGGCGGAGGCGCCGCCCGACGAGCGGCCGTATGGTGGCGGCGGCGGCGGATCGCGCCACTCGCCGCGCGCCCGTCGGCGGAGCTGATCGCCACCACGAGCGCGGAGGGCGAGCGATGGCAGTGCCGTTCGAGGTCGTGCGCGCGCCGGCCGAGATGAGGGCCCGGGCCGAGGACCAGCGGCGCGACGGCCGGCGCGTGTGCGTGGTGCCGACCATGGGCTACCTGCACGACGGCCACGTCTCGCTCCTGCGCGCGGGGCGCAGCCGGGCCGACCTCCTCGTCATGAGCCTGTTCGTCAACCCGACTCAGTTCGCGGCGGGGGAGGACCTGTCGCGCTACCCGCGCGACGAGGCCGGCGACCTGGACAAGGCGCGCGCGGCCGGCGTCGATCTCGTGTTCGCGCCCGACGCGGCCGCGATGTACCCGGACGGCTATCAGACGACGGTGGAGGTGCGCGGCCTGGCCGCGCCGCTCGAGGGGCGCAGCCGGCCCGGCCACTTCAGCGGCGTGGCCTCGGTGGTGGCCAAGCTCTTCCACCTCACCATGCCGCACGTGGCGATCTTCGGGCAAAAGGACTACCAGCAGCTGCTCATCGTGCGCCGCATGGTGAGGGACCTCGACTTCGGCGTCGAGATCGTCGGCATGCCCATCGCGCGCGAGCCGGACGGGCTGGCGATGTCGTCGCGCAACGCCTACCTCTCGCCCGAGGAGCGCGCCCAGGCCGTGTGCCTGTCGCGCGGCCTGCGCGCGGCCGAGTCGCTGCACGCCGGCGGCGAGCGCGGCGCCGGCGCGCTGGTCGCGGCGGCGCGCGCGCCGATCGAGGCCTCGCCGCTCGCGCGCATCGATCACGTCGAGCTGCGCGACGCGGAGACGCTGGCCGAGATCGATCGCGCGAGCGCGCCGGCCGTGCTGGCCATGGCCGTGCATTTCGGGCGCACGCGGCTCATCGACAACGCGCTGCTCGGCTGATCTGCGCGTCTCGACCGCCACTACCGGCGGCCTCACGTGCCCTCACTCCGCCCTATCCCCGGCCTGGCTCGCAAAACGCGCGTCACCGGCCGTAGCATGAGAGTCGCAGGCGAGAGCTCATCGAAGATCTCGTTTGCGAATCTGGCAGCCGGCGTCGCTTCATTCCCTCAGGGACGGAGGCGACGCCGACTGCGCTCATCGTGCGACACGATGTGGGTCGCCGGATCCGTGCACCGCACGTCGACGACAGCGGCACGGCGCCTCGTCGCTTGTGGCTCCGTCCGCGCGGGTGATAACTTGCTCCCCCTGGTTCGGTCTCGCGCTTTCGCATCTGGGCCCCCCCGCCTGGCGTCTGCACGCTCCGAGCGAAAGTGAAGCCGAGGCAGGCGCACTGTTTCGGTCGACCGACCATGCCCTTTCTTTCAGGAGGGACTGCGGATGTCACGAGTGAGTTTGACGCGCGCGGGTGCCACGCTGGCCGCGCTTCTCCTTGTCGCTGCGTTCTGCGAGCGCAACGCCGCCGCCCAGGCCTGGGTCGATCCGGCCGGGAGCCTGTCGGCCAGCTTCGACTACTCCTACAGCCCCTCGAGCGCGATCGTCACGAACCCCGACGTCCCCAAGAGCGAGGGCGAGCCGATCACCGCCCACATGTTCCAGCTCGGGGCGGAGTACACGCCGATCGAGGACCTGGCGGTCGACGCCACCATGCCGATCATCGCGGTCAAGTACGGCGGCGACGGTGACCCGTTCCCCCGCCACGGCTCCTACGACGACGGCAGCCTGCACACCACGCTGACCGACTTGCGGCTCAACGTGCGCTACCAGCTGCTGCACGACATCGTCGCCTTCACTCCGCGCATCGGCGCGTCGATCCCGGTGACCGACTACGAGCACGTCGGCTTCGCCAACGCCGGGCGCGGGCTCAAGCAGCTGCACCTGGGCGCCAGCGTCGGCCGCACTCTCGATCCGGTGCTGCCCAACCTGTTCGCGCAGGCGACCTACGAGTACAGCCTGGTCGAGCACTTCACCGACACCATGACCGAGGAAGAGGCGGACGTGACCAAGACCGTCGGCCAGAACCGCAGCGACATCGCCGCCCTCATCGGCTACTTCTTCCTCGACGGCGATCTGCGCGTCGACCTCGGCTTCAACTGGCGCATCCAGCACGGCGGCGTCGGCTTCCTCACGCTCGGCGATCCGGGGCAGCCGATGTACGACTATCACGACCCGCTGCTCGACGAGGAGTTCATGCTGCTCGGCGGCGACGTGGGCTACGACGTCACCGACCGCCTGTCGGTCCAGGCCACGACCCGGTTCTTCCTGCGCGGCTACAACACGCGCGACGCGAACATCTTCGGCCTGGGGCTGACCTTCGCCATCCTCTAGGCCCGCAGCCCGCGCGGCCCTGTCCTGCCTCGTCCTCGCGGTCGGGGCCGGAGCGTGCGGCGATCCTCCCCCCGAGCGCGTGGCCGGCCCGGCCTGCGCCGCGCGCGGCCCGGACCTGCCCTGGTTCCGCGACGCGACCGCCGACAGCGGGGTCGACTTCGAGTTCGTGTCGATCGACTTCCGCGGCGGGCCCGTCGCGGTGGTCGACACCGACGGCGACGGTCGGCTCGACGTCCTGGCCGGCAGCCGCGCCGGCGGCCTCGCTCACTTCGCCAACCGCGGCGGCTGGTCGTTCGCCGGCGACGCGGACGAGGTCGGCCTCGCCCTGGCCGCGCCGGTGAACTTCATCGCCCCGGGCGACCTCGACAACGACGGCGACACCGATCTGGTCGTCGCCAGCGACCGCATCCTCCTGTACGAGAACCTGGGCGACGGGCGCTTCGCCCCCGCGCCCGGCGATCTGGGCGACGGGTCGCGCACCGAGCACGTCCTCCCGGTCGACCTCGACGGCGACGGCCTGCTCGACCTCTACGTCTCCAACCGCGATCGCCACGACCGCGAGCGCTCGCGCAACCGCCTCCTGCGCAACCGCGGCCGGCTGGTCTTCGAGGAGGTGGCGGGCGCCGCCGGCGCCGACAGCGCCGGGATGACCTGGACGGCGTCCGCCATCGACATCGACGGCGACGGCGATCTCGACCTCCACGTGGCCAACGACACCCTCCTGGCCGACAACGGGCTGCCGCACCAGGCGGTGAGCGACCTCCCGCCCGACGCCTTCTACAGGAACGAGCTGGCCGAGACCGGCGAGCTTCGCTTCACCGACATCGCCCACGCGCTCGGGCTCGACGGTCCGCGCAGCTCGATGGGCGGGCTGGTGGCCGACGTCGACGGCGACCGCCGCCTCGACCTCTACGTCACCGACTTCGGGCGCAAGAAGCTGTTCGCCGGCGACGGCGCGGGCGGGTTCGCGGAGCGCGGCGAGGAGCTCGGTGTGGACGGCACCACCCGCTCCGACGGCCTGTGCGCCAGTCCCGAGCGCCTCGCGTCGAGGGACTGTCTGCTCCTGTCGTGGGCCAGCCAGCAGGCCGACCTCGACCTCGACGGCAACGACGACCTCGTGGTGGTGAGCGGCGTCAGCGTGATCGACGGGCCCCCGCCGCCGGTGCTGGTGCTGCGCGGACCGCCGCCCTACCAGCCGATCGACGCCGGGCTGGGCTGCTTCGAGGGCCACGCCCTGGTCGCCGGCGATCTCGACGGCGACGGCGACCTCGACCTGGTGGCCGGCACGCACGACGGGCCGCTGCGCCTGTTCCAGAACCAGGCCGTCGCCGGCGGCCGCGCTCTTCGCGTCGCCCTCGCCGGCCGCCGCAGCAACCGCGACGGCCGGGGCGCGGTCGTCGAGGTGCGCACCACCAGCGGCCGCCGGGTGGTGCGCGCGGTCGGCGCCGGCGGCGTGGCCCACTCATCGCCGCCTCCGGTGGCCTACATCGACCTGTCGGGCGGCGGAGCGGAGACGCAGGAGGCGGCGGAGTCCATCGATGTCCGCTGGCCCTCGGGCGTGAATCAATCGCTGACCGCGCCCGCGCTGGCGGGTGTGGGCGACAACATGGTCATCACCGAACCGGAGCCGTGATGCTGCGATCCCCTCGGCGGTTATAATGGCGACGATGAGGACCTCCCGCCTCTCGGTGGCGTTCTGCGCCCTGTTCCTGGTCGCGCGCGCCGACGGTGCCGACGCACAGAGCCAGCGGCCGAAGGCGAAGCCGAGGGCCGGGCGCGCCGCCAAGCACGGAGCCGGAGCGACCGGCGCGGCCTCGCCGGCCCCGACCCCCGGCGCGCCGGCGGCCGCCCCGCCGGCGACCGCGAAGCGCACGGTGCCCATGCGCACCACGATCCGCTTCCAGCACCTGTCGGCCGCCGAGGGCCTGCCGCAGTCTCACGTCACCGCGATCGTGCAGGACCGGGTCGGCTTCATGTGGTTCGGCACGCAGGAGGGACTGGCGCGCTACGACGGCTCCGAGTTCAAGGTCTACCAGCACCGGGTCGAGGGCTCGAGCGTCCTGCCGTCCTCCTACGTCACCGCGCTGGCCATCGACGGCGCCGGCAGCCTGTGGATCGGCACCGAGCAGGGGCTGGTGTCCTACGACGTCACGCGCGACCGGTTTCAGCCCATCGCGCCCGCCAGGCCGCCGGACGCCGGCGACTCGAAGGGCGATGCGTCGGGCGATGACGCGCTCGGCGTCACCGCGCTGGCCGCCGACGGGGCGCGGCTCTGGGTCGGCTATGGCGACGGCAGCGTCGATCGGATCGAGACCGCCAGCCGCGCGGTGACCCGCGTCGCCAGACCCGGCGGCGACGCCGGCGCGGCGGTCAGCGCGCTGGCCCGCGCGCCCGACGGCGGCCTGTGGATCGGCACCCAGGGCGACGGCCTCTACCGGCTCAACGCGTCCGGCGGAGTGGTGGCCCACCACGCCCAGGTCGCCGGCCGCACCGACAGCCTGGGCGCAAACACGGTCAACGCGATCCTCGTCTCCCGCGGGGGCGCGGTCTGGATCGGGACCGAGGAGGCCGGCCTCGCGCGGCTGATCGCAGACGACCGCTACCAGCACATCGGCGCCGGCGACGGCGAGCGCCAGCTCACCGACGCGCGCATCACGGTGCTGCTCGAGGACGCGGCCGGCGCGCTCTGGGTCGGCACCAAGAACGGCCTCAACCGCATGGACCCGAAGACCGGCCACATCGACCAGCTGCACGCCGACCTGGCCGATCCGGGCAGCCTCTCGTTCTCGTGGCTGACCTCGGCCTACGCCGATCGCGACGGCGTCATGTGGATCGGCACCTTCGCCGGCGGCCTCAACCGCTTCGATCGCCTGGCCACCCACCTCGACTTCGTCAACGTCTTCGACCCGCCCACCGCCTTCTGCGAGGACAAGGACGACGTCCTGTGGATCGGCACCTATCCGGGCGCGCTCATCCGCTTCGACCGGCGGGCCGGCAAGGCCGACATCCGCGCCCGACTGGCCGGCGACGACGGCAAGATCATCGACCTCAGCCCGCACTGGGTCACCGAGATCCACGTCGACCCGCGCGGGACGCTGTGGGTCGCGGTCATCGGCCTGGGCCTGGTGTCCTTCGATCCTGCCACCGAGACCGCCCACCTCTACGCGTCCGACGAGCAGGAGCTGGGAGGCGAGGGAGCCTGGGGCCTGGCCGCGGCCGACGACGGACTCCTGTGGCTCGCGACCTGGGGGGGCGGGCTCGTCAAGTTCAACCCGCGCGATCGCAGCTTCGTGCGCTACACGGCCGAGGACCGCCTGTCGGGCATCCCGACCGACTACCTCTACGCCGTGCAGATCGATCGCCGGCAGCCGAGCACGCTCTGGATCGGCACGTCCAAGTCGGGGCTGGTCCGCTTCGACACCAAGACCGAGACCTCGCAGGTCTTCCGCAACATCCCCGGCAAGCCGGACACCATCAGCCACAACGACGTGCTGTCGATCTACCAGGCCGACGACGGCGTCCTCTGGCTCGGCACCTACGGCGGAGGGCTCAACCGCTTCGACGACCGCAGCGCCCGCTTCGAGCGCTTCGGCGAGAACGTCGGTCTGTCCAACGGCACCATCTACGGCGTGGTCGGCGACGGCAAGGGCATCCTGTGGATGAGCACCAACGGGGGAGGCCTCATCCGCTTCGATCCGAAGACCCGCCGCGCCATCTCGTTCGACACGCGCGACGGGGTGCCGAGCGAGTACACGCAGAGCGGCTCGTATCGCGGCCCCAGCGGGCGCCTCTACTTCGGCAGCCCGCACGGCATCGCCTACAGCTTCCGCCCCGAGCAGATCGAGCTCGACACCGCGCCGCCGCCGGTGGTCCTGACCGGCTTCCAGATCTACAACCAGGAGCCGACCACCGACCGGCCGATCTGGCTGAGCCCCGACGTCGCGCTGGGCTACAACCAGAACCTGCTCACCTTCCACTTCGCGGGCCTGCGCTACGCCAGCCCCGAGAAGATCCGCTACCAGTATCTGCTCGAGGGCCTGTCGGGCAACTGGGTGGACGCGACGACGCCGGTCGTGACGGTCAGCCTCCCGTCGCACGGCGACTACGCGCTGCACGTACGCGCGGCCAGCCGCCATGGTGGGTGGGGCAAGCCGGTCGCGCTGGCCCGGCTGCGCGTGTCCCCCCCGCCCTGGCGCACCTGGTGGGCGTACACGCTCTACGGCGTGTCGGCGGCGCTCATCGTGTTCGCCTTCGTGCGCTTCCAGAGCCGGAGGGTCCAGCGGCTGCAGCAGGAGCACCGGCTGGCCTCGGTCGAGCGCGACCTCGAGCTGACCGGCGCGGTCCAGTCCGGCTTCCTGCCGCGCGACAGCCGCATCGAGAACACCGACCTGCAGCTGCGCGGCTTCTATCGCCCGGCCGGCACCTGCAGCGGCGACTGGTGGTGGTACGAGCTCACCGGCGACGGACGCCATGTCCTCCTGGTCGGCGACGTCACCGGCCACGGCCCCGGCCCGGCCATGGTCACCGCGGCGGTGGCGTCGGCCTACCGCGCGCAGACCAGGCTCGCCGAGAAGATGCCGCTCGACCTCCGGCTCGAGGCCGTCAACGAGGAGGTGCTGCGGGTGGGACAGGGCACCTACCAGATGGCCCTCACCGCCATCGAGATCGACGGCCTCCGCAACGAGATGCGCGCCTACAGCGCGGGCGGCCTCCCTGCGGTGGTGATGGCCGACGGCGGACCCGCTCAGGTCGTGGTGTGCCGCGGAACGCCGCTGGGCACGCCGCGCTTCGACCTGGGTCGCACCGAGCGCGAGCTGCCGCGCGGCGCCCGCCTGTTCGTCTGCACCGACGGCGTCATCGAGATCGAGCTGGCCAACGGCCGCGCCTTCGGCATGCGGCGGCTCATCCAGCTGCTCGAGAGCACGCGCACGGTCGATCTGGACGCCGCGGTGTCGACCCTGTTCGAGCAGGCGGAGAGCGCCAACGGCACCGCGGTGCAGAAGGACGACTGGACCTTCGCCATCGCGGACTGGCGCGGCTAGGTCGTCCGGCCAGCCCGCGGGGCGAGCGGCGCGACCGACTACTCGCCGCCGCGCTTGACCGGCAGGAGCATGCCGACCCGCCGCCGGTAGTCCTGGTAGTCCTTCCCGTACTCGCGGACGAGGTCTCGCTCCTCGAACTGGATGGCGACCAGGATGTAGCCGAGCGTCGCGATGGCGAACAGGAGGTGCCCGGTCGTCATGACCGGCGCGGCCCAGAACGCGATGATGAACCCGAGGTAGATCGGATGGCGCACGACCTTGTAGAAGCCCGGCGTGATGAAGCGCAGCGCCGCCGGCTGCTGTCCCTGCAGCGTGCGAAACACCTGGCGCAGCCCGAACAGATCGAAGTGATTGATGAGGAAAGTGCCAATCAAGACGATGCCGAAGCCTGCCAGTGAGACGATCTGGACGACGCGGGCCAGCGTCTGGTTCTCCACGCTCCACACGATGCCGATCATCGGGCGCCAGAAGGCGAACAGCGTGATGAGGCAGAGGCTCGCGAACAGGACGTAGGTGGACCGCTCGATCGGCTTGGGCACGATCTTGGTCCATGCCTCCTTGAAGCCCTTGCGCGCCATGGCGCTGTGCTGCACCGCGAAGAGGCTCAGGAGCGCTGCATCGATGACGATGGCCGCGGTCCACGGCGAGTACTTGCCACCGAAGTCGATGCTCTTGGGGACGAAGAAGAGGTTGCCGAACAGCTTCCAGTGGAAGTTCTCGACGAACCCGATGGCATAGAGAAACGTGCCGAGGAACAGGACGTAGACCACCACGCCGTAAAGGAAGTACAGGACGCGCGCCATGCGAGCCTCCCGGGTGAGGGGGGATGTGGGGGAAGGCAAGGCCGCGGACATCGCGACCGCCACGAAGCACCCCACCCAGCGCTCGCAGTGTAGATAGCTCGTCGATCGAGTGTCAACCGCGCGCGAATGGAAGCCCGCGCCCGCGTTCTCGCGCGGACTGCTCGACTCGCACAGGTCCCACCCGTCGTCGCGCGCGCGTGAAATGCCGGCGCTCGCCGCTCCCGCGCGGACATGTACGCACAGAATGCCAGTCGACTCCGCGATCGTCAGAGCATGTCACGCAGCTTTCGCCACCCGCGTTCGCCTGGAGGAAAAGTGGTAGTCAGTCCTGCATGCAAGTTCGCGAATTCCTGAGGATAGATGCGGTCCTCTGCATTCCGGACGGTTATAGTGGCCACAAATGCTGGCGCGCAAAAAAAGACAAATCTGTCTGGTACAGCGCGGAGTTTGGGACATGGATCGCGAGTCCATGCCCCTCGCGATGGGTTATCTGAAGGCCATCGCAGATGCGGACCCGGCAATACGTGCGGAGGCCGACATCCGCATATGTAATTTCGGCGGCGGAGATGGCGTGCTGCACATTGCACGCTCCCTCTTCTTCGGGCAGTCACCCCCGGACGCCATCGGGTTCTCGGTGCTGGGGTGGAACTTCCACGAGTTCGGAAAGATCGCGCAGCTCTACCGATCGCTGAAACCCGAGGGGTGGGTCATCTTCGGGGGCAACCACGTCAGCGATCAGGCCGCTCGCGTGTTCGGCATGTATCCCGACGTCGACGTCATCGTCAACGGCGAGGGGGAGCTCACCTTCCTCGACCTGACGAGGGCGATCGTGGCGGGCGTCTCGCGCCACGCGCTGCACGACGTGCCCGGCATCTCCTTTCGCACCGAGGACGGCGCGATCGTCACGACCCCGTCGCGCGCGCGCATCGACGACCTCGACATCATCCCCTCGCCCATGCTGAGCGGCACGCTGCCGCTGCTCGATGACCAGGGCAAGTTCCGGTACGACGTCGTCCTGATGGAGACCAACCGCGGCTGCCCGTACAAGTGCGCCTTCTGCTACTGGGGCGGCGCCACCGGTCAGAAGCTGCGGCAGTTCTCGCCCGAGCGCATCGCGGCGGAGATCGAGTTCTGCGCCTATCATCAAGTTCCAGATATCGTCCTCTGTGATTCGAACTTCGGCATGCTGCGCAGTGATGCCGAGTTCGTCGAGATCCTCGTCCGCGCGCGCGAGCGGTACGGCTATCCGCGCGGGTTCGAGACCTCGTGGGCGAAGAACAAGGGGAAGATCTTCTACAGCATCGTGCAGCGCATGAAGGAGACCGGCTTCCGCAGCTCCTTCACGCTCGCGCTGCAGACCCTGGCGCCGCCCGCGCTCGAGCTCATGGGCCGCAAGAACATGAAGCTCAACGAGTGGCAGGAGCTCGCCCACTGGCTGGCCGAACACCGGCTCGACTGCTACGCCGAGCTCATCTGGGGCGTGCCGGGCGAGACCACCGAGTCCTTCCTCGAGGGCTACGACCAGCTGGCCAGCTACGTGTCGCGCATCGCGGTGTATCCGCACCTGGTCATGCCCAACACCGACTTCTCGCGCGATCGCCAGGAGCACGGCTTCGTGCTCCTGCGCGGCGACAAGGACGACTTCGAGTACGTCCTCGCCCACCGCTCGATGAGCATCGAGGACAACCAGCGCATGCACAAGTTCCTGTTCTGGGCCCGCGTGGTGGCCGAGAACCAGGTGCTGCGCTGGATCTGGACCCCGCTGCGCCAGCTGTGCGGCATCCCGCAGTCGCAGGTGCTGTTCAGCCTCGACCAGTGGTTCGAGCGGCAGACCGATCCGGTGTCGCAGGGCCTCATCGCCTGCCGCGCCCAGGTGGTCGACAACCTGGACGCCTCGCGCGTCACCCGCGGCATCCACTACTTCTATCGCGAGGGCGGCATCGACAACCGCCTGTTCGCCTGGTGGCGCGAGGAGATCATGCCGCGCGTGCCGGAGGAGCTGAAGGACTTCTTCATCGAGCTCCTGCGCTACGACCTGCTCACGCGGCCGATCCTCATCGGCGGCAGCTCGCGCGCCAAGGCCCGCCAGCAGCGCGGCAAGAAGATGGAGCTGGCCGAGCACCGCGGCTCGTCCTACTTCGTGCGCCGCGACGTGCGCCTCAAGTACGACGTCCCGTCGCTGGTCAAGCAGATCGCGGTCGGCGAGCAGGTGAACCTGACGCCGACGCCGATCGAGGTGGACCTCTACTACAAGGACGGGTTCGGCACCCACATCGACAACCACGAGTTCGTCACCCGCTACGTCGGCAAGCCGATGGCCGACCTCGAGGAGGAGGTGCGGGTGTTCGAGGAGTGCCGGGCGATCGCTCGCTCGTCGATCCCCGATCTCGAGGGCGTCCTGAGCGGGCTCGTCCCGCTGCGCCCGGCCAAGCAGGCCGGCAACGGCTGAGCCGCGCGGCCCGCGCCGCGCTCGATCGCTCTACTCGATCGCCGCGTTCGATCGCCGCGTTCGATCGCCGCACTCGACCGCCGACGTCGTCCGCGACGTGAGGGTCAGGTCAGGAGTGCGCAACATGCGTGCACCGTGGTGACGGGTCTCTTCGGGAAAGGACCGTGGGCACCCCTACTCGGCTTTCGTAGCCATATGATAACAAACGCCTTTCTTCGCCCTGCGACGAGTTTCGGGCTTTCCTTGCGAGCGCACTCCACGTATGACGATGAGTGGGGCCAGGCAGCGACCTTTCTGCGGACGATGAAACGGGAGGTAGGTTCATGCAGAGTAGATTCGCAGCCACGTGGCGCGTGTGCGCGCTGGGGGTGGGGCTTGCCCTGAGCGCCTGCGCGGGCATGGAGCAGGGCGACGACCTGGACGAGGGCGATCCGGGCCTCGACGAGGTCGCCGCCAAGCCCGGCAAGCAGGAGCGCTTCCTCTACGTCGCGACCATCGCGCAGAGCGCCACCGATCCCGACTTCGTGGCCGTCGTCGGCACCGACCCGCACAAGTCCGACTTCGGCCAGATCATCAACCGCGTCGACATGCCGAACGTGGGCGACGAGCTCCACCACTTCGGCTACTCGCGCGACCAGGACCGCCTGATCGTCCCCGGCCTGTTCTCGGGGCGCATCCACGTCTTCGACGTCGAGGACGACAGCGCGCATCCAGAGCTGACCACGGTCAACGAGAACCTGGTCTCGGCCAGCGGCTACGCGGTTCCGCACAGCCTGCTCACCCTGCCCGGCGGCCAGTTCGCCGCCAGCATGATCGGCGCGAACACCGGAGACACGGCGCCCGGCGGCATCGTGCTCCTGAACGACCACAACGGCAGCTTCTCGGCCTACTTCGGGCCGCCGCCGACCGACCGACCGCCCGGCACGCTGGGGCCGAAGTTCATGTACGACATCGACGGCCGCGCCGAGGCCGACCGCCTCATCAGCACCACCTTCGGCCCGCCCGCCCTGTGCGGCGTCGGTCTCGATCCGACCTGCCTGGGCAACGAGGTCGCGGTGTGGAGCACCTCGCAGAAGAAGGTCATCCAGGTGGCCGACCTCGGCGTCAACAGCGGCGCGCTCGAGGTCCGCTTCATCGAGAAATTCGGCGTGCGGCGCGCGCTCATCAACACGCCGGGCACCAGCGCGGTGTGGCTCGCCGACGACGACGACAAGAACGGCGTGTTCGACTTCCAGCAGGTGCTGGGGCCGGAGGACGGGCTCAACATCCCGGCCGACATGCTCCTGTCCTACGACAACAAGTTCATGATCCTGACCAACTGGTTCGGCAACACGGTCCAGGTCTACGACATCACCGACCCGTTCAACCCGATCATCAAGTCGACCGTGGACGTGCCGCATCCGAACATGCTGCGCCTCAGCAAGGACAACAGGCGCCTCTACGTGTCCAACTCGCTGCTCACCCCGTGGGACAACGACCCCGACTTCGGCCCCCCGCGCAACAACGAGTACGGCATCTGGCTCTTCAACATGACCACCTCGGGCGCGCTCACGTCGAT
>DATFRY010000296.1:0-3948 GCA_035262925.1 Kofleriaceae bacterium | reverse complement strand
CGGCGCTCGACGAGCGAGAGATCCGCCGGGGCGTCCACGAGCTCGCGCGCGTCATGGAGCGGCAGACCTGCTAGAGTCACCCAGGGGGATGCGAGGTCTGGCCTCGCCTGCCCGGCCACGCATGGATGCTGCCGAGGATAGGTCTCCGACCGGGGCCGCGTCGTGACGCCCACGAGTCACGGAGGCGGAGGTCTGCTGGCCGCCATGACGGTCCTCGACGGCCATGTCATCGAGGAGCTCCTCGGCCGCGGCACCAGCGGAGCGGTGTACCGCGCGCGCGATCCGGCCGGTCGGGCGGTGGCCATCAAGGTCCTGCACCCCGAGCTCCTGCCGTCGCCGCAGCACGTCCACCGCTTCGTGCGCGAGGCGCGGGCGCTGAGCTTGCTGCGCCACCCGCACGTCATCGCGGTCGAGCGGGTGGGCCGACTGGAAGGCGGCCAGCCGTATCTGGTGATGGAGCTCCTCGCCGGGCGCAGCCTGGAGGCTGTGCTGGCCGAGCGCGGGCGCTTCGCGGTCGAGGACGTGGACCGCATCATGCGACCCCTGTGCGATGCGCTCGGCGCGGCTCACGCGCTCGGCATCGTCCACCGCGATCTCAAGCCGTCCAACATCTTCATGGCCAGCGCGCCGGACGGCGGCGAGCGCGTCGTCCTGCTCGACTTCGGCATCGCCAAGCTCCTCGACGAGGAGGGCATCACGTCCGCGCGCGAGGTCGTGGGCACGCCGTCGTCGATCGCGCCGGAGCAGATCCTGGGCCGCCGAGTCGACGCGCGCACCGACGTCTACGGGCTCGGCGCGCTCTGCTACCAGCTCTTGACCGGACGGCCGCCCTTCTCCGGCTCGATGCTCCTGACCCTGCAGCACCACCTCCAGGGAGTGCCGAGGCGCGCCAGCACCTACGCGGTCATCCCCGCCGAGCTCGATCGCGTCCTCCAGCGGGCACTGGCGAAGGCGCCGGAGCGGCGCTTCGCCGACGCGCGCGGTTTCCTGGCCGCCCTGCGCGCGGCCATGCTCGCGCCGCTCGCGCGGGTCGGCGATCCCGGCCAGAAGACGCTGGCCATGCACGTCGAGGTGCAGGCCCCGCTGGCGGGCGGCGACGAGGCGGTGCGGGCCGACGTCGAGTCGATCCTGGCGCTGGTCACGCGCGCGACGTCGACCGCCGGCTGGGTGGTGCTGATGGAGACCGGCGAGAGCATGCTGGCGGCCGTCGCGTGCCCCGATCGGCCGGCCCGCCGTGCCGCGGTCGACGCGGTGCTCGCGATGGCCACCGCGATCCGCGCGCGCCCGCGAGCCCAGCCGCCGGTGACGGCGCGCATCCGCCTGCGCCTCGATCGGGCGGACCGCATCGAGGACTGGCTGCCGCCGGCGGGCGGAACGGGCGTGCTGGCCACGCCGGCGGTGGTGGACCAGCTGGACCTCGAGGTCGAGCCGGCGGGCGACGAGATCCGGATCGCGGCGCCCGCCGCTCGACTCGACCCAGGCCTGGGCCGTGCCTAGGCGCGCGGGTCAGGAGACTAGCAGAGCAGGCCGCCGGTGAGCTCGCACACGAGCTCGAGGTACTCGGTCAGGAGCAGGGTCAGATGGCCCGGCTGGAGGTACACGCTCACCGTCTCATCCCACGCCGGCGTGGACTGCACCTCGATCGGCGCCTCGTGGCACGCCTCGTAGAAGCTGCCCGACTGCACCTCGCAGGCGCCCTGCTTGACCGCCGGCATCGACGGCCAGCGATAGCAGGCGCCGACGCGGTGGAAGCCGCATCCCTCGGTCGTCGAGCAGACGCGCAGATCGAGGTAGCTCGGGAGCAGGCCGCCGACGCCGCCCTGCGCGCCCAGCGCCTGGGCGACGGCCTTGCCGAAGCAGACGTAGATCTCCCGCTCCGACGGGGCGGCGAAGTAGTTGCCGTAGACCGCCAGCTCCTGCGCCGGGAACAGGAGCTTCTCCGCGAGCCCTGCGTCTCCCACGATCGCGTTGCGGACGGAGATCGGGACCTGGGTCTCGAAGGCGTTGACGTGCGCCATCAGGCAGCCGGTCATGAGGCGGCGGCCGGTGTCGCCGAGCGAGCTCTCCTTCCAGTCCGCCGCGAAGCCGAGCAAGCCGGTGTAGACCAGGTCCGGGGCGCCGGAGCGCGGAAACGCGGCCGAGTCCCCCGTCGCGAGCGCGCAGCGCACCACATAAGAAAGGAGGGCGCGGCCGTCCTCCGTGTCGACCAGTCCGGTCGTGGCTCCATCGAGGGCTCCTCCCGCGAGGGCGTTCAAGGCGTCGCCGCCGTCGAGGAAGGCGGCCGGCGCGAGCGAGTTGTAGGAGATGAACTCCACCTCTTCGAGCGTCGGTGCCTCCTCGACGGTGCAGGCTCCCACGGCAAGCGTGGTTCCGAGAGCGATGCGCAAGGCATGTCCCATCCTGTCCTCCCCTCCTGGCGAGTGCGCGGTTGTCTCCGATGCACGCCCCCCAGCGCGCAGTGCACGACGCATTGCTCACGCCCGCTCGTCACCGACGGCAGCGCACCCTCCCCCTATCCAGAGATTCTTGCCGCCAGTCCCTCGAACTGCGCATTCCACGCTGGGAACAGATCCAGATACGCGCGAGCCGCCGCAAATGCCCCGCGCGCGGCCTCCACCCGCCCTGCGTCGATCTCGCAGGCAGCTCGCAGGTAGAGGATCTCGAGATTCTCGAGCGGATGCATGCCGGCCGCGGCCGCGTCGCCGACGACCGCGTCCCACGCCTCTGCGGTGCCCCCGCGCTGCACCAGGGTGAGCGCGCGGTGAAACACCGGGAAAGTCGGTGACGGGTCATCGCCCCCGGCGTGCGCCTCCACCCAGGCCAGGTGGCGAGCGGCCGTCTCGCGATCGCCCATGCCGATCGCGATGCGCCCGAGCAGGAGCGCGTCCTCGGGGCCGGCGTCGGGCATGTACCGCTGCTGCAGCTCGAACGAGCGGATGGCGAGCGGAAGCGCCTCCGCGTCGTGCCGGCTCAGGTGGAGCAGCTCGGCCAGGTTGTGGGTCGCCGCCCGCTCCAGTCCGGGATGGCCGAGCTCGCGGGCCAGCTGGGCGGCCCGGCGAAGGTCGTCGGCGCCGCGCTCGGAGTCGTCGCGCGCCGCCCACAAGAAGAAGCGATTGACGTGCAGCACGCACCGGTGCAGCCGGTCGTCCATGGCGTCGGCCAGGCGCCCGGCGTCGATGAAGGCCGCGTCCGCCTCGTCCAGCCTGCCCACGCAGCACAGGGCGCACGCCGACAGGAGCAGCGCGATGAGGCGCGTCTCGCCGTCGAGCGGTCGCGCCGCGCTCTCGGCGAACAGGTCCAGCGCCTCCGACACGCGCTCCTGGCGCCACGAGGTGCGGCCGGTGGCGACCAGCAGGCGAGCGCGGAGGGCGGCGTCTCCGCCCGCCTCCACCAGCGGGCGCGCGCGGGCGACGCGGTCGGCCGACGCGGCGAAGTCGAAGAACCAGTCGAGCACCATCGCCTCGTCGAGCAGGATCGACGCCACGCGCGCGGGATCGTCGAGCTGCTCGGCCAGGACCCGCGCCGCGGCCAGATCGGACAGCGCCTCCGGTCCGCGGTCGAGCCGCCAGCGAGCGCGGCCGCGACCGACCAGCGCGCGCACGCGAGTCGCCTGATCGCCCACGTGGAGGAGCGCCGCCGAGTACCACCTCTCCGCCTCGACCTCGCGGTGAGCGCGGGCGGCCGACTCGGCCAGGGCCAGCGCCGCCCCCGCCGCCCGGTCGTGCACGCCGGCCAGCCCGGCGTGCCGCGCCACCGCGGCCATCGCGCGCGCGCCGTCGCGGCCGCCCCAGTAGTCGAGCGCATGGCGGTGGATGCGCCCGCGCTCGTCGGCCTGGATCGCCCGGTAGAGCGCATCCTGCACCAGCGGGCTGGCGAAGGCCCAGGACCCGTCCCCTCGCTCGACCACCAGGCTGCAGGTGGCCAGCACCCGCAGGGCCACCCGCGCGT
>DATFRY010000295.1:0-2378 GCA_035262925.1 Kofleriaceae bacterium | reverse complement strand
CCGCGGCGCGCGCGGCGGCTCACGAGCATCTTGGCCAGGTCGGCGCGGTGGGGCTGATTTTCTGGCTGATGGAGGACGAGCTGCACGGTGCCGAGGATGCGCCCGTCCCCGTCCTCGGCGACCAGGAGCGCGCGCTCGCCCCGCCCGACGCCGGCGGCCACCTCGCGCCAGAAGCCGAGCGCGCGCGACGGCGACAGCGGGTGCATGAAGCTGACCGACGCGCCGCCCGCGACGCAGTCGATCAGGAGCTCGGCGAGCTCGCCGAGCTGCCGCTCGCTGACCGAGGTCAGGCGGCGGACGACCGCGGGCGCCGGTGCCGGCATCACCGACTCCGCGCGGCGGGGGGACCGGACACCACGACGACCACGTAGCGCGCCGCCCTGCGCGCCGGGTTGCGAAACGCGGTGGCCTGATCGAGCAGCGTCATCGCCAGGCAGTCGCCGCGCCGCAGGGTCCGCGGCGGCTCGTCTCCGACGGTGACCTCGATGGCGCCGTCGATGACCCAGACTTGCTGATGGATGGCCGCGCCGCGCGGACCGCTCTCGAACGCGACGCGCGCGCCCGGCGGAAAGCTGACCTCGACCATCTGGATGGGGGAGGGGTGGCCGGCCGGCGACAGGTTGCGGCGCACGTAGCCGGACGCCGGGTCGCGCCACGCCGGCTGGTCGCGCCGGCGCGCCAGCGGCACCGGCTCCGCCTGGCCCCGGGGCTCATCGAACAGGGCGGCCAGGGGCACCGCCAGCCCGGCGGCGAGCCGGTCCAGGACCACCGCGGTCGGGCTGCTCTCGCCGCGCTCGATGAGCGAGATCATCGAGCGGCTGACGCCGCACCGGCCGGCCAGGCGGTCGAGCGTGAGCCCGCGCTCGATCCGCAGCTCGCGCACCGCGCGGGCGATGCGGCCGTTGATGTCTCCCGCTGCCGCGGCCGCCGCCCTGTCCATCATACTGGACGAGTGTTCCATCATCGAGGATGAGGCGTCAAGCCCGGCGTTCGCGCGCGACCGCCGGCGTATGCTCGCCTCCCAGGACCATGAGCGACCCCACCGTCTGGTACATCGGGATCAATGGGCAGCAGCAGGGACCGGTCGGCACTGGACAGGTGATCGACCTCATCCGCACCGGACAGGTCGCCGCGGCGGCCTACGTGTACGGTCCGGGGCTGGCCGGGTGGACGCCGATCACCCAGGTGCCGGCCTTCGCGCCCGCGTTCCACGGCGCCGCCATGCCGCCGCCGCCGCCGCCGCCGGCCGGGCCCGCCCCCGCGGTGGCCGATCAGATCGACTTCGAGATCTTCGGCGAGGAGATGCAGTTCGTCGAGGTCACCCTCGATCCCGGCGAGGCGGCGGTCGCCGAGGCCGGCTCTTTCTTTTACATGGATCCCGGGGTCGAGATGACGACGGTCTTCGGCGACGGCTCGGCCCAGAGCGAGGCGCAGGGCTTCATGGGCAAGCTGCTGGGCGGGGCCAAGCGGCTGCTCACCGGCGAGTCGCTGTTCATGACCGTGTTCGGCAACACCGCCGGGCAGCGCCGCAAGGTCTCGTTCGCCGCGCCCTACCCGGGCAAGATCATCCCGATCGACCTGCGTCAGCTGGGCGGGACCATCCTCTGCCAGAAGGACGCCTTCCTGTGCGCGGCCAAGGGCATCTCGGTCGGCATCGCGCTCAACAAGAAGTTGGGCGCGGGCCTGTTCGGCGGCGAGGGGTTCATCCTGCAGAAGCTCGAGGGGCAGGGCCTCGCGTTCGTCCACGCCGGCGGCACGATCGTCACGCGTGAGCTCGCCGCCGGCGAGGTCCTCCGCCTCGACACCGGCTGCCTGGTCGCGTTCGAGCCGCGGGTCGCCTACGACATCCAGTGGATCGGCGGCCTCAAGACCGCGCTGTTCGGCGGCGAGGGGCTGTTCTTCGCCACGCTCACCGGACCCGGTCGGGTGTGGCTGCAGTCGCTGCCGTTCAGCCGGCTGGCCGGTCGCATCCTGGCCGCGGCGGCGGCGGCGGGGTTCGGCCGCGAGGAGGGCTCCGTGCTCGGCGGGCTGGGCACCGGCTCGTGAGCCCGCGGGCCGTCCCTGGCGGCTTCCTCCGCTGACCAGCCGCTAACCGGCCGGCAGGCGAGAGAGCCAGTCGACCACGCGCGGGGTCCCGTCGATGCGCGGCGCGAGGTGGCTGGTCCGGCGCACCTCTTCCAGCTGCGACCCGACCGCGATGTCGGCGATGGTGCACGCCGAGCCCGCCAGCCAGCCGGTCCGCGCGAGCAGCGTGTCGATCCGCTCGAGGTGCGCGGTGAAGATCTGCTCGACGCGGTCGCGCGGGAGCTTGCCGGTCCCCTGGGCGCGCAGCTTCTTGCGCAGGGTCGACGGCGCCGCGAGCGCGAAGATGGCCCGCT
>DATFRY010000294.1:0-14791 GCA_035262925.1 Kofleriaceae bacterium | reverse complement strand
CGCGCCGGCCTTCATCGTCGCCCAGCTCCTCGGTGGGGCGGCAGGCACGGCGGTGTCCCGGTGGATGGACCCTGGCCTGCGCAGCATCGCCGTCGGTGACGGCCCGGCCGGTGACATCGGCGTGGTGGAGCCATGAAGACGGTCCTCTTCGCCTGCGTCCACAACGCGGGCCGCTCGCAGATGGCGGCCGCCTGGTTCGACCATCTCGCCGATCCCTCGAGGGCCCGCGGCATCTCGGCCGGAACGCAGCCGGGCGATCGCGTTCACCCGGTCGTGGTCGAGGCCATGATGGAGGTCGGGATCGATCTGTCCCGGGCCGCGCCGAGGCTGCTGTCGCCGGAGCTGGCCGCGACCGCGTCGCTCCTGGTCACGATGGGGTGCGGCGATGCCTGCCCGGTGGTGCCGGGTCTCTCGCGCGAGGACTGGCCGCTCGTCGATCCGAGGGGCCTGCCGCTCGAGCGCGTCCGGCGGATCCGCGACGAGATCCGCGCGCGCGTCCTCGCGCTGGTGATCGCGCGCGGCTGGGCCCGATCGGGATGACGGCGCACGACGGTCAGCGCCGCCGCGGGTCGTGGCGCTCGACGCCTGCCGGGCATCCGCTGCTGATGGCCGCGGCGTCGATCTTGCCGCGCGACCACAGGGTGCGCTCGACCATGGCGCGGAACACGCGGTCGAGCGCCGCGCGCACGTGCGGGCCCTCGAGCAGCTCGAACGCGCGCGCGATCGCCTCGATCGTCGCCAGGCCGCCCTGCCTCTGCTCGCTGCGCAGGCCGTAGGACGTCGGCTCGCCCTCCGGCAAGCGGACGCAGGGCACGCCGTCGAGGCCCGGAACGCGGCCGCGGACCCTCCGCGCCTGGCGCCACGTGCCGTCCGGGACGACGAGGGTGAACGGCTCCGGCGACGGCGGCAGGCGGTCCAGCGGGGCCGCATCGTCGTGGGGGAAGAGCAGCAGGGGCCGCGTGCCCGGCGGCGCCACGAACGGCGGGCTGGGCCGGTGCTGGTTGCCTCGCACCCGGATGTCGCTGCCGGCGATGCAATGGCAGGCGAGCCGGCCCGTGTTGGTGGTCTTGCGCTCCTCGTCGCGGTGGATGAACAGCACGAGCCGCGTCCGCGTTCGCAGGGGCGGGTCGGGGAGCAGCGCGCACACGCACAGCCCCCCGAGCATCCGGCAGCGCACGCAGCGGTGCACGCCATTGTCACGGCGGCTCATCTGCGTCCACTCTACCGGATCGCGGCGAGCCGCGAGCGAAACGACGCCCCGAAGTCGGGCCTGGGTCGCGCACCGGTTTCGCGAGCGCGCCGTGTCACCGACGGGTGTCGTCGACTGGACGTGATCGGCCGGCTTTCTTCCGGACCGTCGAGCCGGTCGACGGCAGGCGAGATGTGAGGCGTTGGCCTGGCGGCTGCAAAGGGCGCGGCCATGACAACGTTCAAGTCGGCAGTTCTCACGGCCGCCGCGCTCGTCGGGGCGTGCGGCGCTCCCCGTGCTCTCACCAGGGGCGCACTCTCGGCCAGGCCGGTCGTCGAGGCGGTCTACGAGTGCAGGGACGGTCCGATCGTCGTGTACGGCGATCGCAGCGGGCCGTCTCTTTTCGATGAGCGCCATCATCAGCTGGCGCGCGGCCGCTGGAGCGGCTCCAGCACCGATCGCTTCGTGGTCCTCACGGGATCCGAGAGCGGGCATCCGATCGCGCTCGAGTACGTCGTGCCGCGAGACCGCGCGGGAACCGCGACCCTCGTGACCTACGACGGCGCGGATGGCGCGGTCTTCAAGGTCATCGCCGACGGCGATGTCTGGCGCATCTACGGCGAGTCGAGCGCGACGTCCGCCTGCAAGGCGGGCGACAGCGCGTCCGCGGCCGCGCGCCTGCAACCAGACCGGCAACTCGTGCCGTGACGGCAAGAGTTGCCGGCGGCGGCACGAGCGGCGTCCGACCGCGCGTCGTCGCTCAGGCCGGCGACCAGCGCCAGTCGCGCACCTCGGGCAGGTCCTCGCCGCGGTCGCAGATGTAGCGGCGATGCTCGAGGCGCTTGTCCGCCATCCTCTGCCGGAGCTCGGCCGCGTCGGAGCCGAGCGAGGGCACCCGGTCGACGACGTCGATGACCAGCCGGTAGCGATCGAGGTCGTTGAGCACGACCATGTCGAACGGAGTCGTCGTGGTCCCCTCCTCCTTGTAGCCCCGGACGTGCAGGTTCCGGTGGTTCGTGCGCCGGTAGGTCAGGCGGTGAATCAGGGAGGGGTAGCCGTGGTAGGCGAAGATGATCGGCCGGTCGGTCGTGAACAGCGCGTCGAACTCGCCGTCGGACAGGCCGTGGGGGTGCTCGCTCGCCGGCTGGAGCTTCATGAGATCGACGACGTTGATGACTCGAACCTTGAGCCGCGGGAGGTGCCGCCGCAGCAGGCTCACGGCCGCCAGCGTCTCGAGGGTCGGCACGTCGCCGGCGCAGGCCATCACCACATCGGGGTCGCCGCCCGCGTCGCTGCTGGCCCACTCCCAGACGCCGATGCCCGCGCTGCAGTGCGAGATGGCGCGCTCCATGGGGAGCCACTGCGGGGCGGGCTGCTTGCCGGCGACGATGACGTTGACGTAGTTCGCGCTGCGCAGGCAGTGATCGGTGACCGAGAGGAGCGTGTTCGCGTCGGGGGGCAGGTAGACGCGCACCACGTCGGCCTTCTTGTTGACGACGTGGTCGATGAAGCCCGGATCCTGATGGGAGAAGCCGTTGTGGTCCTGCCGCCAGACGTGGGACGACAGGAGGATGTTGAGCGACGAGATGGGCGGGCGCCACGGCAGCTCCCGCGACACCTTGAGCCACTTGGCGTGCTGATTGAACATCGAGTCGATGATGTGGATGAACGCCTCGTAGCAGGAGAAGAACCCGTGGCGGCCGGTCAGGAGGTATCCCTCGAGCCATCCCTCGCACTGGTGCTCGCTCAGCATCTCCATGACCCGGCCGTCCGGCGCGACGTGATCGTCGCCGGGGCGGATCTCCGCGACCGACTCGCGGGCGGTGACGTCGAAGACCGCGCCCCAGCGGTTCGACTCCGTCTCGTCCGGGCTGAAGACGCGGAAGGTCCGCGGATTGGCCGCCAGCACGTCGCGCACGAGGCGCCCCTGCACCCGCGTCGCCTCGTGCACGACCGACCCCGGTGACGGCACATCGACCGCGTAGGCCCGGAAATCCGGGACCCGCAGCTCCTTGCGAAGCAGGCCGCCGTTGGCGTGCGGGTTGGCGCTCATGCGACGCGCCCCGCGTGGGGCCAGCTCGGCGAGCTCGGGGACGAGCGCGCCCCGCGCGTCGAACAGCTCCTCGGGCCGGTAGCTCCTCATCCACTGCTCGAGGATGGCGAGGTGCCCCGGCGCCGTCGCGAGCTGGGCGAGCGGTACCTGATGGGAGCGAAAGGTCCCCTCGACCGCAACGCCGTCGACCTCCTTCGGTCCGGTCCACCCCTTCGGCGACCTGAGGACGATCATCGGCCAGCGCGGCCGCGCCGTCACGCCGCGCTCGCGGGCGTCGGCCTGGATGCGGCGGATCTCGTCCAGGGTCTCGTCGAGGGCGCTCGCCATCGCGGCGTGCATCGTCAGCGGCTCGTCGCCCTCCACGAAGCGGGGCGCCCACCCGTAGCCAACCAGCAGCGACTCGAGCTCCTCGCGCGGGATGCGGGCCAGCACCGTCGGGCCGGCGATCTTGTACCCGTTCAGGTGGAGGATGGGCAGGACCGCCCCGTCGGTCCTCGGGTTCAAGAACTTGTTCGAGTGCCAGCTGGTGGCCAGCGGGCCGGTCTCGGCCTCGCCGTCGCCGACGACGCAGCAGACGAGCAGGCCCGGGTTGTCGAACGCGGCGCCGAAGGCGTGCGACAGCGAATAGCCCAGCTCACCGCCCTCGTGGATGCTGCCGGGGGTCTCCGGTGCGACGTGGCTCGGAATGCCGCCCGGGAACGAGAACTGCTTGAAGAGCCGCGCCAGCCCCGCCGCGTCGCGCGAGATGGTCGGGTAGACCTCGCTGTAGGTGCCTTCCAGGTAGGCGTTGGCGACGATTCCCGGCCCGCCGTGGCCCGGACCGGTGACGTAGATGGCGTCGAGGTCGCGCTCGACGATGGCGCGGTTCATGTGGACGTAGATGAAGTTGAGGCCCGGCGTGGTCCCGAAGTGGCCCAGGAGGCGCGGCTTCACGTGCTCCAGGCGGAGCGGCTCCCTGAGGAGCGGATTCGTCAGCAGATAGATCTGTCCGACGGAGAGGTAGTTGGCTGCGCGCCAGTAGGCGTCCATCTTGCGGTGGAGCTCGTTGGATATTCCGCTGTCCATCAGGCGTCTTCTCCCGGCAATGCTTGTTGGTCGACGACGGCGAGCGCCTCGCGCTCCAGAATCGACTCCTCGTCGGTGGCCATCGCCCGCACGACGCACCGGCTCCCGTCGGCCGAGATGACGGCCGCGCCGCCTTCGTTGCGCCGCGGATCGATCGCGACGCCGAGGTGCTCGAGCCCGGCGGCGATGCGGGCGCGAATGGCGGCGGACCTCTCGCCGATCCCCCCCGAGAAGACCAGCGTGTCGAGGCCGCCGACCGTCGTCGCCAGGGCGCCGATGGCCTTGCGCACCTGGTAACAGAAGAGCTCGACCGCCTCGGCCGCGGTCGGATCGCGGCCCTCGGCGGCGAGGAGCTCGCGCATGTCGGAGGTCGTCCCGGAGACGCCCAGCAGCCCCGATCGGCGGTTGACGAGGTCGTCCAGCGCATCGGCGCCGGCCAGGTCGTTGCGGAGCAGCCACAGGAGCACGCCGGGGTCGAGGTCGCCCGAGCGCGTCGCCATCGGGATGCCGGACGTCGGCGTGAAGCCCATCGTCGTCTCGACGCAGAGCCCGCCCAGGACCGCGGCCAGGCTCGCTCCGGCCCCGAGGTGCGCGAGGAGTACGCGCCCGCGCGCCGCCTCCGTCCCGGCGACCCGCTCGAGCTCCTCGAGGAGAAAGGTGTACGACAGGCCGTGAAATCCGTAGCGCTCGAGTCCCGCCGCCTGGTAGCGGCGCGGGATGGGGAGCAGGCGCGCCACCCGGGGCATGGTCCGGTGGAAGGTCGTGTCGAAGCACGCCACCTGGGGGACCGCCGGCGCGCGCGCCGCCATGGCCTCGACGATCGCGAGCTCGGCGGGGAGGTGATCGGGGTCGAGCGTCTCCAGCCCGCGCAGCTCCTCGAGGAGGGCGGGGGTGATCAGCCTCGAGCGGTCGCCGAGCCTGCCGCCGTGCACGATGCGATGGGCGATGGCCACGACGGTCGAGAGGAGGCCCTCCGCCTCGAGCTGGCCCAGGACCGCGTCCGCCGCCTGCGCGTGATCGGCCGCCGGGACCGGGCGCGGATCGGCCTTGCCCGTCTTGCCGGCCTTGCCCGTGGCGCCCGTCCCTCGATCGATCGCGAGCGTGGGGTGATCGGCGCCGATGGAAGAGACCGCGCCGCGCAGGATCCGGCGAGGCGGGCGCGCCGCGGTGGCGACGCTGAACTTCAGGCTCGACGAGCCGCCATTGATCGTGAGGATCGCGCCCGCGCCGCCCGCGGGAGGCGACGGCTTCGCTCCGCCGGTCACGCTGGCACCGTGCTCTCCGGGTCGACCCTGCTCGCTGCCATGTGGCTTCGCTCCGCCCCGCCCGACCGCACGGGATAGATGACACGTCGCCGTCGCCTCGTCAGCGCCCCGGCGCGTTTCCGCGGCTCGAGCGGCGAAAGGCGAATGAAAACGGTGTGCGTCGACGCGAAGTTTCGGGGCGCCGCCGGGCTCGTCAGGGTAAGCTCGACCAACGCATCGCCTCATCGTCGGCGCGTTCACTCATTCATGGGGCGCGCCGCCCGACTCCGCCGCCGGGACCAACGTGAGGGTCTGTCATGACAAGAGCTTGGCCCCGTCTCCTGGCGATCCTGGCCATCGCGTGCGCCGGAACCGCGTGCGGCTCCGGCAATGACTCCCCCGGCCCGGCCTCCGACGACGGCGGCGGCGCGGGCGACGACGGCAGCGGAGGCGGCGGCGACCCGGGCGGCGGCGGCGACGATGGCGGCGATGATGGCGGCGGCGATGACGGCGGCGGCGGAGGCACCGCGCCCGAGGGGCTCGTCTTCAGCGCCTACAAGGACACGAGCATCAACATGAACTGGAACACCAACGTCATCTCGACCGTGGTGCCCGGTTCGAGTACGCCCCTGGCGGACGACATGACGGCGGCCTCCGCGCGCGCGATCACGCTGTCGTTCGCGACCGGCGAGTGCGGCGCGGAGAACTGGGGAGGCCTGCCCGGCGACGCCATGGCCGCCGCCAACGTCCCGCTCTTCACCGACGCCGGCATCGACTACATCCTGTCGACCGGCGGGGCGGCCGGCTCGTTCACCTGCGCCTCGGACGACGGCTTCACCGCCTTCCTCGACCGCTGGGCCTCGCCCCACCTCGTCGGCGTCGACCTCGACATCGAGGCCGGCCAGTCGGAGGCGGACATCGCCAGCCTGATCGCCCGCATCGAGCCGGCCCACGCGGCGCACCCCGAGCTGCGCTTCAGCCTGACCCTGGCCACCCTGGCCAACACCGACGGCGCGGAGAGCTTCAACGCCAAGGGCGTCCAGGTGATCGAGGCGGCCCTGGACGCCTTCGGGGGCGCGCTCCCGAGCTACGTCACCGTCAACCTCATGACGATGGACTACGGCTCGCCCGGCCCGTCCGTCTGCGTCGTGAACGACGGCGGCGACCGCTGCGACATGGGCCGGTCGGCCATCCAGGCGGCGCAGAACCTCCAGGCAGCGTGGGGCGTGCCGCTGTCGAACGTCGAGCTGACCCCGATGATCGGCGGCAACGATGTCCAGAGCAACGTGTTCAGCCTCGACGACGCCGACACCATCGCCGGCTTCGCGATCGAGAACGGCCTCGCCGGCGTGCACTACTGGTCCTACGACCGAGACCTCGACTGTCCGCCCGGCGCCGCCTCCCCGGTCTGCAACTCGCTGGGCGACTCCGGCCCGCACGGTTTCCTGCAGCGCTTCCTGGACGCCGGCCTCGAGTGAGACCGAGACCGATCGTGGAGAGGCCGTCGACCCGGTCGCCTCCTCGCTGGTCGCGGTCGGGCCGCATCGGCTAGAGTGGAGGCCTGCAGCGCGCGGCGGCTCGGGGGAGCCGCGGGGCATCGCGCGCAAGGGGGCGGTCGATGACGATGGGCAGGGTCCTCGGGGTCAAGCCGCACCTCCGCGTCGAGGCGCGCGAGGGTCGCGTGTTTCTCGTCGGTGAACGCGAGCGAGTGCTGCTGGCGGCGCCGCTCCACGCACGCGTGGCGGGCCTGGTCGACGGGCGCCGCACGGAGTGGCAGATCATCGAGGCGCTGGAGGGAGAGGCGCCGCCGCACGAGGTGTATCACGCGCTCCGCCGGCTGGAGGCGGAGGGGCACGTGGCCGAGGTGGTCGCCGGCCTCCCGGCCGAGGCGGCGGCCTACTGGTCGTCGCTCGGCCTGGATGCGGGTCGCGCGGTCGAGCGCCTCGCGTCCACCCCCGTCGCGGCCCTCGCCACGGGCGGCGAGGACCCGGCCCCGCTGGCCGAGGCGCTGGCGGCGGCCGGCATGGTGGGGGGCGAGGGCGCGCTGTGGATCGTCGCCGCTCGCGACTACCTCGACGTCGAGCTGGCAGCGCTGAACCGGCGCGCGCGCGCGGAGGGCGCGCGGTGGATGCTGGTCAAGCCGGGCGGCGCGGTGCCGTGGATCGGCCCGATGCTCGGAGGCGACGGGCCGTGCTGGGAGTGCCTGGCGCACAGGCTGCGCGCGAATCGCCCGGTGGAGGCGTTCCTCGCCCGCGCCGCCGGGCGTGACGATCTGCTCGCGCCGCCTCCCGCCGCGCTGCCGGCGGGCAGGAGCGCCGCGCTGTCGATGGCCGCGCTCGCGATGGCGCGCTGGATCGCGGCCGGCGAGGCGCCGGCGCCCGCGGCCGCGCGGCTCCACGCGCTCGACCTCGCGCGGCTCCGGCTGGAGGAGCACGCGGTCGCGCGCCGCCCGCAGTGCCGGGTGTGCGGCGACCCGGGGCTCCTCGCCGCGCGCGCCGCAAACCCCGTCGCGCTCGCGCCGCGGCCGAAGCGCTTCTCCGACGACGGCGGCTACCGCTCGGCGACGCCCGAGGAGACCTTCGCCCGCCACGAGCATCTCGTCAGCCCGCTGACCGGCGTCGTGACGACCGTGGGGCCGCTGGTCGAGCGCGATCACCCGCTGCGCCCGGTCTACCGGGCCGCCTACTTCGTCTCCCCGCCGGCCGACAGCGCGATCGGCGGCGACGAGTTCGCCCGGCCGAGCCTGGGCAAGGGGCGGACCGCGGCCCAGGCGCGGGCCGGCGCGCTGTGCGAGGCGATCGAGCGCTACAGCGCGGTGGGGCAGGGCGACGAGCCGATCGTCCGCGCGCCCTTCGCCGAGCTCGGCGACGCGGCCCTGCCGCCGCCGGCGCTCCTCCACTTCAGCGCCGAGCAGTACCGGCGCCGCGACGAGCTCAACCGCGAGCCGGGCGGCGGCGTGCGGGACGTCCGGCGCCTCATCCCGCTGCCGTTCGACGAGCGGGTCCCGATCGGCTGGACGCCGGCCTGGTCGCTCACGAGCGAGCGACGGCGCTACCTGCCCGCCGCCTACTGCTACCTCCACGCGCCGGACCCGCCCGATCCACCGGAGGGCCGCTTCTGCTCCCTCGATCCCAGCGGGCACGCGGCCGGCAACTGCCTCGAGGAGGCGATCCTGCAGGCGTTCCTCGAGCTCGCCGAGCGCGATGCGGTCGGCATCTGGTGGTACGGCCGCGTCCGCCGCCCGGCCGTCGACCTGGCGAGCTTCGCGCAGCCCTACTTCGCGGCCCTCGAGCACCACTACCGCCAGCTCGGCTACCGGCTGTGGGTGCTCGACCTCACCAACGACCTCGAGCTCCCCGCCTTCGTCGCCGTCGCCCGCGACGCCGAGGGGCGCCGCACCCGCGTCGGCTTCGGCTGTCACCTCGAGGCCCGGCTCGGCGTGCAGCGCGCGCTGACCGAGCTCAACCAGCTCTTCGATCCGGCCGACCGCTCGGCCGCGCCGTGGGGCGAGGCGCCGCTCGACGACGCGGCCTTCCTGCACCCCGCCGAGGGCGAGCGCGCCCGCTGCCGGGACGACTACGCCACCGTCGACACGACCGACATCGCCGACGACGTGCGGACCTGCGTGGCGCGCGCCGCCCGCCTCGGGCTGGAGACGCTGGTCGTCGACCAGACCCGCCCCGACATCGGGCTCTGCGCGGTGAAGGTGGTCGTGCCCGGGCTGCGGCACTTCTGGCCCCGGCTCGGACCGGGTCGCCTCTACGATGTCCCGGTCCGGCTCGGATGGCTCGCGCGCCCGCGCGCCGAGGCGGAGCTCAACCCCGTGCCGCTCCACCTCTGACACCGAGGGCCATGCGCGACGGATTCCGCATCGCGGACGCAGACCGGCACGTCGTCGAGCCGATCGAGATGTGGCGCGAGCGCCTTCCGCCGGCCCTGCGCGAGCACGCCCCCTATCACGCGGCGGTCGCCGCGGAGCCGCTGTCGGCGCGGGTGGCGCGGCTCGGGGCCCGCGCGCTCCTGCCGCCGCCGCCGCGCCCGATGCTGGCAGGGCGCCCGCTCTACAACAACATGTCGGAGCGGGCGTGGCTCGAGCTGGCCTCGAGCGCTCAGGGCCGCGCCCGCGAGCTCGACTCTCTCGAGACCCCGGAGGCCCACCTGCGCGAGATGGATCGCGAGGGCATCGACGTCGCGGTCCTGTTTCCCACCTACGCGCTCCTCGTGCTCGGGCGCGACGACCTCGACCCCGAGCTGGCGCTCGGCTTCGCGCGCGCCTACAACGAGTGGCTGCGCGACCTCTGCGCCCGCGACCCGGCCCGCCTGCGCGGCGTCGCGCTGGCGTGCCCCCACGCGCCCGACCGGATGGCCGGCGAGCTCGACGCGGCGAGCGCGCTCGGCACCTCCGCGGTCGTCATGCGCCCCAACCCGGTGGGCGGCCGCCGCCTCGGCCACCCGGCCTACGCCCCCTTCTGGGCCGAGTGCGAGCGCCGCTCCATCGGCGTCGTGCTGCACGAGGGCACCCACTCGTACCTGCCCGCGGCGGGGGCCGATCGCTTCGAGAGCCGCTTCGCCCTGCACGCCTGCTCGCATCCGATCGAGCAGATGATGGCGCTCCTCGACCTCGTCGAGGGAGGCGTGCTCGATCGCCACCCGATGCTGCGCGTCGCGTTCCTCGAGGCGGGCTGCGGGTGGCTGCCCTACTGGCTGTGGCGGCTCGACGAGGAGTACGCCCACCTGGCCGGCGAGGTGGCCGGTCGCGTGCGCATGCCGCCGTCGGCCTACTTCCGCCGCCAGTGCCTCGTCGCCGCCGAGCCCGACGAGCCGCTCCTGCCCGAGGCGATCCGCCACATCGGAGACGACCGCATCCTGTTCGGCACCGACTTCCCCCACCTCGATCACGACGAGGGCCAGGTGACGCGGGCGCTGGCGCTGCGCGGACGCGTGCCGGACGCGGCCCTTCGCAAGATGCTGTGGGACAACGCGGCCGGCTTCTTCGGGCTGGGCGCGCCTCAGCAGCAGCAGGAGAAGGGGTAGTTCTTCCCGAACCACTCGTAGGTGGCCAGCGCGACCCCGATCTGCGCCGGGTCCTTCGGCTTGGGCGGCAGCGGGAGCTGGACCTTGGCGCCGCCCATGTACCAGGTGCGCGTCTTGCCGTCCCAGCCGTCACCGTCGGACGGCGCCACGATCGTGATCTCGAGGTCGAGCGGGATGTCCGCCCCGTACTGCACGAAGATCTGCCTGACGTCGGCGGGCCTTGCCTTGAGCAGCCGACTCCACGTCTCCTCGTCGCTCCACGCGTCGGCGACGATCCGGATCCAGGCGAACTTGAACGAGTTCATGCTGTCGTCATCGTTGTTCATCTCTCCCCCAATGCAGGTCAGGTAGGTCGGTCAGGTGAGCTCGGCGAGGATGTAGCGGGCATCGCGCAGCTCGGGCAGCGTGAAGCCCTCGGTGAAGGAGCGGTAGACCGGCGCCAGCAGCGCGATGCTCTCGTCGAAGCGGCCGCGCGGCTGGAGCAGCGCGTGCAGCGCCAGCGCGGAGCGGAGCTCGGCCATCCGGGTGCCGAGCCGGCGCGCGGTGTCGATGGAGCGGCGGAAGCAGTCCTCCGCCGCGTCGGCGGCGCCGTCCCGGTGGCGCAGGAGGTAGCTGCCCTTCAGCCGGTAGAGCTCGGGGACGTAGTACATCTCGCCGGTCTCCTCGGCGTAGCGCAGGCACTCGTCGAGTCGACCCACGGCGGCGCCGTGCTTGCCCTGCGCCGCCTCCGCCTCGGCGACCAGCGACAGCCAGTAGGAGGTGCCGAGCTCCTGTCCCGACCCGCGCAGCTCGGCGAGGCTGGCCTCCGCGCCGGCCGCGTCCCCCGACGCCCAGCCGCGCAGGATGCCGCCGAACCCCTTGATCATGGAGAGGCCGTAGCGATCGACGAGGTCGACCAGCTCGTCGGTCACCGCCAGCGCCCTGGCGCGCTCGCCCTGGTAGTGGTGGATGCCGACCATGTAGAGCAGGGCGAGCGCGATCGTGGTGGCGTGGTCGAGCTCCTTGGCCCACGCGATGGCGGCCGTCCCGCGCACCATCGCCTGCTCCGGGTAGCCCTGCAGCCACAGGACCAGCCCGAGCGTCAGCTCGGCGTAGGCGCGCGAGTCGAGGCCGTAGAGCAGGGCGTGGTTGCGGTGCTGCGCTGGATCGTAGAGCTCGGCCGCGCGCTCGCACGCGGCGCGGCTCTCCTCCAGCCGGCCCTCGATGTAGAAGCACTGGCCGAGGATCGGCAGGGCCGCGACCTCGCCGCCGACGTCGCCTGCCGCCCTGCCCAGGCCGACCAGCCGCTCGGCGATCCCGCGCGCCTGGGCGCGGTGGTTCTGCAGGTGGTGGTACATGAAGTTGGCCCACAGCGTGGGCACCGCGTGCGGGGTCGCGCCCAGCGAGTCGACCAGCTCCTGCGAGCGCTGCACGATCGCGGCGACCTCGACCGTGCCGTAGCCCTTGCTCGACATGAGCGCCATGGTGATCGCGCTGTTGAGGTCGAGCTCGTGCTCGGCGCGCTGCCGCGGGTCGTCGATCGCGCCCAGCCAGCCGAGCGCCTCGCGCGCGTGGCCGATGGCCTCGACGTTGGCGGAGTGGGCCAGCGCCGCCCGCGCCGCCCGCAGCGCGTACGGGATGGCGTGCGGCCGCCGATCCGCCAGGGCGAGGTGGTGCGCGACCAGATCGGGCCGCGCCTGGGCGATGGCCGGGAAGCGCTCCTCCAGCGCCGTCGCGATGCGGGCGTGAGTCTCGCGCCGCGCGGCCGGCGGCAGCGAGTCGTAGGCGGCGTCGCGGATGAGCGCGTGCCGGAAGACCATGATCGAGTCGCGCTGGCGGCGCTTGCGGTGGATGAGCCCGGCGCCCAGCAGCACCTCCAGGTCCTCGCGCGCGGCGCCCGGGTGGGGGCTCACCGCGTGGAGCAGATCGGCGTCGAACTCGCGCCCCAGCGCCGCCGCGATCTGGGCCGTCTCGCGCGCCCGGCCGAGCCGGTCGAGGCGAGCGGCGAGCAGATCGCGCAGGCTGGTCGGGATGGCCGCGTCGGACAGCGAACCGACCAGCTCGTGGCGATCGTCCCGCTCGACCAGGACGCCCGACTCCGACAGCATGCGGACCAGCTCCTCCACGAACAGCGGGATCCCGTCGGTGCGGTCCGCGACCCGCTCGACGACCTCGGCCGGGAGGCGCTTGCCTTTCATCAGGCCGCGCACCATCGTCTCGACCTCGAGGCGCTCGAGACGGCCGAGGTGGAGCTGCAGGAGGCCGATGGTCGGGAACGGCGGCGCGAACTCGGGCCGCGCGGTGAGCACCACGCACATCGGGGCGGAGGGCGCCTCGTGGATGAGCTGCTCGACCAGCTCGAGCGTGGTCGCGTCCGACCAGTGGAGATCCTCGAGCAGGAGGAGGGTGGGGCGCTCGTCGGCGAGCGCGAGGAGAAGCCCGAGGACGGTGGCGAGGGTCAGCTCCTTCAGCCGCTGAAGCGACACCGGCGGCGCGGGGTAGGTCTCGCCGCCCGGCAGGCCGAACAGCGGCAGGAGGAGCGGCATCGCGTCCGCGCGGTCCATGCCGTGGCGGCCGACCTGGTCCTCCAGGCGCGCGATCTTGTCCGCCGCCTCGGTCTCGCGATCGAGCCCCAGCGCCCGGCCCAGCAGGTCGGTGACCGGGTAGAGCGCGATGTTGCGCGCCTCGGGCGACGAGCGGCCGGCCAGGAAGGTGTGGCTCTCGTCGGCCAGGTGGGCGCGCAGCTCGCGCGCGAGCCGGCTCTTGCCGATGCCGGGCTCGCCGGTGATCAGGCTGCACTGGCCGGCGCCGCGGCGCGAGCGGCCCCAGCGCTCGAACAGGAGCCTCATCTCCTGGTCGCGTCCGATGAGCGGTGCGGCGTCGCTCGCCGGCGTCGCGATCGCGACGGTCTCGCGGTCGGTCGATATCTGGCGGATGCGATAGACGCGCGGCGGGTCGCCGGCGCCGCGCGGCAGGACCCCCTCGGCATCGAACAGGTAGGCGTCGCGCAGGAGCCGGCGGGTCTCGCCGGTGACGACGACCGTGCCCGGCGCGGCGGCGGCGCTGAGCCTCGCCGCGACGCCCGGCGTCTCGCCCGTGCCCAGCCCCGCGGCCGGGTCGGTGCGTCCGCCGACGACGACCACGCCGGTGTGGATGCCGAGCCTGGCGGCGCCGGCCCCCGCGTGGGCGGCGATGGCCAGCCCGGCGCGCGCAGCGCGGCGCGCGTCGTCCTCCTCGGCGCGCGGGTAGCCGAAGTAGGCGAGCAGCGCATGGCCGAGCGCGGCCGCCACGTGGCCGCCGTGGCGCTCCACCACCTCGGCGCAGGCCGCGAGCTGGCCGGCCAGCACCTCGTCGTCGCCGTCGAGCGTGCAGCAGAGCGCGGTCACCTGGCGCCGCTCGCCGGCCGCGGCGGTCGCGTCGGACGCGCGCCGCATGCCCGGTCGATCCACATCGCAGGCCTCGAGCTCGGCCAGGAGCGCCCTCGCCGTGACCGCCCGCGCGGCCTCGTCCTTGTGCGTGACGCGGAACAGGAGGTCGCCGAGCGGGTGATCCTGGAGCCGGGCCGGGATGGGGACCGGCTCCGGGCTGAGCTGCGCGTACAGGATCTCGGCGGTGGAGATCCCGCTGTAGACCGGCCGCCCGGTGAGGCACTCGAGGAGGACCAGGCCCCACGAGAACAGGTCCGCGCGCGGCGACGCGTCGCGCCCGCGCAGCTGCTCGGGCGCCGCATAGCCCGGCGTGCCCAGCGCCTCGCCGGTCTCGGTGAGCCGGGTCTCCTGCGCCTGCTGTTCGCCGTGCACCAGCACGCCGAGCCCGAGATCGAGCACGATCGCGTTGCGCCGCGCGCCGGTGGACTGGACCATGATGTTGCGCGGCTTGAGGTCGCGGTGCACCACGCCGAGGTCATGGGCGCACGTCAGCGCATCGAGCACCTGCATCATGAGGTGGCGGGTCTCGGCCATCCCCAGCATGCCCTCCCGCGCCAGGACGTCGGCCAGGGTCTCGCCGGGCACGAACGCGAACACCGCGTAGAGCAGGCCGTCGTCGGTCTGGCCCGAGTCGATGAGGTGGACGATGTTGGGGTGGTGGAGCTGCGCGCACAGGTCCATCTCGCGCCGGAAGCGCACCGCTCGCCTCGCGGTGCGGGCCGCGTCGGCGAGGTCGACCGGCCGCATCACCTTGAGGGCGACGGCCTGCCCGGTGGTCAGCTGGCGCGCCTTGTAGACG
>DATFRY010000293.1:0-10338 GCA_035262925.1 Kofleriaceae bacterium | reverse complement strand
GTCTGCCAGGTGCCGAGGCCGAGCGCGGGCAGCTTCTCGCCGGTGGACGGAATGGGGCGGGTGAGGAGCGGGGTGGTGGGGCGGCCCAGGGCCGAGGGGCCGCCGGCCAGACCGGCGGCGACGAGGCCGCCGGCGCCGCCGGCGAGGAAGACCCTGCGCGAGATCGCCATGGTCGTCATCCACCGAGCGTAGCGCAGCGTGGTCCCATTGGCTGGACGCGCGAATTGCGCGCGCTGTGGCCAATCCGTCGACGGCGGCCCGCCCGCTGTTGCCGATCGGACCACAGAATCGCCGCCCAGGCCGCGCAGCGCCGCGTCAACACGCACTGCCGCGCCGATGCGCTTCTTGCAAGTCGTCCGCGATGTGCCGGCACTGCCTCAAGTACTCCTGGTGACAGCGACCCAGTCGTCGGCCCGGCCGGGACGCGCGCGACCGGTCAGGGCCTCTCTCCGCGTGGTCTATCCCGATATCCTGGCGCACACGATCGCGCTCGAGTCGCCGGTCGTCGTGGTCGGCCGGCAGCAGGCCACCGGCGTCGAGCCGCTCGCCCACCCGACCGTGTCCCGCCGCCACCTCAGCATCGAGTGGTCGCGCGCGGCCGGCGCCCACGTGATAGGGGATCTCGGCAGTCACAACGGCTCGCGCCTGAACGGGCGGCAGCTGGCCGCCGACAAGAGCTGCGAGCTGGCCCACGGCGACGCCATCCAGCTGGGCGAGGTCATCGCGGTCTACGAGATCGAGCCGGCCGAGCCGTGCGACGACGGGCCGGTGTCGCTCGACGCGCTCCCGGGCGGGTCGGTCGCGATGCAGCGCCTGCGCCGGATGGTGGCGCGCGCCGGCCGCGATCGCTCGCCGGTCCTGCTGGTGGGCGAGACCGGGACCGGCAAGGAGCAGATCGCGCGCGAGCTCCACCGCCTGAGCGGGCGCTCCGGCCAGCTGCTCAGCGTGAACTGCGCGGCGCTGAGCCGCGAGCTGGTCGAGAGCCAGCTGTTCGGCCACGTGCGCGGGTCCTTCACCGGCGCCCTCGGCGACCACCCGGGGCTGTTCCGCGCCGCCAGCGGCGGCACGGTGTTCCTCGACGAGATCGGCGATCTGCCGCTCGACCTCCAGCCCAAGCTGCTGCGCGCGCTGCAGGAGGGGGAGGTGCTCCCGGTCGGCGCCACCCGCGCCCAGCCGGTGGACGTGCGCGTCATCGCGGCGACCAACCGCGACCTGACCGCCAGCGTCGAGGCCGGCGGCTTCCGCCGCGACCTGTACGCGCGCCTGGCCATGTGGGAGATCGCGGTCCCGCCGCTGCGCGAGCGGCGCGCCGACGTGCTGGCGTGGGTCGGCCGGCTGCACCGCCGCTGGCTGATCGAGCGCCCCGACCAGGCGCCGGCGCCGTCCCTCGAGCTGTCGCCGGCCGCGGCCGAGCAGCTCCTCCTGGCCGACTGGCCGGAGAACCTGCGCGGCGTCGGTCGACTGGTGCACGAGCTGGCCACCCGGCTCGGCGGAGGGAGAGTGGAGATGGACGATCTGCCGGGCTGGCTGTGTCGCTCGCCGGTGCTCGACCTGGGCGGCGCGGCCACGGCGGACGGCTCTGCACCGTCGGTGCGCCGCGGCGCGCGCCGGCCGACGCCGAGCCCGGAGGAGCTGTCGGCCGCGATGCGCGAGCACGACGGCAGCGTGCGGGCCGTGGCCCGGCGCTTCGGGCGCGACCGGCGCCAGATCTACCGGTGGCTGGAGGCCTTCGGTCTGAGCGAGCAGCGCCGCGGCATGCGATGAACCCCGACTCCAGCACGGTCAGCAGCGCCTACGCGGCGCGCGCCGACCTGCCGGAGCGGGGCGCGCTGCCGGCGCGCATCGGGCGCTACGTCCCGATCCGCCGGCTCGGGCGCGGCGGCATGGGCGTGGTCTACGAGGCGATCGATCCGTCGCTCGGCCGTCGCCTCGCGGTCAAGGTGCTGCACCCGGCCGGCCACGCCGGAGCCGAGGGGGTGCGGGCGCGCCGGCGGCGCCTCCTGCGCGAGGCCCAGGCGATGGCGCGGCTGTCGCATCCCAACGTGCTGCCGGTCTTCGACGTCGGCGAGACCGACGATGACCTGTTCCTGGCCATGGAGCTGGTCGCCGGGGGCAGCCTGGCCGACTGGCTCGCCAGGGGGCGGAGGAGCTGGCGCGAGGTGGTGCTGGTCTTCGCCGCCGCCGGCCGCGGGCTGGCCGCGGCGCACGCAGCGGGTGTCATCCATCGCGACTTCAAGCCTGCCAACGTGCTGGTGGGCGACGACGGCCAGGTGCGCGTCGTCGACTTCGGGCTGGCGCGCAGCGCGGAGGCCGACTCCGGCCCGGCCGGCGGCGCGTCGGGCGAGTCTGGCGACTCGGTTCATTCGGGCGGCTCGGGCGATCGGGGCAAGAGGGCCGGAGGGTCCATCGCGGTCGAGTCGCCCGAGCGCGGCGCGCCCGGCTCGCACCGCAGCCCGCCGGCCGATCCGCTCACCACCGTCGGGGCCGTGCTCGGGACGCCGGCCTACATGTCGCCGGAGCAGCGCCGCGGCGGGCCGGCCGATGCGCGCAGCGATCAGTACAGCTTCTGCATCTCGCTGTGGCAGGCGCTGGGCGGCGAGCTGTCTCCTCCGGCGTCCGACCTGGCGCCGGTGGCGGCCTCGCTGCGCGCGCCGCGCCGCCTGCGCCGCGCGCTCCTGCGCGGACTGCGCGCGGAGCCCGGCGAGCGCCACGCGTCGATGGAGGACCTGCTCGACGAGCTCGACCGGCTGCTTCGCCGCCGCCGGCGCTGGCTGGCCGGCGCGGCCGGGCTGACCGCGGCCGTGCTGGCGGGAGGAGCGCCGCTCCTGGCCGGCGTCGGCGACAGCCCGGCGGTGTGCCGCGGCGCCGAGCGCCGGCTGGCCGGAGTGTGGGACGACTCCGCGCGCCGGGCGCTGCGCAGCGAGTTCGCCGCCAGCGGCCACGCCGCGGCCGCGGCCAGCGCGGCGCGGGTCGTGTCGCAACTCGACGGCTACGCGCGCGCGTGGACCGCGATGCGCACCGAGGCCTGCGAGGCCACGCACGTCCACGGCGAGCAGTCGGACGAGCTGCTCGACCTGCGCATGCAGTGCCTCGACCGGCGGCTGTCGCAGCTCGGCGCGCTGGTGGCGGTGCTGAGCGAGCGGCCCGGCCCCGAGGCAGTATCGGGCGCGGTCGACGCGGCCTGGCGGCTCGAGCCGCTGGCCGGCTGCGCCGACCGCGACGCGCTGACCCAGCGTGTCCCACCGCCGCCCGAGCCGCCCCGGCGCGCGCGCATCGCGCAGGTGCGCGCCAGCCTCGACCGCGCCGCCGCGCTGCTCAAGGCCGGGCGCTACGCCGCCGGCCGCGACCTGGCCGGCTTCGCGGTCGACGCGGCCGAGCACGTCGACTACCCACCGCTCATGGCCGAGGCGCTCCTGCTGCACGGCCAGCTGCTCGACAGCGCCGGCCAGGCGCCCCAGGCGGAGCAGGAGCTGCGCGCCGCGGCCAACGCCGCCGCCGAGGCGGGCGACGACGAGCGGCTGGCCACCGCATGGGCGACGCTCGTGTTCGTGGTCGGCATGTCGCAGGCGCGCCACCAGGAGGCGCTGCAGCTGGCCGACGTGGCCGGCGCCGCCGCCATCCGGGCCCGGAGCGGGATCATCCGCGGTCTGCTGGCCAACAACACCGGCGCCGTGCAGAACGCGATCGGTCGCTACCCCGAGGCCGAGGTGAGCTTCCGCCGCGCGCTGGCCCTGCGCGAGGCGGCGCTCGGCCGCGATCACCCCGACGTGGCCAGCTCTCTGGCGTCGATCGGCTCGGCGCTGGCCAGCCAGAACCGCCTCGACGAGGCGGAGAAGCTGCAGCTGCGCGCGCTCGGGCTGCGCCGGGCCGCGTTCGGCGAGGATCACCCGATGGTGGCCAGGTCGCTCAACAACCTGGCCCGGCTGGCGTCGCTGCGCGGCCACGAGGCGGACGCCGCGGTGCTCGAGCGGCGCGCGCTCGACATCCGCGAGAAGACGCTCGGCGCGAACCACGTCGACGTCGGCATCTCGCTGTCCAACCTCGGCGGTTACGCGGCCGCGCAGTCGGATCCGGCCACGGCGGTCGGCTTCTACGAGCGGGCGCTGGCGGTGTTCACCGGCGCGCTGCCGCCCGATCACCCGTACACGGCGCGCGTCCTGAGCGGCCTGGGCGAGGCCTACGTGAATGTCGGCCGGGCGCCCGAGGCGCTGGGGCCGCTCGAGCGCGCCCACGCGATCATGGAGAAGCTCGAGGACCCGGTCGAGCTGGCCAACTCGGAGTACGCGCTGGCCACCGCCGTCTTCGCCGCGGGCGGCGACCGCCCCCGCGCGATCCGCCTCATGACCAGCGCGCGCGATCACTACGCGGGCGCCGGCCCGTGCGGCGCCGAGTGGTACGGCATGGCGGTGAAGTGGCTGGCCGCGCACGGCGCCGCGCGCTGAACCAGAGCGCAGCGATCAGGGCGTTTGTCCGGCGCCCTTGCCCGCGCCCTTGCCGGCGCCCCGGGCCTTGCCCCTGGCCCTCTTCTCCTCGGCGTGCCACTTCTTCAGCACGGCGGCCTCCCGCGCGGCGTCGATGCCCGCGCCCCTGGTGGCCTTCTCCTTCTCGGCCGCATCCAGCGACTGCACCCACTCGAGCGTCGCGGTCGTGGTGTCCGCGATCGGGCGGAAGGTGAGCCCCCTGGCCACGGCGCGGGCGTTGCTCATGGTCCCCGCGCCCGACTCCTCGCCGGTGGGCGGGAACCAGACCGGCATGTCGCTCCACGGCGAGACGCCCTGCTTGTCGAGGAAGTCGGTCGGCACCCAGGTGAAGCGGGCGTCGCTGGCCGGGATCGCCTGCTTGATGCCCGCCAGCAGCCCGGCCATCTCGAGCCTGTCCGCCGGACCGAGCGCGTTGTAGACGCCCACCACTCGCTTCTCGATGACCTGGATGATCCACGCGGCCAGGTCGCGCACGTCGATGTACTGCACCGGATCCGATCCGGTGCCCGGGGCCAGGACCTCGCCGCCGCGCGCGACGCGGAGCGGCCAGTAGGTGAAGCGCCCGGTCCTGTCGCGCGGGCCGACGATGAGGCCGGGCCGGATGGTGCACACGCGCCCCGACATCGCCGCCTCGGCCGCCTTCTCCGACAGCGCCTTGAGCGCGCCGTAGTACCTGGGCACGTCCTCGCTGGTCGGGTCGGGCGTGGTGGCCACCGCCCAGCTCTCGTCGGAGCCGACCGGCGCGTGACCGGCGTAGACCGAGATGGTCGAGATGAAGGTGTAGTGCTCCACCGCGCGGGACAAGAAGTCCGCCGACATCTTGACCAGGCGCGGCACGTAGCCCGAGGTGTCGACCACGGCCTCCCACGTGCGGCCCTCGAGCGCCTGCAGCTGGCCGTCCCGATCGCCCTGCAGCTTCTCGACGTCGGGAAACATCCCCGGGTTGGTCTTGCCGCGGTTGAACAGCGTGAGCGTGTGACCGCGCGCCTGCGCCGCCTCGACCACCGCGGGGCCGAGAAAACCGGTCCCGCCCAGGATGAGGATGCGGAGCTTGTCCGACCGCTTCTCCTCTGCCGCCGCGGACGCGGCCGGCCGCGCGGGCGGGGCGGGCGGCGGCCCGCTGCTCGCGCTCTTCTCGCCGCCCGCGCCGGTGCTGCCTGCGCTGCAGCCGTGCCCGAGCAGCCCGGCGCCCGCCACCAGCGCGGCTCCGGCCGCGACGTGGCGGTGGAAGTCGCGGCGGCTCGGGTCGGGACGGGGATGCCTGGGTCTGGTCATGTCGGTCTCTCCTCGAGGAGCGCGCGGCGGCGCCCCTCCATGCGGCCCAGCGCGATGCTCGTGACCGCCCACAGCGCGCAGAGCGGGATCGCGGCCAGGGCCAGGGCGGCGAGGCCCAGCCCGGTCGCCTTGAGGCCGATGTTGAGCCAGCCGACCGCGACGTCGCCGCCGCGATAGACCACCACGTCGACCACGTTCTTGGCCTTGAACTTGTCCTCGCGGCTCACCACCGTGAAGAGGATCTCGCGGCCCGGGCGGCCCAGCCCGTACTCGGACGCGCGGCGCACCACCTGGAAGACGGCGACCGCGGCCAGCGCCGGCGCGGCGGCCAGCACCGCGAAGCCGAGCCCGGTCACCACCGGCAGGACCACGAGCAGCCCGGCCACGCCGAAGCGGCGGACGATCGCGCGCGTCAGCAGGAGCTGCACCAGGAGGGTGACGATCTGGGCGCCGACATCCACGGAGGAGAAGAACTCGGTGCGGCCGGCGCGGTCGGCGATCGCGCGGTTGACGATCCATCCCTGCTGGAAGTAGACGAACGTCGCCGTCGAGGTGAGGAGGAGGATCCAGGCGCAGATGGTGAGCAGGTAGCGCGAGCGGGCCACGTGCGACAGCCCGTCGAGCACCTTGCCGCCGATGAGGGGCTCGGGCGCGCGCGCCTCGCCGCGGTCGCCGCCGCCGCCGTCCCCGTCTGGGCTGCCGCCGCCGCGGCCGGCGTGGGCGGCGCGCGACAGCGCGACGACGCAGACCGCCGACAGGCCGATGAGGCACGCGGCCACCAGCAGCATCCCCTCGACCCCGAGCGCGCGCACCGCAAGGCGGGTCGCGGTCGAGCCGCACACCGCGCCGGCCGTGCCGCCGGCGGCGATGGGGCCGAACAGCCGCCGGCCCTGCTCGTTGGTGAAGACGTCGGCCATCACCCCCCAGAAGACCGAGGTCAGGATGAGGTTGAAGACGCTCACCCACACGTAGTAGGCGCGCCCGAGCGGCACCTCGGGCAGGTCTCCCGCCAGCAGCATGCGGAACACGACCAGGCTGGCCGCGATGATGACGAACACCTGCACGGCGAAGCGCGTGCGGGTGGTGCGCGACGCGAGCGCGCCGAGCGCCGGGTAGAGCACGAGCGACGCGGTGAAGGTGATGCTCCACAGGATCGGCAGGCGATCGACGCCGCCCTCGAGGCCGAGCGCCTCGCGGATCGGGCGCAGCACCCCGCTCGCCGCCAGGAGGCCGAAGAAGCAGACGAACGACAGGGCGACCAGCAACCGCTCGCCGCGGCGCACATCCAGCACTCGCGACATCGGTCCGAGACCCATCCGAGACGGCATACCGCGACCCTCGTCCCGGCTATTCCCGGGCTATGGCGCCATCTCTAACAGCTGCTGAACGATCGCGCTGGCCCGCGGCGCGTCGACGCGATCGGGCCACCAGGTGCAGGCCAGCCCGATGGCCGCGACGCGCCCGGTCGCGATCACGGCGGCCACCGCGCGCGCCAGCTCCGCCTGCCGCACACCGCCGGCCGACGGGAAGCGCAGGCCGGGCAGCTCCAGCGGATCGAGCACGTCGAGGTCGAGGTGGAGGTAGATCGCGCCCGGCGGCAGCGCGCCCGCCTCCGCCCCCTGCTGCGCGGCCGGGTCGATCGACGACACCGGCAGCCGCCGAACGCGGGAAGCGTCGAGCGCCTCGCGCTCGGCCGGGTCGAGATCGCGCGCGTCGACCAGCAGCACCCGCCGCTCGTCGATCGGGCCCACGTCGAGCGCGCGCGGCACGGTCTGGTCGCCGCGCCCCACCGCGATGGCCAGCGGCATGCCCCCGAGGTAGCCGGACGGAGTCGTCTCGTCGGTGTTGAAGTCGCCGTGGGCGTCGAACCACACGATGCCCGGGTCGAGGCCTCTGCGCGCCAGCCCGGCCAGGGTGCCGAGCGCGGTGGTGCAGTCGCCCGAGGCGACCACGATGCGGTCGCTCGCGCCCGCGACCGCGGTCGCCACCTCCTCGTACAGCGCCGCCAGTCGCTGCCACGGCCGGCCCTCGGGCAGCGGCATGCGGATGGTGCGCGAGACGGCGCCTGCCGACTCGAGCGCCGACACGGAGAAGCCGGCCAGCGGCTCGTCGAGGTGAAAGGGGACCGCGAACAGACTCACACCTCGAGAATAGCTCGCCGCGCCCGCGCCCGGGTCAGAAGAGGTCGTCCACCATCTCGGCGAGCTCGCCCGGCCGCAGCTGGCGCTCGATCCGGTGGACGACGTATCCGTTCCGATCGAGCAGCACGGTGGTGGGGACCACGTGCAGCTTGCCGAGCGGCGAGTGCCCGACCACCAGGTCCCGGTCGCCCAGGGCGATGAGGTAACCGACCCCGAGCGCGCGCCGCCAGGCCGCCGCCATCGGGTAGCCCTCGGCGTCGAGGCAGATTCCGATCACCTTCACCCGCTTCTGCTCGCGCCGCGCCAGCGCGGTGAGCTGCTCGGCGTCGAGCTGGGCGGCGGCCGAGTCGGTGTCGAACAGGTGCAGCACCACCACGCGGCCGCGGTAGCGCAGGAGGTCGATCTCGCCCCCGTCCATCGCGGTCATGCGCATGCGGAGGGCGTGGCGCGATCCGGCAGACCCGCCGCGGGTGGTGCCGCGCTCGCCCGCACCGCCGCAGGCGCCGAGGCCCAGGCTCGCGGCCAGGAGCGCCGCAGCGATGGAACGGCTCACCATCGTCATGTCACCTTTCGCCCGAGCGACCAGGTCAGGAGGGACGGGGTCACCAGCGTGGTGACCAGGACGACCATGACCGCCGCCGCGTAGCTGCCGGCCGAGATGACCGGCGCGCCCGCCAGCAGGGTCGTGGTGCCGACCGCGGCGAAGATGAGACCCACCTCGCCGCGCGGGATCATGCCGATGCCGACCGACAGCCGGTCCACGCCGGGGCCGAACGCGACCAGCGCGCACGCCTGCTTGCCGATGACCGCCACCAGGGTCAGGAGGCCGGCCAGGAGCAGGATGTCGCCGCTCACCGCTCCCAGGTCCACGCGCGCGCCGGTGTAGACGAAGAAGACCGGCACCAGGAACCCGGCGATGGGATGGAGCTGGACCTCCAGCCCGTGCTCCTCGCGCTCGCCCAGCTCGCGATACGAGACCTCGTCGAGCACCAGGCCGGCGGCGAACGCGCCCACGATCGGATGGAGTCCGACCAGCGCGGCCAGGTAGGACAGCGCGAAGCAGAAGGCCAGCGCGAAGGCCAGCAGCACGCCGCGGATGTGCAGGAACGAGACCGCGCGGAACAGCGCGCGCGACGCCGGCCGCCCCAGCAGCGAGGCGCCGGCCAGGAACAGGAAGGCGCGGAGCGCGATCAGGACGATGTCCCACGCGGCCAGGGCGTGGCCGCCGTCGGCGGCGCGCACGACGCCGACCGCGATGGCCAGCACCACCAGGCCGATGACGTCGTCGATGACCGCCGCGCCCAGGATCACGCGGGCGGTCGGCGTGTCGAGCCGGCCCATGTCGCGCAGCACCCGCGCGGTGATCCCGACCGAGGTCGCTGCCAGGATGGCGCCGACGAAGAGATGGACGTGCCAGGTGGCGCTGTCGACCAGCATCCAGTGCACGCCGAACCCGAGCGCGATCGGAAGCACGACCCCGACGACCGCCACCGCGGCCGCCGAGCCTCCCACCCGCGCCATCTTGCCCAGGTCGCTCTCCAGGCCGACCTCGAACAGGAGCAGGATGGCGCCCAGCTCGGCCAGCCCGACGAACGCGTCGCCCGCGCTCAGCCGCTCGAACCACTGCCAGCCGAGGAGGTCGAGGTTGCCGAGCAGCACGCCGGCGACGATCTCGCCGAGCACGGCCGGCTGCTTCAGCCGCTCGAACAGGTCGCCCATCGCCTTTGCCGTCACCAGCACCAGGGCGAGGCCGGCCAGGATATCGGGTGACGGGTGCATGGGGGGGAGCGGTCTCGGCGGCTCGTCAGGTCGGCGCGCGGCTCACACGTTGAAGCGGAAGTTCACGACGTCGCCGTCCTGCACGATGTAGTCCTTGCCCTCCACGCGCAGCTTGCCGACGTCGCGGCACTTCGCCTCGCTGCCCAGGGCGACCAGATCGTCCCACCTCACCACCTCGGCGCGGATGAAGCCGCGCTCGATGTCGGAGTGGATCTTGCCCGCCGCGCGCGGGGCCGGCGTGCCGCGCGGGATGGGCCAGGCCCGGCACTCGTCGGGGCCGGCGGTCAGCATGGAGATGAGATCGATGAGCTGGAAGGCGGCCTGGATGAAGCGATGGACCGCCGGCTCGCCGAGGCCGAGCGAGGCCAGGAAGTCCTTCTGCTCCTCGGGCGGCAGCTGCGCGATGTCCATCTCGACCTGGGCCGACAGGACGACCAGGCCGAGCTTGCGCCGGGCGGCCGCCTCGACGAGCTCGCCGGGCGGCGGCGCCGCGGCGGCCGACTCCGGCACGTTCTCGACCAGGAGGAGCGGCTTGAGGGTCAGGAAGCGGTAGCCCGACATCATGCGGCGCTCGCTCTCGTCGAAGTCGACGTTGCGGAGCGTGGTCTCGGCGCCCAGCGCGGCGTCAAGCCGCTTCATGAGCTCGATCTCGCGCGGGTCGC
>DATFRY010000292.1:0-3747 GCA_035262925.1 Kofleriaceae bacterium | reverse complement strand
AGCTCCAGGCGGCGCGTCGCCGAGCCGACGGGTGTATCGCCCGGGTCCGTGACTCCGTCGAAGCGCAGGAGCGTCTGGCAGGTCACGCAGGCTCCTGCATCGCCTCGGTGAGTGCTTGAGTGCGGCGCAGTGGCTGCTCTCTCGGCGCGAGCGCGAGTACAACGCCCACGGCGGCCAACGGTACCAGGGCCAGGAAGACGGGATCGAGGGCCGCCTCCAACGCGCCGGCGACGCTTGCCCGCACTACGCCGGGGCATGGAGGCCGCCTTGCAGGAGCTGGTTCGGATCGAGACCGTCGGCGGTCGGCTGGCCGAGACGTGCGGGGGCGTGCCGCCGAGAACGATGGCCGTGCCGACGATAGGAAAGATGCGGTAGCGGCCGGTTCGCGCGCTGAGCTGGCCGGTGACGAACGAGGCGGCGACCCAGCCAAGCGACAACGGGATGAGGATGACCCCGGCGGCTGTCGCGGACTGGCCCAGCACACCCTGAATGAACAGTAATCCGGACAAGCCCGCCACCCATTCCACGGGCGGGCGGCAACGGCCGCGACACCGACCGCCAAGGCGCGGGATCAAGCTCGCCGCTGGCCGCGAAGCCGCGGACGGCCAGTCGACTCGTCCAACACGGTCGCCTGCTGCCCACTCCCAGGACGCCTCGTTACGGTGGCGCGATCGCAGTCGCGTTCGCTGCTGAGCTCGTCGAGGCAGGCGGGGACACGTTCGAGCACTTCGGCGCACTCCTCGTCGCGTGCGGCCTCCAGTTCGGACGTGAGCTGGGCCCGCCATGGAGGTCACCTGAGCAGTTGCTGCTCGAGCGGCGCGCGCGCCCGCGCGCGCGGGCTGAGCGTCGCGGCGCCCACGCGTGCGGCGAGCGCGGCTGCCTCGAGCTCGATCGCCGCCTCGCCGTCGCGCCCGACGTCCTCCAAGAGGTGAGTGCGGATCTCGCCTCCCTGCGCCTGCGCCCAGCCGCCGACGACGCGTCCGTCCCACCACACGGTGGGCGCCGCGTTGCCGTTGCGGTCGAACAGCAGCTCGCGGTGGGGGCCGAGGTACCAGCTGCGCTCCTTCCAGCCCATCACGGTCGGATCGAGCGCGGGCAGCAGCGTCGCCCACGGCTCGCCCGCCTGCACGGGCTCCTCGTCACCGGCCAGCAACACCCCGGTCGCGCGGTCGAGGCCGACGTCGACCGTCTCCACGCCCGCGAGCGCGTCGCGTGTCTGCCCCGCGGTCCAGCCCGCCCACCAGCGCAGGTCGTCCGGCGTCGCCGGCCCGAACGCGGCCAGCCAGCGGCGCGCGAGCTCCACGCGCGCGTCGTCGCCGGACTGCTCGGCGACCCCCGGATGCCAGGCGGACAGCGCGGCCCAGCGAAACTGCGTCGAGGTCCAGCTCCCAGTGGGCCGGGTGCGGATCACGCGCCCCTGCGCGCCGAGCACGATCAGCACGCGGCTGGCGACCGTCACCTTGGCCTCGTATTTGCTGCCGGCGCCGAGCACCAGTGTGGTCGCGAGCCGCTGGTCCTCGCCGGCGAGCTCGGGCGCAGTCGCCTCGCCGCGCGCGGCGAGCGCCTCGAGGGTGGCCTGCTCGGCGCCAGCCAGCCAGCCGTCGACATCTCGGCCGCCGATAGCCGCGGCTTCGAGGAAGCCGATCAGCCGGCGCCGCTCGCGCGCCGCGACGTCGCGCGAGCATGCCGCCAGCATCACCGCCGCGGTGTCGACCGGCGCGACGAACATCGTGCGCCGCATCGCCAGCACGCGCAGCAGCGAGCGCTCCTCGTAGAGCGCACGCTCGACGGCGGCAACGTCACCGTCGCGCATCCGCGCCAGCGCCGACAGGAACACCGACGCGGCATCGGTGCCGTGCAGCGCCACCACCCTCGCCGCCGCCGCGACCGGCGTCGCCGCCTGCGCGCCGCCCGCCAGCGCGTGCCGCCGCCCCAGCCGCGCCCGGCGCTCCTCCACCGTCACCGCCCGCATCGACCCAAGGCTACGAGAGCCAGCGCTGCCGCCCAATACCCGCCACGCCACGATGTCCCTCTTCGTGATGTTCGACTCGGCGCCCGCCGTCGTCGAGGCCGCGCTCGCCGCCAACCGGACGCTGGCGGCCGAGGAATGGCCGCCCTGGACCGGAATCGCCGCGCTGGGCATCCACACCGGCGAGGCCGAGCGCCGCGACGCCGACCACTAACGGCCGAGCGTCAACCTCGCCGCGCGCGCACGCGCTCAAGCCGACGGCGGCGAGATCCTCCTGTCCTCGCTCACCAACGAGCTCGTCGGCCGCGAGCGCCCTTGCGCTCAACACAATCGGCGAAAGCCGAACTTCTCCTGTGCGCTGAAACACTGCGGTCATGGATCTCGAACTCACCGGCAAGGTCGCGGTTGTCACCGGGGCCAGCAAGGGCATCGGGCTGGCCTGCGTCGAGGAGCTCGCCGGCGAGGGCGCGGTCGTGGTCGCGGGCGCGCGCCGCGTTGACGCGCTCGAGGGCCTGGTCGGCGTCACGCCGGTCGCCGTGGACCTCGCGCAACGCGACGGGCCCGGCCGCCTCATCGGCGCCGCGATCGACCGCCACGGCCGCGTCGACGTTCTCGTCAACAACGTCGGCGCGGTGCACCCGCGCACCGAGGGCTTTCTCGCCCTCAGCGACGAGGACTTCGAGGCGTCATTGCAGCTGAACTTCTTCGCGGCGCTGCGGGCCACCCGCGCCGCCGTCGCCGACATGGTCACGCGCGGCGCGGGCACGATCGTCAACATCGCCTCGGTCAACGCGTTCTTTCACCCGGACGGCGCGGTGATCGACTACGGAGCCGCGAAGGCGGCGTTGGTCAACATCAGCAAGGCGCTGTCGCAGGAGCTCGGCCCGCAGGGCATCCGGATCACCAGCGTGTCGCCCGGCCCGGTCGCGACCGACCTCTGGCTCGGCGACGGCGGCGTCGCCGACCTGGTCGGCGAAGCAACCGGTGCTGGCCCGGAGGCGGTCCGCGCCGCGGTGACCGCCGGGATGCCCACCGGCCGCTTCACCACGCCGCGCGAGGTCGCAACGATCGTCGCGCTGCTTGCCTCACCCCGCACCGCGAACGTCACAGGCGCGGACTGGGTCATCGACGGCGGCCTGATCAAAACGACCTGAGCCACAGCGGTTGCCGGGCCGATCCACGGCTCGCAAGCGATGCCGGGGTCGACACTGCGTCGCGGCCACCACGCCCGCGACGCGGCTCTCACCCGGAGACGTACGCGATGCACTGCGATCAAGCAGCGTCGGCAGGCAGGTCGTCGCCGACGAGTCGAGGCGCGGGCGGCGGCCGTTCGTGGTTGACGAGGTGAATACCACGCGCCCTTGTTCGCGCTGGACCGCTTCGGGGTCACCGCCGTGCACGACTCGACGCCGCAATGACTATGACTCCGAGCGGCGAGCGCGGCGCGCGTCGCCGTGTGCGGCCGCCCACCTGTCGTAGAGGTCGGTGACGGTCGTCGACGATGGCCAGTCGCCGTCGCTGAGGCGGGCGAGTGCCTGGCCGCCGCGCCGACGGGCGTGGGTGCGCGAGAAGTCATAGGAGCTCGGCAGCCGGCCGTAGCGGTCGCGCCAGGCCAGCATCGCGTCGCGTACTCGCTCGCGGGTCCATTTCGTCTCGATGGCGCCGGGGTGGCAGTGCTTGCAGTAGGCGTAGGCGTCGCCCTTGCCGTTGCGCGCGCTGGTCGGTGCGCCGCAGCCGCGGCACGCTCCCTGGTAGCGCTGCTTGACGGCGCGCGTCTT
>DATFRY010000291.1:0-6486 GCA_035262925.1 Kofleriaceae bacterium | reverse complement strand
TCCTCGTCGACTGGAAGAAGGCGCTGCTCTACATCGTGGTGCCCCAGCAGTTCGGCCTGTTCGTGGTGCTGGTCTTCAACTACCTCCAGCACGTGCACGCCGACGAGGAGTCGGAGTTCAATCACTCGCGCAACTTCGTCGGCCCGGTGCTCAACACGATCCTGCTCAACAACGGCCTGCACACCGCGCATCACCACAGCCCGGGCACCCACTGGTCGCGCATGCGCGAGGCGCACGCGGCCATCGCCGATCGCATCGATCCGTCGCTCAACGAGAAGAGCTTCTGGTGGATGCTCCTGCGCGTCTTCATCCTCGGCCCCTTCGTGCCGCGCCTGCGCAGCCGTTCCATGCGCCTGGCCCGCATCGAGCGCCAGGCCCAGGCCCAGGCCTCCTGATCGGGCCCGACCGCCCGCCGAGGCGGACACGGTGTTCGACGAGCACTACGGAGAGGATGTCGTCCTCGAGGACGGCACCAGGGTCCACCTGCGCCTGGTCCGCCCGGAGGACAAGGGCCTCATGCTCGAGGCGTGGGACCGGCTGTCGCCCGAGTCGCGCTACCGCCGCTTCTTCGCCGCCAAGACCGCCCTCACCGACGCCGAGCTGCGCTACCTGACCGAGGTCGACAACGTCGACCACGTGGCGATCGGCGCGACCCGCAAGCGGCGCGGCAAGCCCATCGCGCTGGGCATCGCCCGCTTCATCCGCCTGGCCGATCGCCCGCACGTGGCCGACGCGGCCGTCACCGTGACCGACGACGCCCAGGGCGTGGGCCTCGGCCGCGTCCTGCTCTCGCGCCTCATCGGCGCGGCGCGCGAGCGCGACATCGACGTCTTCAGCTGCGACGTGCTCGCCGACAACGACGGCATGCGCGCCCTCATCCGCAGCCTGGCGCCCGATGCGCGCGAGCACACGCACGGCCCGATCGTCACCGTCGAGATGCCGCTGGCCGACGCGGCCCTCGCCGCGGACGAAGGCCCCCGCAAGGGGCTGATCTACCGGCTGCTCGCCCTCATCGGGCGCGGCTGACCCCGACCTGATCTGCCGGACTTGCAGGCGGCCTGCGGAACCTGCATGAGATCCCGCATGCGAGGGCAAGGATTGCAGGTCCAGGGCGTCTGGCCTGCGCATTGCTGCGCTCGAGGCCCGTGGCCGCGCCCCGGTCGGCGCGGGTGAGCCAGGCGAATCGTGGCCAGATCCAACCGGTTTGCGCGCGTGTCTCCGTGGGCGCTCATCGCCGCGGCCCTGCTCATGGGCGCGGCGCTCCTCGCCACCGTGTGGACCACGCATCGGGGAGTGAGCGACGCGTCCGAGACGCTAGAGCGCGGCCAGGCCGATCTCCTCCAGGACGCGGTGCGCGTGCGCCTGGCCTCGCTCGACGCCGTCCCCACCCGGGCCGACCTCGAGGAGATGCTCGACGAGCTCGAGCCCGACGGCATGACCTATATCGCCGTGTTCGACATCGACGGCGCGCCGCTCGCCGCCGCGGGCACGCCGGCCGGCGACCCCGACCACATCGAGCGCGTCCTGGTCGACCGCCCGGCGCGCGCCCCGATCGCCGTCGGTGAGCGTCGCCGCATGGTGCTGCGCCGGCCGCTCGGCCGCGTGGCGCGGCGGCTCGCCGCCCAGGGCGTGGCGGGGCCCCGCGCTCGCCCCGGCCCGCTGCTCATGGAGTTCGAGCCGGGTGTCGCGGACGATCTGCGCAGCGCGGCCAGCCAGACTCTCGCGGTCGGCGCGCTCGCCGCCGGCGGGCTGCTCGTCATCTCGCTGGCCCTGTTTCGCTGGATCCTCCACCGCGAGGCGCTCGAGCGCCGCCTCGAGCACGAGCGCCGCCTGGCCAGCCTGGGCCAGATGTCCGCCACGCTGGCCCACGAGATCCGCAACCCGCTGGCCTCGCTCAAGGGCAACGCCCAGCTGCTCGCTCGCGCCCTGCCCGAGGGAGAGCGCACGCGCAGCAAGGCCGACCGCGTGGTCGACGAGGCGATCCGGCTCGAGACCCTGACCAACGGCCTGCTCGAGTTCGCCCGCACGGGCGCCATCCACCGCGAGCCGGTCGAGCCGGCCGCGCTCCTGCGCGAGGCGGCCGCCGCCGTCGGCGAGGGGCGCGTGGCGATCGAGGCCGCGGGCGCGCCGGCCAGCTGGCCGCTCGACCGCGCGCGCATGCGCCAGGTGCTGACCAACCTGCTCGAGAACGCGGCGCAGGCGGCCGAGGGGCAGGTCGAGGCGCGCGTGGTCGGGGAGCGCGGCCGCCTGGTCTTCGCGGTGCGCGATCGGGGCGCCGGCATCGCGGCCGACGATCTGGCGCGCATCTTCGAGCCGTTCTTCAGCCGCCGCGAGCAGGGCACGGGGCTCGGCCTCGCCGTGGCCAAGCGGCTGGTCGAGCTGCACGGCGGCACCATCGCCGCGCGCAACGTCCCGGGAGGCGGGGCCGAGTTCTCGGTCGTCCTGCCGCGCGGCTGAGGCCAAGAGAGGCGAAACGAGGGAAACGTGGCCCGCATCCTGGTAGCAGACGACGAAGCAGGTATCCGCGAGTTCATCTCCGACGCGCTCGCGCTCGACGGCCACGACGTGCAGGTCGCGGCCCACGGCGCGGCCGCCGCGCGCGCGCTCGACGATCACAGCTTCGACCTCCTGTTCACCGATCTCAGGATGCCCGGCATGGACGGCATGGCGCTCCTCCGCAAGGTGCGCGCCGACCAGCCGGAGGTGCAGGTGATCGTGCTGACCGCGCACGGGACGGTCGGCACCGCGGTCGAGGCCATGAAGCTGGGCGCGTTCGACTATCTCGAGAAGCCGATCGGCGGGCCCGACGAGCTCTCGCTCCTGGCCAGCCGCGCGCTCGAGCGCCGCCGGCTGCTCGACCTGGAGGCGCGCGCCGCGCGGGTCGACGTCAGCGAGCCGCGCCTCAGCCACGGCGACCCGCACATGGAGCCGGTGGTCGATGCGATCGAGAAGGTGGCGCGCACGGCGGCGACCGTGCTGCTCCTGGGCGAGAGCGGCACCGGCAAGGAGGTGGCGGCGCGCGCCATCCACGGGCTGAGCGACCGGCGCGCGCGCCCGTTCATGGCGGTCAACTGCGCCGCGCTGGCCGAGACGCTGCTGGAGAGCGAGCTCTTCGGCCACGAGAAGGGCGCGTTCACCGGGGCCAGCGAGCGGCGCCGCGGCCGCATCGAGCTGGCCCACGGCGGCACCTTCTTCCTCGACGAGGTGGCGGAGCTGCGGCCGGAGCTGCAGGCCAAGCTCCTGCGCGTCATCCAGGAGCGCCGGTTCGAGCGGGTGGGCGGCACGCGCACCATCGAGGTCGACGTGCGCTGGATCGCCGCCACCAACCGCGACCTGCGCGACATGATGGACCAGGGCCGCTTCCGCGAGGACCTCTACCACCGCCTGGCGGTGTTCCCCATCCAGATGCCGCCCCTGCGCGAGCGGCCCGGCGACATCATCCCGATCGCGCGCGTCACGCTGGCCCGCATCGCGTCCGACCTCAAGCGCCGCGAGCTGACGCTGGCGGAGTCGGCCGAGCGCAAGCTGGTCGCCTGGCGCTGGCCGGGCAACGTGCGCGAGCTGGCCAACGCGCTCGAGCGCGCCGCCATCCTCGCCGACGGCGACGTCATCACCGCCGACGATGTGAGGCTCGAGCGCGGGCCGGCGACGCCGTCCGCGCCGGCCGGGGAGCTCAAGCCGCTGGTCGACCTCGAGCGGGACGCCATCCAGCAGGCGCTGCGCGCCGTGTCGGGCAACCGCCGGCGCGCGGCTGAGCTGCTCGGCATCGGCGAGCGCACGCTCTACGACAAGCTCAAGCGCTACGACATCGACTGAGCGATCGACATCGCGGTGCGCGCTTAACTTTTCGGCCTCGCGCGGCCTCCTCAGTGACGTCAATGAGGAGGATGATCATGAAGCAGCTGTCACGCGTCCTGTTCGTCGCCGCCGCGGTCGCGGCGGTCCCGGGGGCGGCCATGGCCGGCGGTCGCGTCGGCCAGCGCGCCGAGTGCAGGGCGGCGCACGACGCGCCGCTCCTGCCGACGTACGACACGAACAGAGACGGCGTCATCGATCGCGCGGAGCGGCAGGCGCTCCGGCAGGACAGGCGAAAGCAGGCGATCGCCCGCTACGACGCCGATCGCGACGGGCGCCTGAACGAGGCCGAGTGGGTGAAGATGCGGCGCGACAAGGTGGCCGAGCGGTTCGCGCGCATGGACGTCAACCGCGACGGCGCGATCACGCGCGCCGAGGCCAGCGCGCCCTGCTCGCCGCTGGGCAGCCACTTCGACGCGGTCGACGCCGATCGCGACGGCCGCATCACCATGACCGAGCTCGGGACGGCGGCCGCCCGGTTCGGCAGGCACGCCCGGGCCCGCTTCGGCCAGCACGGCGGCGTCCAGCAGCAGCCCCAGCCGCCGCCGCAGGATGATGTCGACACCGACGAGGAGCCGGCGCCCGAGCCCCCGCCGCAGCAGTAGGCGCGTCGTGTCACCTCGCCCGCCGGGCCGGCTCACTGCTCGTTGCTGGCCAGGAGGCCCGCCCAGGTCAAGGCACCGCCAAGGAGCGCGGTGTCCACGATCAGGTTGCCCATCGCCACGCGCCGGGTCGCCGCGTGGGCCAGGCCGGGCAGATGGACCGCGACGATGAACGTGAGGAGCAGCAGCGAGAGGCCGAGCGCGGCCCACATGCCGAGCCGGCGAGTGGCGATCCCGACGCCGGCGGCGATCATGGCGGCCCCGGTCAGATGGACCCAGACCGCGCCGCCGGGCACCGGGAACGCGCCGGCCATCTCGCGCCCGCACGCGAAGTGGAGGGCGCCGGCGGCGATGAACGGCAGGGCGAAGAGCAGCCTCGCCACCGTCCTGGTGGCGAACAGGAACGCGGGCGGCGGCGATGGCGTGGTCACGTGACGCTCCGGATCACGAGGACACGACCACGGTGACCCGCTCGCAGAAGTCGACCCGCTGCCCGCGGCGCAGGAGCGGGCGGAAGCGATCGGCCAGGAGCTCGCGCGCGACCGTCGCGTCCACCTCGGGCACGCCGGTCCCGTCGGCGATGCGCACCCCGGTCGGCCGCCCGCGCGGGTTCACGCACACCATCGCGCGCACCGGGCTGGCCTTGTCGCGCGGCTCGAGCTGTGCCCGCACCCGCTCCGGCAGGTGGATCACACTGGGTTTGATGCGGCGCCCGCTGGTCACGATCGTCCGCTCGCCCCGCTCCTCGGTGCGATAGCGGCTGCGATGCACGCGGCCTTCTCGCATCGCGCCGGCCACGCGCCACGCGTCGTCGCCGGGATCGTCGCCGCGCGAGCCGACGTCAGCGCCGGCGCCGACACCGCGGTCGCCGGATCGCGTCTCGCCGGCGGGCGACGAGTCGGAGGCGAGCGCACCCGCTCGCCCGTCCGCACCCGCCACGCCCGCCGTGCGGGCGAACGGGACACGGGCCGTGAAGAGCGCCAGCGGATCGATCGCCACGGCCTCCGCGCCGGGCCGGCGCGAATCGCGGTTCGCGGCAGTGGCCGAGGTCGCCTTCGCGGCGCTCGGGATGACCGGCCCTGGCGAGGGCGGGTCGTCGAACAGCCGATGGACACCGATCGAGAGGACCGCGCACGCGGCCACCACGAGCGAGACGAGGAGCTTGCGCTTTTTCATGGCACGCCCTCCGAGCGTCCGGCGCGACTCGTGAAATGAGTCCGCCGCGATCTTCTCGGTGCAGGCGACGTGCCATGGAGCGCGTTTCCGTCCCTACGGCTTGTACTCGTCGATGAGCAGGGCACCGTCGGCGAACGAGCCGCAGTGGTTGCTCTTCAGCTCCTTGCAGTGCGGCTTTCCGTGCCGGAAGTCGCGCAGCTTGTGGTAGCAGCGCGCCCCGCCCGGCAGCCACTCGGCGTCGGTCTTCCAGTTCGCGGCATCCTCCTGGATGCCGAGGCTGTCGTACAGGTTGATGAGCTCGCCGTCGCGGGTCCACGCCGTCCCGTCGCCGCAGTAGTCGGCGCGGATCATGCGCGCGCACGCCTGGTGGTGGTCGCGGAGCAGCGTCCCGCTCACGCTCTGCCACGGCTTGTAGCCCAGCTCCACGCACTTCGCGAGCGCCGCCCCGCGGCAGGCGAAGGTGAACTCGCTCGAGCTCGCGGCCCACGAGCCGCCGCCGGGCACGCCCGACCGGAGATCCCACGTGCCGACGAGCGCGATCGCGGCGACCGGCGCACCGCCGCTCACACCGCAGAGCGGCGCCCAGCTGCCGCCGGCGAGCGCGTAGCTGACCCCGTAGGCCCACACGTCGCCGTTCGGCCCCGGCAGAGTCCTCGCCGAGTCGATGCGAAGCGGCAGGGTGCTGCCGTCCGACAGGACGCCGCTCAGGTGGGCTCCCACCATGCCCGCGCCGAAGACCGCCTCGCCGCTGGCAAGCTCTCCGCTCAGCTCGCTCGAGTTGAGCGACATGCCGTTGAGCGACATGCCGTTGAGCGACATGCCGTTGAGCGACATGCCGTTGAGCGACATGCCG
>DATFRY010000290.1:0-7962 GCA_035262925.1 Kofleriaceae bacterium | reverse complement strand
GCCGCCGCGAAGGCGGCACCCACGTCGTCGCCGGCGAGCCTGCCCGCGACCGCCGATGTCCGCCGCACATCCGCCCCCGCTGCGCCCGGCGGCGCGGCTCGCACGCCCGCGGCCACCACCTCGGCGCCCGGCGGCGCGGCTCGCACGCCCGCGGCCACCACCTCGGCGCCCGGCGACGCGGCGCCGCGGACGACCGCGCCCACGGTGCCCGCCGCCACGACCGCCGGCGCGCCGGCCCGCGTCGCGGACGGGGCCACCGTGAAGCCGCCCTCGGCGGCGAGCGCGGCGACGCGCCCACCGCGCGCCGCGCCGTCGGCCGAGCACGCCGCCGCCGCCGGCCCGGAATCGTCCGAGACCCGAGCCACGCGTCGCGCGCCGCGCGCTTCCGCGGCCGGCCGCGGCAAGCCTGCGGAGGTCAGGGCCGCGCACCGCCACGTCGACGCCACGCCCGACCAGCTCTATCGCGACGGCGCGCGCCTCTACCTCGACGGCAACCTCGACGACGCGCGCCGCAAGTTCCAGACTGCCGTCGACATCGCGCCGCGCTTCGCCCCCGCTCATCGCGGCCTCGGCCTCGTGTACGAGCGCGCCGGCCAGAAGGCGCTCGCCATCCGCTCGTGGCAGACCTACCTGCGCATCGCTCCCGATGCGCCCGACGCCGCCCTCATCCGCGCTCGCCTCGAGCGCCTCGGCCGGTGAAGCGCCGCACCGCAATCAGCGCGCCGGCTCGCGTCCTCGCCGCGGCCCTCCTCCTGGTGGCGGGCCCCGCCCTGGCCCAGGACGGAAACGGCGGCGAGCGCGTCCTGGTCGCGCCGTTCGCCGGCCACCTGCCCGGCGCCCTCGCGCGCGCGCCGGAGCGCCTGACCGAGGCCATGGCCGACGTCGTCGGCGAAGCCGGCAGCCGCGTCACCCGCGCGCCCCTCGACGACGTCCTCGCGGTCGCCGGCTGCGGCGAACCCAGCGACGCCTGTCTGCAGCAGGCGCTCGCGCTCCTCGAGGTGAGCCGCGCCGTGCTCGGCGAGGTCGAGGCCGCGGACGCCGGCCACATCCGCGTGCGCCTGCGCGTCATCTCTCGCGCGCAACCCGCCCAGCGCCGCAGCCTGATCCTCGCCGGTGACGACGCGCGGGCGCTGGAGGCGGCCTTCCGCCCCCGCGCGGCCGCGTTCTGGCGCGACCCCGACGGCGCCGAGGTCGTCAGTCAGCGCACGCCGGCTCCCGCGACATCGACATCCGCGTCCACCGCAGCCTCCGCCGCCGCGCGCCCGGCGACCGCCGAGCCCGCGGCGCCCGGCGCCGACCTGACCCGTGGTCCCCGCGACCGGGCTGGATTCTCGGCCCGCCGGGTCGACCCGCTCGTGTGGGGAGTCACCGCCGGCGGCGCCGGCCTGATGGTGGTCGGCGGTCTCCTGCTCGCGGCCGCCGGGAGCAAGCAGGACGAGGTCGACGACGCACCGACCGACACGGTCGCGGATCTCGAGGCTCTCGCCGACCTGGAAGCCAGCGGCCGCAAGGAGGCCCGCTGGGGCAGCGCGCTCCTCGTCGCCGGAGCGGCAACCGCGGCCGCGGGTGTCGTGCTCGTCCTCAAGCAGGGCGGGGACGCGGATCGCTCACCCACCGCCGAGATCGCCGTCGCCCCGTCGCCCGCGCCCCGCGGCCTGGGCGCCCTCCTCACCATGACCGTGCGAGCTGCGCGATGAACCGACCGCCCCCCCTCGCTGCCATCGCCATGACCCTGGCCGCACTCTCGCTCGCTCTCGCGCTCGGGCCCTCGGCCTGCTCCATCGACTCGCGATCCGAGCAGTACCGATGCACCGGCGCGGGCGAATGCTCCGGCGGCCGCGTCTGTGAGAGCGGCTGGTGCGTCGTGCCCGCCGGCGGCAGTCCGGGCGACGACGGCGCCGGCGACGACGGCGCCGCGGACGACGGCGGCGCGGACGACGGCACCGCGGACGACGATGGCGGCGGCGGTGCCACCAGCGACGCAGCGCTGCCCTCGCGCGACGCCGGCGGCGAACCCGACGCCACCGGCTGTCCCGCGGCGTGCACGCGCTGCGATCAGGGCACCTGCGCCATCGACTGCCTGGAGGACGGATCGTGCGCCGACCCCGTGGTCTGCCCGCCCGGCCTCGCCTGCACCGTCATCTGCGACGGCCGCAACTCCTGCGAGTCGGGCGTCGACTGCTCCGCCGCGGACTCCTGCGACGTGCGCTGCACCTCGCGCGAGGCCTGCGCGGGGCCCATCGAGTGCGGCCCGGGCCCCTGCTCGGTCGGCTGCACCGCGCGCGAAAGCTGCGCCGGCGGCATCGACTGCTCCGATTCCTGCACCTGCTCGACGAACTGCTCGGGCCCGTTCGCCTGCCGCAAGGCACCCTCGTGCCCGTTCCTGGGCTTCGGCTGCACCGACGGCATCGACTGCTTCTCGGGCGAGGCGCTCTGCAACCGCTGCGAGTAGGACCCCGACAGACGACGAGCCGTTGGCCTGTCCTCCTCGAGGTCGCGGTCGAGGTCGAGGTCGACACGCTTGACGTCGACGTTGACCCGGTCGACGTCGTGGTCGTTGACGGCGCCGGCGCCTTGGACGTGAGCTCCACCGCCGTCGAATCAGGTTGACGAGCGGGACACGACGTCAAGTCGTCGACCCTGGTGGCGCCGACGTCCACGGCGCCGGCGCCGTCACGACCACGACGTCGACCAGGTCAACGCGACCGGTCCCGTCTCCGCGGCGCCGCGTCCGCCCGACCCGGCCCTACCGCTCGCCGTCCTTCCAGGCCGGCTCGAACGAGTCATCGTCGACGACGGTCTCGATCGGCTGCGTCGTCTCCCCGTCCCGCGCCCCGTCGCCGAAGCGGGCGTCGCCATCCTCCTCCTCGAGATCGAGGTCGACGTCGACCTCGATGTCGTCGCCCGACCGCGTCGCCGGAGACCAGGCCTTCGTCTCCGCCCGCGACCCGACCTGCACATCGTCGCCGCCCTCGTCGCCGACAGGCTCGTCGGGGAGCGCGACGGCCGCCGCCGCCTCGGTCTCCTGGCTGGCCAGCCTCGTGGGGCTGCCGAGGCGCCAGTTGAGGTCGACCGCCTGGCGCACCCAGCGACCCACCATGCCATCGTCGATGTCCTCGACGCTGCGCAGGACGACGTGCTTCATCCGATCGTCGCCGCTCTCGAGCCGCTCGTCGGGATCCTCCAGCTCCGTGCCGCGCCAGAACCCGAAGGTGATGTGGCCGGCGCCGGCCTTGAAGTAGCAGAAGGGGCCGTTGTCCTCGTAGACCGGCTGCCCCCACTTGATCGACTCGACGGCCGAGGGCGCCGCACCCATCACCAGGTGGCGCAGCCGCTCGGCGATCTCCGCCACATCTCCGCTCAGCCCGGCGACGTAGCCGTCGACGCTGCCGTGCGCCGCCGAGCTGGCGGCCCTGCGGGCCGGTACGCGTCGCGCCGGCGTTCGCTTCTGCTTCGCCGGCACCCTGGCAGCGGTCCCCGTCTTCTTCGGCTTTGCTCCCATGGTGTCACCTCGTTCGAGTTCGACCGCGCCGCATTCTAGCCCCGCTCGCCGACAACCTGCGCATTCACTGAACAACCTCGCCCGCGCAGATCCCCGCCCAGAGCCAAAATCCGTGCGAATCGACCTCCTTGTCCGACGCCGGTCGTCTCGCCGGCGCCCGGGTCGGCCTCGAGAGACCGCGCGGCTTCAGCCGTCGTGGCCCGCTGCAGCGAGGGCCAGGCTCGGCGCCTCGCCCAGCAGCCGCCGCAGCCGAGCAATGTTCAGAGGCTTCACCAGATACTCGTCGAAGCCGGCGGCCAGCGCGCGCGCGCCATCCTGCCTCTGCCCGTAACCCGACATCGCGATCAACCGGAGCGTCGGCGGCAGCGAGCGGCGCAGCGCGCGCGCCACGTCGCAGCCATCGCGATCCGGCAGCCCGATGTCGACCAGCGCGATGTCGGGCGGCCGCACCGCCGCCTTGGCCAGCCCCGACGACGCGTTGGTCGCGACCTCCACCTCGAAGCCCCACGTGGTGAGCATCTCGCGCAGAAGCCCGCACAGGTCGTCGTTGTCCTCGACCACGAGCAGGCGCTGGGGAGCGCTGGCCCTCGCGCCGCCGGGCCGCTCATCGGAGCGGTCGGCGCCGCCGTCCTGCGGGCGCGCCTGAGACGCCTGCGGCACCGGCGAGGGCGACGGCACGCCGCTGGACCGCTGCGACATCGCGCGCGCCATCTCGAGCAGCTCGAGCACGACGCGGCTCAGCTGCCGCGTCTGGCGCTCGAGAATCGTGAGCGGACGATCGAGACGCTCGTCGGACAGCTCGCGCATCGAGTGGACGGCGAGCTCGATGGCTGCGATCGGGTTGCGCAGCTCGTGGCCGACCCAGTCGAGAAGCGTCTGCTGGCGCCGCTCGGTCTGATCCTGTGGATCAGGGACGCCTGATTGGGCGGCCTGCGGGGGCACGTCGGCAGTCGCCGACTTGCCCTCGACAGATCCGTTCTCGCCCTCGCACTGGTCGAAGGCGTCCGGGTGACAGCCATTCGCCTGGTCCACGTCGTCTCCGCCTGTATCGCAACTCGCGTTCCACAAGCGCGTTGCTTCATGTCCTCATTTCTGCGGAACGGAGCCAGCCCGGCACTGACGAAATGGACACAGTGAGGCGATCTGCCCCAGGTCTATTCAGCCCCACGGTGCCGCCCTGATGCCTGAATTGCCACGGATGCCGTTGACGAGCTTGTGCCGGTGATTACCAACTGCGCGATGACGGGCGACTCGGGCCGTTTCCCCGGCTACACGATGAGGGACAGGCGGTGGTGGGCGATGCCGGAGCAGGAGGGCGCGGCCGAGTCGGGCTCGGGCGCTCCCCGCCCGGAGGGGGGACCCGGCCAGGTCGAGGCGCTCGAGGCCGAGCTCGCCGACCGCGACCGGCGCCTGCGCGAGGCCATCGCGCACGAGCGCGAGGCGCAGAAGGAGATCGATCAGGCGCGGCAGCGGCTGGAGCGCGACGCCCGCCGCGAGATCGAGCGAGCGCGGCGCGACATGATCGCGGCGCTCATCCCGGTGCTCGACGATCTCGACCGCGCGATCGCGGCCGCGCGCCAGGGCGGGGCGGCCGACGCCTTCGTCACCGGCGTCGAGCACGTGCGCAGCGGCTTTCTCGATCGGCTGCGCGCGTTCGGCGTCGAGCGCTTCGATCCCACCGGCCAGCGATTCGATCCGGCGAAGCATGAAGCGGTCTCCGTCCTGGCGGCGCGCGAGCCCGGTCAAGGCGGGCTCATCGTGTCGACGCTGGCGCCGGGATACGTCGCCGTCGACGGTGAAGACACCATCCGACCGGCGCAGGTGATCGTCGCGGGCTGAAAGGTCGTCACTCTCCTGAGGGTGCTAAGGTGCTCGCTTCCATTTGCCTCAGGAGTACAGATGAAACTTCGCGTGTACGGCTTGTGCCTCGGTCTGGTCCTGGCTCTCTCGCCCGCGGCGTGCGGAGGCGATGACGACGACACCGCGGATGCAGGCGGCGGCAGCACCTCCGATGCGGGTGGCGGTGGCGGTCAGTCGGATGCGGGCGGCGGCCCGGCCGATGCGGGTGGCGGTCAGTCGGATGCGGGCGGCGGCCGGGCCGATGCAGGTGGCGGCCAGTCGGATGCCGGCGTCTTCTACGACTCGGGGGTCGCGCCGACCCCGGTGCAGGCCCACCAGACTCGATAGTTGATCGGCTCGTCCCTCGGCTGGACGAACCCTCGTTGTACCGGCGGGGCGGGTCATTCCGCTCCGCCGGAGCTGTTTTCGGCGCCGGCTGGTCCGCGGCGCTGGCACCGGCACCGGCGGCCGCCCGCGGCTCGTCCGCCTACGGCTCGTCCGCGTGCGACTCGTCCGCCTGCCCCGGCCTGAGCCCGGGCAGGCCGAGTCGGCGGGCCAGGTCGAGCGTGGCCACCACCGGCCGCACGATGGCCTCGCCCCACGGCCGCACGCCGAGGATGCGCAGCGGCGGCACCTCGACGGCCATGCCGCGCCGCGCGCGCGCCAGCAGCAGCGACACCGCGAGCAGGCGCGCGACGGCCGACACCGCGAAGAGGATGATGTACGCGTCGCGGTCCGCGCCGAGCAAGGCCAGGAGCGCGCCGCCGCCGAGCGACGCGCCCGCCACCGTGGCCGAGTTGAGGAAGTGGAAGGTGGCCAGGAGGCTCGTCCGCTCGGGGTCGTCGCTGACGTCGAGGAAGCTCAGCATCACCGACAGCTCGAACGCGGCCCAGGCCATCCCGGCCACGCCCTGCACGATGATGAGGTAGGCGACGGGGACGGTCGGCCACAGGAGCGGCAGGGGCGCGATGCCGAGCCCGCCGATCGCCATGAGCTGGCGCAGGCCGGCGCGCCGCGCGATGCGCCCGAGCAGCGGATAGGTCGCGATCTTGCCGGCGAAGTTGGCGGCCAGGAGCGACATGAAGACGCCGTAGGACACGTGGAGGTCGGCCAGCAGGAACGGCGTGAAGAACGGAGAGGCCAGGTTGACCGAGAAGTGGACGATGAGGATGGTGGCGATGAGCCCGCGCGACCGGCTGCGCCACGCGCGCGCCAGGAGATCGCGCGCGCGGATCGCGTGCGGGCGCGGCCGGCCCGGCGGGACCGACTGGCGGGCCAGGAAGAAGGTCGACGTCGCGCGGCCCGCGAACGCGGCGGCGAACAGGATGGCGAAGGCGCGGCGGTCGGCACCCGCCGCCTGCAGGAGGAGGCCGCCGGCGCCCAGCCCGACCAGGACGCCCAGCTGGCACAGCGCCTGGCGCCGGCCGAAGAACGAGCCGCGGATGCGCGCGGGCACCAGCTGGGTCATCCACGCGTTCCAGCCGGGCGCGGTCGCGAGGCCCGCCGCCCAGTAGAGCGACGCGCACGCGAAGACGATCGCCGTCGGTGGAGCGCTGGCCAGCGCCGCCGCGATCAGCGGGAAGAAGCTGGCGGCCTGCACCGCCGCGCCGAGCACCACGTACGAGCGATAGGACGGGAACCGGGGCAGGAGGCTCGGTGCGACCAGCTGGACCAGGCCTCCGGCCATCATCGGCAGCGCGGCGACCAGGCCGGCCAGGACCGGCGACGATCCGATGGCGAGCGCGAAGGCCGCCAGGTAGGTCTCACCCAGCCCGACGTGGACGCTGAAGGCCACGCCGTCACCCGTGATGAGGCGCAGGTCGCGGCGCAGGCTTTGCCCTCGCCCCCCCGCGGGCGCCGTCACCGTCGCCGTTGCCGTCATCGTCGCCGTTGCCGCCGTCGCCGTTGCCGCCGCCGCCGTCGCCGCCGCCGTCTCACCGTCTCCTCTCACCGTCACCGTCACGGTCACCGTCACGCCCCCGCGGCATCCGGGACAGGATCGCCGATCTAGCGGCGCGGGCGAAGCTGCACGGCCACCTGCGACGGGACGATCTCGTCGATCTGCACACCCGGCGGCGCCGAGGCCTGGAGCGGGTAGCTGCGCTGCCCCGGCGACGCTCCGCTCAGGTTGACCCACGCCTGCACGTCGCCCTCGCCGACCGCGTCGAGACGGGTCCCGGGGCCGCGCAGGTGGACCGCGACGCGGTCGGGCACCGGCGGGTCGACCTCGATGTTGTCGGGCACGCTGCGCAGCTCGACCGAGACCGTGCGGGTGACGACCGACCCCGGCTCGCCCACCACCCCGTACCAGGCGCCGACCACGAGGCCGAGGCTGCCGAGCAGGGCGGCGGCCTTGTACCTGCGCGTGCGCCGCCGCCTGAGGCCGGCGCGCGCCGAGTCGCGCTCCCCGTCGCCGCCCGCGCCGCGCAGGCGCGCGGCCACCGTCTCGCCGTCGGCCATCGGCTCGACCGCCCGCCCGCTGAACAGGGTCACCCGTCCGCGCTCCTCGCTGACGGCGATCACGGTCGCATCGGAGACCTCGGTCATGCCGGCGGCGGCGCGGTGGCGGCTGCCGAAGCTCTCGGGCAACGCGGGCGAGGTGCTGAGCGGCAGGAAGCACC
>DATFRY010000289.1:0-9938 GCA_035262925.1 Kofleriaceae bacterium | reverse complement strand
GAGCTGGCCGAGCGCCGCTACGGCGAGGTCCTCGGCGCCGGCGACGAGCTCCTCGTCGAGGACGGCGTCGTGCTCGTGCTCCGGCGCGGGCGGATGATCGGCGCGCTCGAGACCCGCTGCGACCAGGGGACCGCCGAGGTCCCGCTCCTGTTCGACTTCCGCTGATCGGACGATCCACTCCGCTGGCATCCCTCTGGAGCGCCGCCATGACCCGAGCCATCGCAAGACCGTCCTCGCGCGCCTGCATCGCCACCACCGTGCGACACCCGGGCCCGCCCCTCTTCTCCTTCCTTCGATACCACCTCGCCATCGGATTCGCGGAGATCTACGTGTTCTTCGACGACCCCGACGATCCCGCCGCCGACGGGGCGAGCGCCCTGCCCGGCGTGACGGCGGTCCGCTGCGACGACGCGGTGCGCGCCTGGCAGCGGGCCAGCGCGCCGGCGTTCGCGCGGATGGAGGCCTTCCTCACCAGAGAGGTGATGGCGCGCCAGGTCCTGAACGCCGAGCTCGCCCTCCACCTCGCCGCCCGGCGCGGCATGGACTGGCTGCTGCACATCGACATCGACGAGCTCTTCCACAGCCAGGAGCCGGTCGCCCACCACTTCGCCTCGATCCCGGAGACCGTGGGGCAGGTCGTGTACCTCAACTGCGAGGCGTTCCCCGAGGCCGCCGACATGGACGACTACTTCCGCGACGTGACTCTCTTCAAGAAGAACCCCGTGACGTGCCGCCGGGGCGCCATCGCCGCCTGGCTGGAGGGCGCCGGCCGCCCCTGGTACTTCCTGGCCTACGACAACGGCAAGGCTGCCGTGCGCGTGGCGCCCGGCGTGACCGCCCACAGCGTGCACGTCTTCGACCTGACCGCGACCGGAGGGCAGACCATCACCACCGTCGAGCCGGCCATCCTCCACTACGTGAACTGCGGGATCGAGTACTACGTGCGCAAGTACGAGCAGCGCGGCGCGTTCTCGGACCGCTACTTCGAGAGCGCCCCGCGCCTGCCGTTCCACCTGCGCTCGCGCGACGTCGTGCGCACCGGCGACCGCCGGGCGATCCGCGAGTTCTACGCGCGCCACGTCGTGTGCGGCGGCCCGGTCGAGGCCGACGCCATGATCGCGGCAGGAGTCGGGCTCCGGGTGACCGCCCCCCGCGTTCTCCTGTCCGGCGCAGCGCCGGCGCTGGCGGCCGGAGGAGCGCGATGAGCGGCGGCGACACCTTCACGCACGGCTCGGGCGAGATCGCGTTCGCCCCCGACATCGATCGGGCGGTGCGCCGCGCCCTCCAGCTCGCGGTCAGGCGCGGTCACGGCGTCTGCGACGTCGACCACCTGATGCTCGCGCTGCTCGAGGACGAGGAGGTGTCCCGCGTCGTCGCCGAGTGCGGCGGCAGGACCGCGCGCCTGCGCCGCGGCGTCGAGAAGGCGCTCGAGGCCCACGAGCGGCCCGGCGGCGCGGCGGCGCGGCCGCGCACCGCGACCGCCGCCCTCGTCGCGACCGCCCGGCGCGCGGCCCGGCGCAGCCTCATGCGGCTGCAGCGCAGCCTGAAGGAGCCGGAGGCGCCGCGCCGCCGGCGCCCATCCGGCCCCGTCCAGCCCACGCCCGGCCTCGCTTCGATCATGGAGCGAGCCATGGCCGACGGGCCACCGGGACGCGACCGGTCCGCGCCGCCCACCATCCAGCTGCTCCGCGCGATCGCGGAGGACCGGACCTCGCGCGTGGCGGCCATCCTGCGCGCGGAGGGCGTCACTCCGGTCGAGCTCGAGGCCGACCGACCGCACGTGTCCGGCCTCCCTCGAGGGCGGGACGGCGCGCCGCGCGCGTTCACCGTCGATCTGATCGCCCGCGCGCGCGACCGGCGCGGCGAGGAGCTGGTCGGCCGCGCCGCCCAGCTGGCGTCGCTCCAGCACGTCCTCCTGCGGCTCCGCCGCAGCTCGGCGCTCCTGGTGGGTGAAGCGGGGGTCGGCAAGACCGCGATCATCGACGGCCTGGCCGCGCGGCTGGCCGCCGGCGCGGTGGCGCCGGCCCACCGCGACACCTCGCTGCACGGGCTCGACCTCGACGCGATCGGCGCCGCCCCCCTGAATCGAACAGAGCTCGAGGAGCGCCTGCGCGCGGCCGTGCGAGAGGTCGAGGCCCGGCCGGCCGGCGTGCTCGTGCTCGACGACCTGCGCGCGCTCGAGGCGGTCGGCGCGCCGATCGGCGCCGACCCGGCCTCGCTCCTGCGCGGGGTCCTGGCCGGCACCGCGGTGCCCTGCCTGGCGGCGATGACGCCGCGCGAGCACCGGCGCTACCTCGAGCCCGACGCGGCCCTCGCCGACCGCTTTCAGCGCATCGAGGTCGATGAGCTGCCGGCCGACCAGGCCCTGGCGGTCGTCGAGCGGCTCGCGCGCGGCTGCGGCGCGGCCCACCGCGTGCGGTTCAGCCCGCCCTCGATCCGTGCCGCCGCCGAGATGGCGCAGCGCTACATCGCCGGTCGCAAGCTGCCCGACAGCGCGCTCGACGTCCTCGACGCCGCCGCCGCCCACGTGCGCGCCGAGCCCGATCGCGTCGCCCCGCACGCCGAGGTCGCCGTCGAGGTCGACGACGTCGAGCGCGCCGTCGCCGTGCTGACCGGCGTGGCCCACGTGTGGGTCGCGTCCGACGAGCGGACCAGGCTCGCCGCCCTCGCGCCGCGGCTCAAGGCGCGCGTCCTGGGCCAGGACGGAGCCATCGATCAGCTGGTGGCCGCGATCCAGGTCAACCGGGCCGGCCTCGGCGAGCCCACCCGGCCGATGGGCTGCTTCCTCTTCACCGGCCCCACCGGGGTCGGCAAGACCGAGCTGGCGCGCCAGCTCGCCGATGTCCTCGGGGTCTCCCTGGTCCGCTTCGACATGTCCGAGTACATGGAGCGCCACGCGGTGGCGCGGCTCATCGGCGCGCCGCCCGGGTACGCCGGCTTCGATCAGGGCGGCCTCCTGACCGACGCCATCAACCGCAATCCGCGCTCGGTGCTCCTGCTCGACGAGATCGAGAAGGCCGAGGTCGACGTGCTGAACGTGCTCCTGCAGGTGATGGACCACGGCGCGCTCACCGACAACAAGGGAGTGACGACCAGCTTTCGCGACGTCGTGCTGATCATGACCAGCAACGTGGGAGCGCGCGACTTCTCGCGCCAGATGCCCGGCTTCGCCGCGCCGGGACCGGGCCCCCACGCCAGCGACGAGTACCGCCGCCGCTTCTCGCCCGAGTTCCGCAACCGCCTGGACGCGCGGATCGAGTTCTCCTCGCTCGACGGCGACGTGGTCGCGCGGATCGTCGACAAGTTCCTGGCCGAGCTGGGGCGCCAGCTCTCCGAGCGCAAGGCCGAGCTCGAGGTCACCGCGGCGGCCCGCCGGCATCTGGCCGGGCGCGCCTTCGAGCCGTCGATGGGGGCTCGCCCGCTGGCCCGGCTGATCCACGGCGAGATCAAACTCCCACTCTCACAAGAGATCCTGTACGGCAGACTCGCGAACGGCGGCCGGGTTACCATCGACTTCGCCGGGCAGGGGCTGACGTTCCTCTATGACCCCGCACCGAGCGCCGCCTCCTGAGAGTGGTCACGCCCACGAGGACCTCATGCTCCCTTCCATCTGGCAGGACATCAGGCACGGCACCCGCATCGCGGCCCGGCAGAGGGTCGGCACGCTCGCCCTGCTGGTCTCGGTCGCCATCGCCATCGGCACCGCCACCACCGTCTACACCTGGACCCGGGCGATCGCGATCGACGCGCTGCCGGGCGTGGCCGACGAGGACGTGGTCGACGTCGCCACCATCCACCCGACCGGCGGCGTGGCCGGAATCTCCTATCAGGAGTACCGCGCCTACCGCGACGCCTCGAGCCTCGCCGGCATCGTCGCCTTCGACGACATCGCGCTGGCCACCGGAGCCGACGGCCTGGCCGATCGCCGCTGGGGCATGCTGGTCACCGCCGACTACTTCGAGGTGCTCGGCGTCCGCCCGCTGCTGGGCCGGTTCTTCTCGCGCGCCCAGGAGACCTCGGACGAGCGCGTCGTGGTCATCAGCCATCGCCTGTGGCAGGAGCGGTTCGGAGCGCAATCGCCCATCGGGGAGAACCTGGTCCTCAACCGGCAGAGCTTCGCCATCATCGGCGTGGCGCCGCCCGACTTCGCCGGCACCGCGCCGAGGCAGCGCATGGACCTTTGGGTGCCGCTCCACCTGCGGCAGGTGCTGGTCCCGGGCCCCGACCAGCTCGCGAAGCCGGAGCCGTGGCTGTCGGCGGTCGCGCGGCTGCGGCCGGGCGCCACCGCCGATCAGGCCACCGCCGAGCTCGGCCGCATCGGCGACGAGCTCCGCCACACCGTCCAGCTGCAGGACGGCCGGCGCCCGGTCATCTATCCGCTGTGGAGCTCGCCGCGCCACGGCGGGCGCGTCCTGGTCCCGCTCCTCGCCGTGGTGTGGGCGGTCGCCGCGCTCGTGCTGCTCATCGCGTGCAGCAACATCGCCGGCGTGCTGGTCGCGCGCGCGGCGAGCCGCCGGCGCGAGATGGCGATCCGGCTCACCCTCGGGGCCAGCCGCTTCCGGCTGCTCAGGCAGCTCCTGACCGAGAGCGTCCTCATCGCCGCCGCCGGCGGCCTGGTCGGCCTGCCGCTGGCCTACATGGGCGCGCAGCTCCTGGCCGCGTTCATCCCGCCGACCAGCTCGCCCATCGCGCTGTCGGCCTCGCTCCACAGCGGAGCCGTGATCTTCGGGCTCGGCCTGTCGGCGGCGACCGGCGTCATCTTCGGCATCACGCCGGCGCTCACCACCACGTCGGTCGCGCTCAACCACACGCTGCAGGCGGAGGCGGGCTCGGTGGTGGCGGGGACCAGCCGCCTGCGCTCCTCTCTCCTGGTCGGGCAAGTGGCCCTGTCGGCGCTCCTGCTGGTGGTCGGCGCCGCCCTCGGGCGCAGCGTCGTGGCGGCGCGGTCGATCGATCCCGGGTTCGAGCCGCGCGGCGTCCTGGTCGCGACGGTGGACATGGCCGCCGGCGGCTACGATGAGGCCCGCGGCCAGGCCGCGCTGGCGCGCGTGGTCGAGCGCGTCGGCCAGGTGCCGGGCGTGCGCGCCGCCAGCCTGGTGCGGCGCGTGCCGCTCGGGCTCGGCGGGCGCAGCACGAACCACGGCTTCCGCGTCGAGGGCCACACCCCCGCCCCGCACGAGGACGTGTGGGCCCACACCAACGAGGTCGGGCCGCGCTACTTCGCCGTCATGGGCATCCCCGTGCTGGCCGGCCGCGACTTCGAGGCCAGGGACGACGCCAGGGCGCCGCCGGTGGCCATCGTCAACCAGGCGATGGCGGAGCGCTACTGGGGCCGCGCCAGCCCGATCGGCGGCCGCATCGCGATGGGCGACAGAAAGATCACCGTGGTCGGAGTCGTCGCCGACGCCGATCTGATCCAGCTGGGCGAACCGCCCGCGCCGTCGATGTTCTTCCCGGTGCTCCAGAAATACCGCGCCGACGTGTCGCTCCTGGTGCGCGCCGACCGCGATCCGCTGGGGCTGGCCAGGAGCCTGCGCCGGGCCGTCGCGGAGGTGGACGGCGGGCTCCCGGTCTTCGCGGTCCGCACGCTCGAGCAGCACATCGCGTCGGCCCAGTTCCCGCAGCGCCTGATCGGATCTCTGGCCGGCGGGCTGGGTCTGTTCGCGCTGGTCCTGGCCGCGCTCGGGGTGTACGCGGTCACCGCGCAGACGGTGGCGCACCGGCGGCGCGAGATGGGCATCCGCATGGCCCTGGGCGAGACGCCGGCCAGCGTGTTCCGCCGAGTGCTGGGCCGCGCCGCGATCCTGGTCGCGATCGGCCTCGCGCTCGGCGTCGGGGTGAGCCCGCTCCTCCAGAAGGTGCTCGCGCCGCTCCTCATCGGCGTCGGAGTGGCCGACCCGGTCTCGCTCCTGGCCGTGGCCGCGGCGGTGGGTGCCGTGTGCCTGGTGGCCTGCGCGCTGCCGGCGGCGCGCGCCGCCCGCCTGGAGCCCCTGGCCGCGCTGCGCGATCGCTAGGCCGATCCGAGCGCGGCGGCCGCCCCGCTCCGACTACGTGCGGTAGAGCCGGCGAAAGACGCCGACCAGCGCGGCCAGCTCGCGATCGTCGAATCTCCCGACCAGCCGGCGGAGCGCCTCGGCCTCGCTCTGCTCGAGCTGCCGGTACACGCGGAACTCGCCGTCGGTGACGAGCGAGACGCCGCGCATCCTGGTATCGAGCTCCGGCAGCCGCTCCCACAGATTCGCGAGCAGGGCGATGCGCGGGGCGTCCGGGTCGGCGACCTCCCGCACCGGCGAGCGGAAGTGCGGCAGGCGCCCGTCGAAGCGGATCAGCCGGTTCTGCCGCTGCGGCACCTCGACCCAGTCGTCGGCGAGCGCGAGCGCCTGGTCGAACGGCAATGGCCGGCGATTGTGCGCCAGCATCGCCTCGGGCACCGGCAGTCCGGGCGAGAAGAACGTGCCGACCTGGCTCTGTCCGCCGGCCGGACCGAGGTGAAAGATGGTCCCCAGCACCGGCCGCCGCTCGGGCCCGGGCAGGCGATCGCCGCTGTGGGTGTCGAGGTGCGGGTACACCATCTCGCTCACCGAGCAGTTGGACGCGATCCAGAACTCGAGGGTCGCGCCCGGGCCGTGCTGCTCCGCCGGCAGGACGGCGCAGAGCGCGGCGAAGTAGTCGAGCAGGAACCCGGCCAGCTCGCGGCCGAAGTAGGCCGCGAGCTCCTCGCTCTGGTCGTCCCCCGCCCGGTGGCGGCGAACCCGCTCGAGGTCGCAGCGGAAGAGGCCGTGCGGCACCCGCGGCCACGGACGCAGGAGCTCGTACGCCGCGACCACCCGCGCCGGCTCCAGGAAGTCGTCGTCGACGGCGATCGGCGACGCCGGCCCCGCCGCCGTCGCCGGCGCCCGCCGACCCGCCGGCTCAGGCATGACCGTGGGCGGCGCGCCGCCAGTCGGCCGCGTACCAGGGCATCAGGCGGAAGGCCTCGGCGCCGTGATCGAGGTCGACCGACAGGATGGCGACCGGCATCTCGTCCGCGCCCGGCACCGTTCCGACCCGGCGGACCCGCGCCGGGCACCACATGGGCGCCATCGAACCGAACTGGAACCGGTCGCTCTGGGCGATCGCGATCGCGAACGAGCCGCTGAACTCGTCGCCCTCGGGCAGGCCGCGCCCGTCGACCGCGCAGGCCACCTGACCGGCCCGCGCGTCGATGTCGTAGACCACGACCGACAGCGGCGAGTCTCCTCCCAGCTGCAGCTGCGCCACGTGCTCGAGCACGCCCGACTCCGACGCGGGCGCCAGGCTCTCGACGACCAGCGACTCCAGCTCCATGCGCACCGCCGAGCGCATCGGGTAATCGCAGCCGCGGCAGATCTCGGCCGCCTCCCGGATGCGGCCGGCGATGGTCGCCTCGCGGATCTCCACCATGCGAGGCGACGTCCAGATGTCGCGGATCGACTGCTCGTGCAGGTTGCCGTAGGTCTCGTGGTGCTCCCAGTCCTGACAGCAGAGGATGACGTCGCCGCTGGCGATCACCGTCATCGTGTCGACGGGATAGTGACAGTGGTTGAAGTCGTCCTCGACCGGGCGGCGGCTCGACGACAGCGGGACCAGCCCCGCGCGCGAGAGGATGGGCAGGAGCCGGGTCTGGTAGCCCTCCGCCTGCCAGCGGGCCCAGAACTCCCGCGCGCCCTCGACCGACGCCCTGTCCATCACGAACGACAGGCGCAGCCGGTGCCGGGGACCCGACCAGGTGGTGAGCAGGTCGGTCAACCGCGTCCACAGGTCGACGCCGTGGAGCGCGTGGTAGCGCTCGCGATCGTTGGCGTTGACCGAGACGGTCAGGTGAAAGCGGTCGTAGCTGACCAGGCGATCGAGCAGCTCGGCGCGCAGCACGCTGCCGTTGGTCACCGACGCGATCGAGAAGATCGCGTCGTCCGCGGCATGCGCCTCGTCGAGCAGGTCGATGAAGCGGCGGTCGAGCAGCGGCTCGTTCTGCAGCATGAGGCACAGGCGGATCTGGCGGCGCGCCTCGCGGACCTGCTCGATGATGCGGGACAAGAGGCCCGCCTCCATGCGCGAGCGCACCTTGCCCTCCGACAGCGTCGGGTAGGGGCACGTCACGCACCGGTAGTTGCACGAGTCCAGGGTCTGGAGCTGGATCTTGTGCGGAAAGCCCAGCAGCGCGTCGCCGCCGGCGCCCGGCTCAGGCTGCGCCACGGTCGGCTCCGGCAGGCCCACCGGCGGCGAGCGACTGCGCCTCGGCGAGGAGCGACGAGAGGAACGTGTCCGCGTCGGGCAGCATCTTGAGCAGCGCCACCGGGTCCTCGAGGTACCTCGCGATCGCCCAGTCGAGCAGGCCGATGGTGAAGAGACACTCCTCGCTCTCGTGCGGCCGCGGCGACGCGTCGCCGGTGCGGGCGAAGTCCAGGATGGGGGCGACGCCGCAGTAGGGGTTGTACGGGCATTCCCGGCAGGTCGGATCGCGATCGCGGAGCGACAGGTTCATGGTGCGGAAGGTGCTCTCCCGCTCCATCAGGTCCTGCCAGGTCGTGTCGCGCACGTTGCCCAGCGTGAACTCCTCGCGCAGGGAACGCGCCTCGTCCGACGGGAGGATCTCGCCGTCGTGGTCGTAGGTCAGCACGCAGCTCACGTCGCCGATCGGGTTGCGCCAGTCGACGTAGCCGACGTCGGAGTCGCTGAGCAGCTTGGCCAGCACCACGCGCACCATCCGCTCGGCGTACACGCGCCCGCCGCGCCGGTTCTTCTCCAGGATGTGGTCGAGGCCGGCGATGTAGCTGCGCATGAAGTCGCGGAACTCGTACTTGAGGCCGGCGGTCCGTACCTTGCCCAGGTGGCGGAGCTTGAGCAGCGCGACGCTGTCGAAGCCGGCCTCGTGGAAGAAGTCGATGGTGCGGACGACCTCCTCCGGGGACTCCTGGGCGATGACACAGAGCGGCGACGTGCTGATGAGGCCGGGGAAGCGAGCCTGGATCTCGGCGATGCGGCGCACCACCTTGTGGAACGAGCCCACCCCGCTGCGGGTCAGGCGGTAGCGGTCGTGGATGTCGGGCGGCCCGTTCAGGGAGTACGAGATGTGGATGTCGTTCTCGGCGCAGTAGGCCAGCTGCTCGTCCTTGGCCACCATCAGGTTCGACACGATGGTGAAGTCGAGCCGCTTGCCGACCTCGGCGTTGACCCGCTTGGCGGTCTCGACCGTGTGGCGGATGCCCTCGAAGTTCAGGAACGGCTCTCCGCCCTGGAACTCGATCATGTTGCACTCGTTGGGCGTGCCGGCGATGAACCGCACGATCGCCTCGGCCGTGTCGGGCTGGAGGTCGAAGCGCGACGGATCGGCGCCGACCGCCTCGGGGAGCATGTGGCAGTAGACGCAGTCGAGGTTGCAGCGCTTGGTCGCGACCACGATGTGCAGCATCGGGCCGGCGTAGGTCAGCGAGAACCAGGTCTTGAGGTCGGCCAGGACGTCGGCCGAGTTCCTGGCGGTGACGATGTGGCCGGTCCGCTCGAGGCGCTCGTACAGCTCCTGGGCCATGAAGATCTTCTCGAGCTGCTCGTCCTCCTCCGGGGTCATCGCGATGAGCTTGCCGGTCCGCGATACGCGGATCCGGTGCCCGCCGACCGCGCGGGACGGAAAGTAGTTCGGTATCCACTCGTCGCGATAGCGGCGCCCCTCGATCTTCATGTGTCATGCCTCTTCCCGTCGAACCCGGGCAGGGCCCCTCCGGCGGCCGCCCGCTCGGCGACCCGGAGCGTCTCGCCCCAGCGCAGGTACGACTCGTCATGGTTGACTGCCGGCCGGCCGTGCTCGATGGCCTGCGCGCGGTGGCGGCCGAAGTACTCGTCCAACGCGGCCCGCGTGGCCGGCGTGAGCAGAGGCTCCAGCAGGCCGTGATGGTCCAGGAGACGTCGAGCCAGCTCGCCGA
>DATFRY010000288.1:0-3930 GCA_035262925.1 Kofleriaceae bacterium | reverse complement strand
GCCAGCGCCTGCACCTTCGAGGCGTTCGACTTGTCGACGAAGCCCGGGCCCGTCAGCACGGGCAGGCCGCCGCCGGTGGTGTTCAGGTTGATGTCGTACAGGTACAGCAGCACCACGGGCAGGTAGCCCTGCACGTACTGCTGCTGGTCGACGGCGAACAGGATCTTGCCGGCGGCGATCGCGTCGACCACCTCGCCCGACAGATCGAACGTGGCGACCTTGGCCTTGGAGCTGGCCGCGCCGACCGCCTCGGTCGCCGCCACGCCGATGGCCGGGTTGAGCGCCAGCACGCCGTCGATCGCCTTGTCGGCCTGCAGCTTCGAGCTGATCGTGCTCTGCGCCTCGGCCACGTTGTTGATGTCGACCTGGAGGTTCACCACCGTGCCGCCCAGGGTCTTCTTGGCGCCGGCGCAGCGCTGCTCGAGCCCGATGTTGCCGGCCTCGTGCACGACGCACAGGAGCTTCTTGACCCCGGCCGCGGCCAGGTTCTTGCCGGCGCCCTCGCCGGCGATCGACTCGTCCTGGCCGACGTGGGCCAGCGCGCCGAGCTCGGCCGACCTGGCCGACCCGGAGTTGATCGTGATGACCGGGATGCCGGCCGCGACGGCCTTCTTGATCGGCTCGGCCAGCGCGTCCGGGTTGGCCATCGAGACGACCAGGCCGTTGACCTTGCTGGCCACCGCCGAGTCGATGAGGCTGGCCTGCTGCGCCGCATCGCCGTTGCCCTGGTAGGCCACCGTCACGCCGAGGTCGGCCGCCGCCTGCTCCGCACCCTTCTTCACCACGTCCCAGAAGGCGTCGCCGGCGGAGCCGTGCGTGATGACGGCGAACTTCTCGTCGGGATATCCGCCCGGCGCCGGCGTGGGCGCCTCCGTCTGGGCCCCGGCGGGCGGCGTCTCGGCCGCCGGCTTCTCGCCGGCCGACTTCTCGGAGCTCGACTTCTTGCAGCCGCTCACGACCAGGGGCATGGCGGCCGACATGGCGATGGTCACAAAGAACCGAGTGGACAGCTTCATCGCGTTCCTCCCTTCGGTGCCGAATCCTTGCGCGGGAGACCGTTGTGTCCCTGTCCCCGTGACACCGGGCCAGAACGTATCGCTTGCGATCGATCTCCGCCACCTCGTTGCGTCCAGACGCGCGACCGGCGCGCGATGCGACCGTGCGCGCGCGGCGCAGGGACGGAGCACCGTTTCAGTCGACTTAAGGGGTCCGACGCACCGCAGCGCGCGATCTGATGCGCCTTCCACGATAGGGTCGCAGGATGCGCGTCCAACTCCAGCGTCTGTGCGCGGCCACCGCCATCTTGCTCGCCGGCTGCGCGTCGTCCGGAGGCGATGACGCCAGCGACGAGGGGAGCAGCGTGGGCAGCGGTTCGGACGGCGCGGCCGAGGCGGACGCCGGCGGCAGCGGCGGCGGCGGCGAGGTGGATGCCGGCGGCGGAGGAGGAGGCGGCGGCGGCGAGGGAGACGCGGCGCCGGCAGACGTCGGCAACCGCGATCGCCTGCTCGCGACCTACTTCGACTTTCTCGAGTCGCGCCCGGACGACCAGCAGTCCAACGGGCTCATCGGCCGCGACCTGGCCTCCGTCTGCGATCTGTGGGACCGGCTCGACTCTTCGTCGCAGGCCACCTTCCTGACCCTGACGGCGCGCCTCGAGGGCTCGATCCTGGGCGCCGACGGGTCGTCCGCGCTCGACCACATCACCGCGCTCTACCGGGCGGTGGGCGGCGAGGGGGCGGTCGAGACCGATCCGGGCAGCTGCGGCGGCGGCGAGTTCAACCGACTCATCATGTCGATGGACCCCGCGCTGCACGACGCGCTGGTCGCGGCCAACGACCACGGCGGCGACGCCGGCGACAGCGGCTTCGACCTGGCCGACGTCCTGCCCGACACGTCGTGGCGCGACTCGGGCGACGCGGCCGGTCCGCACGGTCCCTTCGATCTCAGCGACGAGACCGACGAGGGCGGTCCGCGCGGCCAGGTGCAGTTCTTCCGCGATCCGGCGTCGGCCCAGGCCGGCGCGCCGCTGGGGCGGCTCGACCTGGAGGACGTGGTCGACCCGCTCGCGATCGAGATGGATCACGACTACGACTGCGCCCACAACTCGAACCCGACCTGCGAGTACACGTTCTACGGGGCGCTCTGCTTCCCCCAGAGCACCGAGCTGGGCACGGTCATCTACACCGACAAGTACGGCGGCTTCGAGCCGGAGTTCCGCCCGGCCGGCTGTCCGTAGCACCCTTCTCAGCGAAACAGCCGCAGGATGAACTCGCGGCCGGCCTGCGACAGGGCGACCGTGATGGTCGGGATGATGAGCGAGCTCACCAGCTGACCCACGCTGCTGAGCGGCAGCACGCTCTCGCCCGAGCGGAGGATGTGCTCGTGCATGTCGCGCAGGCGGACCAGCTCCTTCTCCTCGTCGACGGTCAGCCCGCGCAGCCGTCCGGCCAGCTCGTCGAGCCTCTCCTGTAGAGGGGCGAGCTCGCGCTCCTTCTCGGCCAGCACGATCCGCTTCATCGCCAGCCGCGGCAGCAGCACGCCGAACGCCGTCGCCACGTAGGCCAGGGCGAGCAGCGCGAGCGCGATCTGACCGACCAGCATCGCCTGATCCGAGAGCAGCACGAGGAAGCCGACGATGATGGTGGTGGCCACCAGCCCGACCAGCAGGCCCAGCCGGTTCGAGCCGCGCATCGATCGCTGCAGGCCGACCGAGTCGATCGGGCTCAGGCGGAAGAGATCGTAGTCGTAGCGGTCGAGCAGGCGGGACTCGATCCCGAGCATGATGACGGTGAACAGGACCTCGCCGACCTCGTAGATGAGCATGGCGGCGACCACCACGGTGCCGGTGTCGAGCGGCGCGCGCGACTGGTCGACCCGCGCGAGCAGGAGCCCGAGCATGGCGGCCGCGAACATGGACGCCACCGGGGCCGAGACGCGCACGCTGAACCATCGCCGCTCCCACGCCACCAGCCGCTCGAGGCCGGCGACGTCGGCCATCAGCCGGTGGAGGGCGAGGAAGTCGTCGATGGCGGCGTGCAGGGGCGCGTAGATGACGGCGCCCAGCACGCCGAACAGGGCGGCCACCAGCGCCCAGGTGCGCAGCGGCGCCGCGCTCCACTCCCCCGTCGCGGCGGCGACCGCCGCGGGCACGCCGAACAGCAGCGCCGCGACCAGCACCAGGTTGGCGACCCGGCCCCGCGGCCCGCGCGGGTCGATGCCGAGCCGGCGGATCGCGCCGAACGCGATCTTCCAGCTGAGGACGTAGTTCTCCATCCCCGTGTGGCGCTCGGTGTAGGCCGCGGCGAGCCCGCGCAGGCGGGCGTTGTCGACCTCCGAGCGCTGCGAGGAGCGGATCGCCATGGCTCCGAGTCGTACCGCAGTGGGCGCGGCCTCTGCCAGCGCGGCTCACCAGTTGGCGAGCGAGTCGCGAAAGATCGCCGCGAGGTGGTCGCCGGTGACCGGGCCGGGCGCCACCTGCAAGAGGCGCTGCTGCACCAGCGCGACCTCGACCAGATCGCTCACGTCGCCCTCGCCGTAGCCGACCGCGCCCACGCCGCGCGGGATGTCGATGTCGCGCATGAGCGAGACCAGCACCCCGGGCAGGCGATCGATGTCCGCGCCGTCGCCGGCGGCGGTGGGGCCACCGGCGCCGAGCAGCGAGGCCGCGCGCAAATGGCGCTCGGGCGAGGTGGCGAAGGTGAAGCGAAAGCTGGCCGGCGCGGTCAGCGACACCGACTGGCCGTGCGGCACCAACGCCTCGTCGGCGGCGTAGCCGGCCGGCCGGTACTCGCGCACCAGCGCCGCGATCGCGTAGCCGCAGGCGTGCGGGATGTGGACGCCCGCGTTGCCGAAGCCGATGCCGGCATAGTTCGCGGCGAGTGCGAGATGCAGCCGGGCCTCGACATCGAGCCCGTTGAGTACCGCGCGGCG
>DATFRY010000287.1:0-2677 GCA_035262925.1 Kofleriaceae bacterium | reverse complement strand
GCGCCCGCCGGCGCGCAGCGCGAGCTCGATGAGCTCGTCGGCGCACGCGTCGCGCGAGGGGAGCAGCAGCGCGACGGCGATGTCGTCGTCGGAGACCATGTCCGACAGGCCGTCCGAGCAGAGCAGCAGGCGGTCGCCGAGCTGCGCGGTGAGCCTGGTCATCGTCGGGGTCCGCTGCGGGTCGCCGTCGAGCGCCTCGAGCACGACCGAGCGCTGGGGATGCGCGCGCGCCTGCGCGGGCGTGAGGTCGTTGCTGTCGATGAGCAGCTGCACGAGCGTGTCGTCGCGGGTGAGGCGGCGCAGGTCGCCGTCACGCAGGAGGTAGGTGCGCGAGTCGCCGACGTTCGCAAGCACGTAGCCGCTGTCGTCGAGTGCGACGGCGGTGAGGGTCGTGCTCATGCCGCTCGTGGCGGGTCGCTGCTCGGCGATGAACGCGATGGTGTCGTTGCCGCGGGCGATCGCGGCCTGGAGCGCGTCTTCGACGGTCCCTTCGAGCCTGCACTTGTCGAGGTGCTCGAGCGCGCCGATGACGAGGCGGCTCGCGACCTCGCCCGCGGCGGAGCCGCCGACCCCGTCCGCGACGGCCGCCATCCGCGGGCTGGCGAACACCGCGTCCTCGTTGTTCGCGCGCACGCGGCCGACATGGCTGCGTACCGCGCACTCGAGCATGAGGCCCGACATGTCGGGCGGCACCGTAACGGGTGCCGGGGCGGACGCGCTGCCAATTCGGTCAGGTGCTGCGCGGCATGACGGCTTGCCTGGTCGCGTCGCGTTGGATCGCGTTCGCTGAACGAAGGTCGTCGATGAAGGTGTCGTGTCCGACGGCCTCGAGGCGGCGGGTGATGGCGGTGACGATCGGTGTGGTCATGCCCCTTCAGACCGGGCGCCCTGTCAGGACTCATCGCGGGTGTCCGGGCGTGCGATGAGTTCGTGCGGCCGTGCCGGTCTAACGGTCAGAGGACTGATGACTGCTGCGTCCAAGCCCGTTGTCCACCTGGAGCTCCACACCGGCGACCTCGAGGCCGCCGGGGCGTTTCTGTCCGCGGTGTGCGGGTGGCGCCAGGAGCGGATCGACACCCGCTATGGCTCGTATCACGCTCTGGAGATGGGGCGTGGGCTCGGGGGCGGCGTGGTCGAGTGCGCGACGGACCGGGCGCTGTGGCTTCCGTACGTCGAGGTCGCGCGGATCGATGAGGCCACGGAGCGGGCGCGGTGCTTCGGTGCGTCGGTGCTGCTGGAGCCGCGCGAGGGGCCGGTTGGGTGGCGGAGCGTCGTTGCTGCCGAGGCCGGCGGCGAGATCGCCTTCTGGCAGCCGAAGCGCTGACCCGGTGGCGGCGCCGCAGGTGGCGGTTACCATCGGCGGGTCGTGTCGTCGCTTGTGATCCGCCTGCTGGGACCGCCGGAGATCGAGCGCGAGGGGATCGTCGTCGCTCCGCCGCGAGGTCACAAGCCTTGGGCCGTGCTCGCGTACGTGGCGCTGGCCGAGCGACCGGTCGCGCGCATCCGGCTCGCGCAGCTGGTGTTCGGCGATGCCGACGATCCGCGGGGCGCGCTGCGGTGGACGCTGGCGCAGCTACGGCGCGTCCTTGGCGTCGCCGACGCGCTGTGCGGAGATCCGCTGGACCTCGGGCTGCCGGCGGGCGCGGTGGTCGACGTGCTTGCTCTGGGTTCGGGCGAGGCCGATCCGGCGCTCGTTCGCGGCGAGCTGCTCGAGGGTGTCGAGCTCGGTGCCGGCGCCGAGTTCGACGCGTGGCTGCTGGTCGAGTCCCGGCGCCTGGCCGGCGTCTGCGAGGCCGTGTTGAGGGATGCCGCGCGCAGCGCGTTGGCTGCCGGTGATCCGCTCGCCGCTGCGGCGTTGGCGTCGCGCGCGCTGGCGCTGAACCGGTTCGACGACGGTGCCCACGAGTTGCTCGTGCGGTGTCTTGCGCGGGCGGGCGAGGTCGGCGCCGCGCGCAAGCAGGCCGACGCTTGCGACGTGTTGTTCCGCCGCGAGCTGGGGCGCGCACCCGATCCGGGAGTGCGCCGGGCCGTGGAGGACCACGAGCCGCAGAGAGCGGGCGGCGATCGGGCGGCTGCCGTCGGGCAGCTCGACGCGGGGCGGGCGGCAGTCGATGCCGGCGCGGTCGAGCCGGGCGTGGCGTGGTTGCGGGAGGCATGTGCCGAGGCGCGCGCCGTTGGCGACCCGGCGCTGCTGGCGCGTGCGCTGGCGGCACTCGGGGCGGCGCTCGTGCACTCGCTCCGCGGGGGTGATCAAGAGGGCGCGGCGGTCCTGCACGAGGCGCTGGCGCTCGCCGAGACCAGCGGCGACCGCGAGGTCGAGTGCAAGGTCTGCCGGGAACTCGGCTATGTCGCGGTGCAAGCCGGTCACGGCGTCTCCGCCGGCACCTGGCTCGGCCGGGCCGGCGCCCTTGTGCAGGACGACCGGGAGCGGGCCGCCATGCTCGGGGTGCGCGGGAAGGCGCTGTCTGACCGCGCGCATTACGGGGCGGCGATCGCACTGCTCGAGGAGTCGGTCACGGCCGCGCGGCGGAGCGGTGACGTCCGTCAGGCGGCGTGGTCGTTGGCGCTTCTGGGCCGTGCCCTGCTGCTGCTCGGGCGGTGGCCGGAGGCGGGCGAGGCGCTCGACGCTTCGCTCGCGCTCGTGGGCGAGGTGGGATGGGTGGCGATCCAGCCCTTC
>DATFRY010000286.1:0-9523 GCA_035262925.1 Kofleriaceae bacterium | reverse complement strand
GCCCGCCTTCGCGACTGGACTCGACAGCCCGACCAGCCTCCTCTGCACGGACGGCCAGATCCTGGTCAGCGAGCTCGGCGGCGAGATCTTCGACATCACGGCCGGCGGCGACTTCAGCGCCGCCCCGCCGTTCGCCCGGATCTCGGACAATCCAGCCGACATGGTGCGCGACGAGCTCGGCCGGCTGTGGGTGACCTCGTTCAACGATGGGGTCATCGACGCGACCGAGGGCGGAGATCTGCGCGGCGCGACCTACTTCGCCCCCAACGACCTCGCCGACGACTCGTCGATCGCCATCGCGCGGATGGGCGAGACGCTCCTGGTCTCCAACGAGCTGACCAACGCGATCCTCGACGTCACGGCAGGCGGCAACATGAGCGGCGCGCCGGTCTTCGCCATGGTCGTCGAGGCCATCGGGCTGCGCTACATCCCCCAGATCGACCGGCTGCTGGCAGTCAGCGAGACCGACCTCGCGGTCTACGACATCACCGCCGGCGGCGACTTCACGGGGGACGCGGACGCGTTCGCGACCGGCCTCGCTCCCGAGGACGTCGCCCAGCTTACCTATGTGGCGATCGGGTGCGGCGACGGCGTGGTCGACCCCGACGAGGAGTGCGACGACGCCAACACCGTCGACACCGACGATTGCCTGCCCGGCTGCATCGCGGCCGCGTGCGGCGACGGCGTCGTGCACGCCGGGGTCGAGCAGTGCGACGACGGCAACACGGTCCCGGGTGACGGCTGCGACGAGTCGTGCGCGACGGAGCCCATGGGCGGCGGCGACGACGACGGGGCGGGCGACGACGACGGGGCCGGCGACGACGGCACCGGCGACGACGGCGGGGCGGGCGACGACGGGTCCGGCGACGACGGCGGCGGCGGTGGCGACGACGGCAGCGGAGGCAGCGGCGACGGCGACGGCGGATCCGACCACGACGGCGGCTGTTCGGCCGCGGGCTCGCAGAGTCTCGGCGGCGGCCTGTCCGCGATCCTGCCCGTGGCGATCCTGCTCCTGGCCCTCGGCCTGCGCACGCGCTCGCCCTCGGCCGGAGCCGCGCGGCGGCGGCGGAAGGGATCGGGAGTCCACCCGGGTGCTGTCCGATCCGTGCACTGACCGTGGCAAACGACCACACGCCGCCCGCGCGGCGATCGTCATTTCGAGGACAAGCCCGGGAGAGCGCACCCACACCGGCCCGGCACGTGCCTTGCTGCACAATCGCGCGATGGACCACACAAGGGACGCAACCGGGTTCACCGGCGAGACGCTTGCCTGGTTCGACGAGGGGGAGGAGCTCGCCGCGCTCGAGCGCGACGAGGCGGCCGAGGGCCTCCATTCTCGCCGTCGCGTCGGGCTCGCGGTCGGTGTCCTGGTCGCCCTCGCGATCGCCGGCTTCGCCGCCGTCCTGATCGCGCGCCACTACGGGCTGATCGATCTACCGGCCGAGCTGCGCCTGCCCTGGGACTGAGCCGGATCGTCAGAGCCCGAATCGTCAGTCTCAGTCCAGGTCGAAGCGGACGCCCTGCGCGAGCGGCAGCGTGCGCCCGTAGTTGATCGTGTTGGTGGCGCGCCGCATGTACGCGCGCCACGCGTCGGAGCCCGACTCGCGGCCGCCGCCGGTCTGCTTCTCGCCCCCGAACGCGCCGCCGATCTCGGCGCCCGAGGGGCCGAGGTTGACGTTGGCGATGCCGCAGTCCGAGCCCGAGGCCGACAGGAACCGCTCGGCCTCGCCGAGGTCGCGCGTGAAGATCGACGACGACAGGCCCTGCGTCACCTCATTGTGCTGCGCGACCGCGTCGCCCAGCTCGTCGAAGCGCACGACGTACAGGATCGGCGCGAAGGTCTCGCGCAGCATCGGCCCGGCCTGGGCCGGCAGCTCGACCAGCGCAGGGCGCGCGTAGTGACCGCCGGTCCCGATGGCGACCGGCTCCCCGCCGTGCACCGTGCCGCCCAGCGCGCGCGCCTCGTCGAGCGCGGCGGCCATGGCCCGGGCGGCGTCGCCGTCGATGAGCGGGCCGACCAGCGTCCCGGGCTCGCGCGGATCGCCGACCCGCACCGACGAGTAGGCGGCGAGCAGCCGGTCGAGGAGCGGCCGATGGATGTCGTCGTGCACGAACAGCCGGCGAAGCGTGGTGCAGCGCTGGCCGGCGGTGCCCATGGCGGCGAAGGCGACGCCGCGCACGGTCAGGTCGAGATCGGCCGACGGACACACGATCGCCGCGTTGTTGCCGCCCAGCTCGAGCAGCGCGCGGCCGAAGCGCGACGCGACCCGCGGCCCCACGATCCGGCCCATCGCCGTCGATCCGGTGGCCGACACCAGCGCGACTCGCTCGTCGTCGACCAGCGCGGTGCCGGCGGCCGCGCCGCCGAGGATCACGCCGGCCAGCCCGGGCGCGTCGCCGAAGCGGGCCAGCGCGCGACCGAAGAGCGCGTGGGTCGCCAGCGCGGTGAGCGGCGTCTTCTCCGACGGCTTCCACACGCACGGATCGCCGCACACCAGGGCCAGCGCCGCGTTCCACGACCAGACCGCGACCGGGAAGTTGAACGCGGTGATGATGCCGGCCACGCCGAGCGGGTGCCAGGTCTCCATCATGCGGTGGTCGCGCCGCTCGGTCGCGATGGTGAGCCCGCACAGCTGGCGCGACAGCCCCACGGCGAAGTCGCAGATGTCGATCATCTCCTGCACCTCGCCGAGGCCCTCCGACGCGATCTTGCCGGCCTCGATGGTGACCAGGCGCGCCAGGTCGCCCCTGGCCGCGCGCAGCTCCTCGCCCAGCAGGCGGACCAGCTCGCCGCGCCGCGGCGCCGGCGTCTCGCGCCACGCCGCGAAGGCGCGGTGCGCCTCTGCGATCGCGGCGCGGACGTCGGCGATCGACGCCTCGGCGACGCGGCCGATCACCTCGCCGGTGATCGGCGACCGGGCGACCATGTCGCCGCCGGCGAAGGCGGCCGGGTCCACACCGAGGCGGAGCAGCAGTTCCTGTGTCTCGCGCGCGACGCTCATCGGCTACGCGTACCGCCGCCGGGCCCGCGGCACAAGCGTGCGGGCGGCGCGAGTCGCGCCGGTCGCCATCGCGCGCGATCCGGCTCGTCCGGCCGCGCCCGGCCCCGGGGCGGGCGTCAGCGAGGCCGGGTGGCGATGAACAGCTCGTAGGAGCCGGGCTCGAGCTCGGAGTGGTCGAACCGCACGACCCGGGGCTGGAAGCCGGCCCCGGCGAGGAGTCGGAGCCAGTCGGCGCGCGAGAACAGCCCCTCGATGTGGCGGTCGTGCTCGACGAGGACCTGGCCGCCGGCCTCGCGCAGGACGAAGGCGTAGTCGACGGTGTAGGTCGTGTCCGCGGGATCGGGATCCCACGTCCACTCGAGGTAGCGGAGGCTGCGGTCCGGGCCGTCGTGGCCGCCGTGGTCGGTACCGGGCCGGAAGGTCTCGCGCACGTGGTCGGGGGCGAAGAGGGCCGCCCCGCCGGGCCGGCAGTGGACGAACGCGGTCTCGATCGCCAGGCGCAGGTCGTCCTCGCTCGTCATGTAGACGATGGCGTCGTGGATGAACACGCGGTCGAACAGGCGCCCGATCCGGACGGTCCGCATGTCGCCCTGGACGTGCTCGACCTCCGGGTTGAGCTCCCGGCTCATCGCGAGCATCCCGGACGAGGGCTCCACCAGCGTCATCTCGAAGTGAGCCACGAGGTGCGACGCGTTGTTGCCTCCGCCGCTGCCGAGCTCGATCAGCGTGCGGCAGGGCGCGTCCCCGGCGGCGCGCAGCTCTGCGGCGTAGAAGGCCGCCTCCTCGGCGTAGTCGTCGGGGGAGGAGAGGAGCCGCCACCAGGACGCCAGCTGATCGTAGAGCTTCATGCGCAGCGTCATTCGTAGTGGACCGCACGTCGCCGCGCAACACGGGCCGACGCGACGGCGGAGGGACGGAGGGCGACGCGCCGCGGGCGCGCCGGGCCGGAAGGAATCGTCTCGAGCGACGGCGACGGCGATGCTAGGATCGCTGCATGTACCGGAGTGACCAGGAAGCGCTCCTGCAGCGCGCCGAGGCGACGACCAGGGAGGCGGAGGAGCTCCGCCGCGAGAACCAGGCGATGCGCCTCGCCATCGGCAACGCGGCGACGACCTCTCCGTTCGCTCAGCTCGCGGTGCCGCTCCCTCACGTGCTGTATCGCGGTGGGCTGGACCTGCGCACCCTGGACATGAGCGACCGCGCGCGCCTCGCCAACCACGCGGTCACGCGCTTCCCGGTGTGGGCCGCCGCCGTGCTCAACGTCGTCACGCTCGGCCTGTTCTCGCTCATCCACTTCAGCTTGCTCCACGACAGGCTCCCGCAGGCCGCGCACAACGACCCGTCGGCGGGCAAGGCGATCGGCTTCCAGTTCATCCCGTACTTCAATCTCTACTGGATGTTTTTCAACTCGCTGCGCCTGTGCGATCGCCTCGATCTGCAGCTGCGGTTGCGCGGCCTCGAGCCCCACGCGCCCCGCGGCCTCACCCTCGCCGCCTGCATCTGCTCGGTGATCCCTTACTTCAACCTCATCAGCCTTCCCATCATCTGGACCATCGCCGCTGCGCGACTGCAGTCGACGGCCAACCGGGTCGCCGAGCTCTCGCCCATCGACTGGGACGCCTCGACGCCGTAGCCAGCGCCGGGCCGACGACCATCAGCACTCGTGGCTGGAGTCGAACCGGAAGGCGAAGAGGACGCCCGTGTCCGGGAAGTACATGAGGTAGAGCGTCTCGCCGGAGCAGAAGTCGGGCTGGGTCGGGTGCGACCACACGTGAGCGCCGAGCTGGAAGTCACCGCCCGACGGATCGGCGGCGGCGGCGATGTCGTCGATGAGGCCGGCCTGCGAGCCGAGCAGGTTGTCGAGCGCCAGCGGGTCGATCTCGCCCTCCGCCACCCAGGGCAGCTGGATGTCCTGCCCGATCAGCGCCTCGAGGAGGCTGTCGGACGCGAACACATCGCCCGCCGGGCTGACCGGGACGACCGACCACGCGGTCAGGCTGGTGAAGCACTGGCACGCGGCCTGGACCTCCGCGATGCGGTCCATGAGCTGGTCGGAGACGTCGAAGGGGACCGCGGTGATGTCGGCCGCCTCGGCCGACATCACCGCGGCCGACGCGCCGTTCTGGGTCGGCTCCGACAGACTGCAGCCGGCGACGGAGAGGGACAGGAGGAAGAGAACGGCGGCGCTGGCGACCTCGAAACGACGACTCACGGCGACCTCGACAGGCTGGGGTGGGTGTGAAGCGAAGCGGCATCCATCCCACGGGGATCGATCCCGGTCAAGCCCGCCGCGACGTCACACGTGATCGCGCCAGCTGTGCTGCGGGCTGTAGCCCAGCATGCGCCTGGCCTTGTCGATCGAGAGCAGCGTGCCGTTGGCGGCCACGTCTCCCTTGATCGGCACCGACGGGAACACCTCGGCCATGAGCGACGCGCTGGTCCGGCTCATCACCGTGTCGGCGTTGGCGATGATGAAGGCCTCGAAGCCCCGGAACGACGCCTCGATGGCGCGCCGGACGGCCTGCGCCCCGTCGCGCGCGTCGATGTAGCCCCACAGGTTCCACTTGCGCAGCCGCGGGTCGGCGTCGAAGGCGGGGAAGGCCGCGTAGTCGGCGACGTCCATCACGTTCGAGAACCGCAGCCCCACCATCTTCAGCGCGGGGTTCCAGCGGCAGAACTGGGCCGCCATGGTCTCGTCGAGCAGCTTGCCGAGCGAATAGGCAGTCTCGGGCCGCGGGAAGTACTCCTCGTCGACCGGCGCGTAGGGCGGCGGCACCTCGAACGGCAGGCCGAGCACGGTCTCGCTCGAGGCGAAGACGACGTTCTCGATGCCGGCCCTGCGCGCCGCCTCGAACACGTGGTAGCTGGAGACGACGTTGTTCTCGAACGTGCGGCAGTTGGCGTGCTGGCCGGGCGCGGGGATGGCCGCGAGGTGAACGACCGCGTCGAACGGCCCCCGGTGCTCGTCGACGCCGCCCAGCATCGCCTCCAGCACCTGGCCGTGATCGGTGAGATCGATCCGCACCGTCGGGCACACGGCCGCCCTCGGCAGGGTCTGGTCGATGTTGACAGCCTGGTGGCCGCTCGCCACCAGGTCCTCGAGCACCGCACGCCCGAGCTTGCCGCTGCCGCCGGTCACCAGGACTCTTGCCATGGGTCGTCCTCCATTCGCCGCCGCGCGGCGGCCCGATCTTGCCACACGCGTGGGGCGGCGCGGGTCATCGCCGCGGGGCGGTCCCACCGCCTGCCGGCCGGTCGGGCGGCGGTTCGGGCTCGCCGCCCGACCGCAGAGACGAGAGCCTGAGCGCGATGTAGACCAGGGCGAACGACCAGATCATCCAGAACACGGCCCACATGGCGGGTCGGCCGAAGGTGGCCGCGGCCACCCTGCTCGCGTCCGACACCTGGGCGATCTTGCCATCGATGACCATCATCGGGCGGAAGAGCACGCGGATGTCGAGCACGGCGTTGATGCAGGCCTGCGCCGCCACGAAGGTGGCCAGGAAGATGGCCACGCCCTCGGGCGCGAAGCGGGCGAGCAGGAGCAGCACGACCGCGCCCATGGCGACCACACCCTGACCGAAATCGTTGCGCACCCAGAACAGAGACAGGCCGAGCGCCACCGCGAGGCCGAAGAGCACGGTCCGCGATCGGTGCCACCTCTGGCTGAGGACCAGGAGGAAGCTGCCGAGCAGGGCCGCACCCATGTAGCCGGCGCTGGCGATCAGCGCGACGGCGGGACCCTCGCTGGAATGCTCCTGGAAGGCGAGGCCGCTCGTGTCGGGGTAGATGTCGAGCCGCCAGAAGCCGGCGCCGGTCACCATCATGGCGACGCCGTGCCACATCTCGTGCACCCAGGTCGAGATCAGCTTGAACGGATAGAGCAGGAACCCGCCGAACGGCAGGCTCCACAGGAACAGCGACACCAGGAGGGCGAGCATCAGCGCGTGCTCCTGGCGTCGGACCCGGCGTCGGACCCAGAGCTGCATCGCGGACCAGTGTAGCGCGGCTCGAGAAGCGGGCCTCCCGGGCGGCGCCTCCCGAGCTACGCTCTCTCCATGCACGAGCAAACGTGTCTGTCGCTGGGGGATGCGCAGAGGATTCTCGGCGCCATCCAGGTGGAGCTGGAGCGGCGCGGAAAGGGGGCGGCGATCGCGGTGGCCGACGAGCACGGGGAGCTGATGGCGTTTGCGCGCACGGACGGGTGCCCGCTGCCGTCGATCGAGATCGCCATGAACAAGGCGTTCACGGCGGCGCGCGAGCGGAAGCCGTCGCGCGCGGTCGGGGCGGCCTCGCGCGGCGAGGGGTTCCCGATGACCAACTTCGGCAGCCTGCGCTACGTGGGATGGGGCGGCGGGGTCCCGATCGTGCACGACGGGCGCGTGGTCGGCGCGGTCGGCGTGAGCGGCCTGCCCGAGGACGAGGACGTCGCCCTGGCCGAGATCGGCGTGCAAGCGCTGCGCGACGGGGGCGGGGGCGGCTAGATTTCGGCCCGGCTGTCAATTTCCGGCTGACCGCTCCCATCGCTCGGCCTGTGCGAGGCCCGCCGGCCATCCGACCGGGCCGGCAGAGAGTGGCACGCGCGCCGGGAGGGCGCGCGCGTCAGGGCCTACGCCTCGGGATCGGCATCCTCCTCCTCGGCGCTCGCGGCGGGCGCGAGCTCGAGCGCCCGGCGCAGGATGTGCACGAGCTGCTCCTGGTCCGCGGGCGAGAGCGCCCGCATCCACGGTGACGGCTGCGCGAGCCGCTCGGTCAGCCGCCGGCGCAGCGCGCCGCCCCGGCGCGTCATCGCCAGCGACTTGATTCGGCGATCGTCGGCGCGCGGGCGCCGCTCGACCAGGCCGCGGGCCTCCAGCTTGTCGATCAGGCCCGTGATGTTGGACGGCCCGCAGCCCAGCTCCTGCGCCACCTGACTCATGGTGCAGGGTGCCTCGGGATCGATACAGAGGATCACGCGGGCCTGGATCGGCGACAGGCCAAGCTCGGCCACCTCCTCGGCGAACTGCATCTTGTGGCGCATGAGCAGCTCGAAGAACACCCGGGACAGCTCCTGCGCCACCTGGGTCGGAGGGGCGATCCGTGGCAGGGGCCGGGGACGCGGGCTCATGGCAGCCCCAACGTACCAGATCGGTATGCTTCAGCAGGTGAAGTATTTTGTTTGACAGCCTGAACCATTGTCCCCATAGAGTGCCTGTGCCGGCCGGTGCACATCGCACCCGGGCGCACCGCTCGCGCGCGTGCGCTCTTTCCGGGGGTCTCGCAGCACATCCGCGCACGGATTGCGCGTGCGCGGCCGGCGTCACCGACGGCGGCGCTGTCGCGACTGCGGTCGCGGCCGCCGGCATCGGCTGTCGCGGCGATCATCCGCGCGACCGCGCGTCACGACTTGCCATCGTTCTCCAGCTCGTTACGTCACCGCGCGTGATGCGATGGCGACTCAGCGGTGTTCGGCCTGATGTCACTGATTCACGAGGTGAGGATACCTAGTATGGAACCCGCTCCCGCACTCAGGAGGGCAAGCCATCCCGGTCGAGCCGCCAGCCGCTCGGTCGAGCAACCCGTCGCGACCAGCTGGCCACCCCGCACCGCGGTCATCCTCGCGGCCGGGCACGGCAGTCGAATGGCCGGCAACGGCCGCGCGTTGCCCAAGCCGCTGCTCAAGGTCGCCGGTCTCGGCCTGCTCGAGCGCTCGCTCCTCACCCTGCACGCGGCCGGGATCGAGCGCTTCCGGGTCGTGCTGGGCGCCGACGGCGAGCGCATCGCCGGTGAGATTCGCCGCCGCTCGTCGCTGAGCGGTCTGACCATCGAGCTGGTGGATTGCCCCGACTTCGACGCCGGCAACGGCGTCTCGCTCGCCGCCGGCGCGCGCGGCGTGGCCGACGGCTTCCTGGTCGCGATGGCGGACCACGTCATGGACACCGCCTTCGTGCGCGACTTCCTGTCACGCGCCGCGGCTCGCCCGGAGTCGCCGCAGGTGGCGGCCGACGCGATCGAGGCGGTCTTCGACCTCGAGGACGCCACCAAGCTCCGCACCATCGACGGCCGCATCCAGGCCATCGGCAAGAGCCTCACCTCGTACGGCAGCGTCGACGCCGGCCTCTTCTTCTTCCCGGCCGGCTCGGGCGCGCGCGTCGGCGCCATGGTCGCCACGGGCGCCCGCTCGGTCTCCGACATCGTCACGCGCATGGCCGCCGAGCGCCCGTTCTTCGCGACGCGCGTCATGGCCGGCATGTGGCAGGACGTCGACACGCCGGACATGGCCCGCGAGGCGGAGCGGCGCCTCCTGCGCTCGCTGGCCAAGCCGACCGACGGCTTCATCGCCCGCCACATCAACCGGCCGATCTCGATCGCGACGAGCCGCTTCCTGGCCCGCTGGGGCGTGCGGCCCAACGTCATCACCACGGTCGTCTCCATCATCAGCCTGGTCGGCGCGGGCCTGGCCGCCACCGCGGACCCCGCGATGCTCGCGGTCGGCGGCCTCCTCTTCCAGCTGGCCTCGATCCTCGACGGCTGCGACGGCG
>DATFRY010000285.1:0-4913 GCA_035262925.1 Kofleriaceae bacterium | reverse complement strand
GACGAGCCCGACGACGAGCCCGACGACGAGCCCGACGACGATCGAGGACGACACCCATGAGTGAGACCGACGGCAGCCGCGATCGCGACGAAGGGCAGGGCGACGCGCTCAGCCCGCGCGAGCGCGAGGGGCTGGAGGCCTGGACGGTGCCGGATCCGCCGGCCGGGTTCGCCGATCGCGTGGTGAGCGCCGGGCGCGGCGCTCTCGCGGACGAGGCGGGGCCCGCCGCGATCGCGGCGCCCGCGGCCTCGCCCGGCCCGCGGCGCCGCATCGCGCCCTGGGTCGTCGTCGCCGTCGCAGCGGCGGCGGCGCTCGTCCTGGCGCAGAGTCGCGCCCCCTCGGGCGGCGGCGGCCAGATGGCCGGCAGCGCCTCGCCGGCCACGCGCCAGTCGATCCGGATCGGGCAGCGCGCGGTGGCGGTGGCCGAGGCCGGCGCGGCGCTCAGCTGGGCGATCGAGTCCGGCCGCGCGACCGTGGCCCAGAGCGCCGGCGACGTGTTCTACCGGGTCGAGCGCGGAGGAACCTTCGAGGTGGAGACGCCGCACGGGAGCGTGCGGGTGACCGGGACCTGCTTTCGAGTGGAGGTGAAGCCGATGAAGACACCGTGGCAAGGCGTGGTCGGCGCCGCGATCGGCGCCGCCGTGATGGTGACCGTGTACGAGGGCAGCGTCCTGTTCGCCAGCCGGAGCGGCGAGGAGCGCGCGGTCGGCGCCGGCCAGATCGCCGCCGCCGGCGAGCGCGGCGTGACGGTCGCCGACGCGCGCGGAGGCGCGGCGAGCGCCATGGCCGGCGGCCCGAGCGCGTCGCTGCCGCCCGCCGCCGACGCGTCGCGCGAGGAGCTCCTGCGACGCGACGCGCTCCAGCGCGACGAGATCGCTCAGCTGCGCGCGCGCCTGCAGGGCGGCGGTCGCGTCGCGCTCGGCGCGCCGGCTCCGAGCGGGCTCGGGGCCCTGGGGGCCAAGGACCCGAGCGGGCGGCCCTGGTTCGATCCGAGCAAGGAGGACCTGGTTCGCTTCGCGAAGGAGTGCCGCGTGCGAGCGGACATGCCGCCGCTGTACAGGTCCGACCCGCTCCGGTGGGGAGCGGACCAGGTCGAGGCGGCCGGCCTGTCCGACGACCAGCTGACGGCGGTCAACCGCGTCTTCGAGCAGCTACAGCGCGAGGTGGTGAGCGAGCTGCGCGCGCTCTACATCGAGGCGATCGGCGACCGAGAGCGCGCCGATGATCTCTCTCCCGAGGCGATGATCTCCGAGCTGCGCGGCAAGTCGGCGCCCGACGAGGAGGGCCGCGTCAACCAGCGTCTCGCGCAGGAGCGCGCCGGGCTGGTCGCGCCGCCGGTCGACCTCTCTCGCGCCTCGCCGCTCGAGCGCTTCATGCGCCGGCGCGCCGGCCTGGGCGACGAGACCGAGCGCCGGCTGGCCGAGGTGCTGGGCGCCGCGCGCGCGCGCGAGCTGCGTGGCGACAGGGGCTGGGGCTGGCAGCAGGAGTCCGTGGGCTGCCCGGGTGGAGACGAGGAGGACGTCGCGCGGTAGTCGGCGACGGTGTACTCTGTCGCGTCGGGTGAGCGGCGCATTTCTCTCTCTCTTGTCGGTCATGGCACTCGCCGCGCCGCACGCGATGGCGGTGTCCGCGCCCCAGGTGATGAGACGGGTGCTCCCCGGCGGGGTGCGGCTGGTCGTCATGCGCGATCGATCGGCGCCGCTGGTCGCGGCGCGGGCGCTGTGGGCCGGCGGCCTGCGCCTCGAGACGCCGGAGCTGGCCGGGATCGAGCACGTCGTGGCCGACGCGTGGACCGGCGGGTGCGGCGGCCTCGACGGAGACGCGCTCGCCGCCGAGCTCCGCTCCGACGGCGCCACCATGGCCGGCGTCGCCGGTCGCGACACGCTCGCCCTCCAGGCCGAGTGGACCCGCGCCGGCTGGGAGCGCGGCCTCGAGCTCATGGCGGACTGCGTGACCCACCCGTGGTTCGCGCCCGACGCGGTGCGCGGCGCGCGCGAGCGAGTCCGCGCGCTCCTGGTCGAGCGGAGAGAGAGCCCGACCTGGGCCGCGCTCGACCTGCTCGATGGCGCGCTGCGCGGGCCGTCGGCGCTCGGCACCATCGCCTCCCTCGAGCACATCGAGCGCGCGCAGGTGGCCGAGCACTACCGCGCCGGCTACCCGCTCGCCGCGATGACCCTGGCGGTGGTGGGTGACGTCGACCCGGCGCGCGTGCTGGCCCGCGCGGAGGCCCGCTTCGGCCAGGCCGGCCGCGCGCGCGCCGACCGCGCGAGGCCGGCCTCGCGCCCGCCCGCTCTCCCTCCCGCGACCCAGCGCGAGCTCTACCGCCACCTGTCCGGTCCGCGGCCCGCCGCCGCCGTCGCCATCGGCTTCCCTGCGGTCGGCCGCGTGCACCCGGACCGCGCGGCGCTCGAGGTCGCCGCGGCGCTGCTCGGCGGCACGCGCGCCGCTCTGGTCGCCGACGCCGGCGGCGGGTACCTGGCCGTGCACCGCGTCTGTCGCCCCGAGGAGGTGCCCGCCACGCTGGCCGCCATGCGCGCGGAGCTCGATCGGCTGCGCGACCCCGGCGCCAGCGAGGCCGACGTGCACGAGGCGGCCGCTCGACTGGCTCGCGAGCGCGAGGCGGCGCTCGGCCGCGCCCCGCTGGCAGCCGCGCTGCTCGCGCTCTACGAGGCGCTCGGCCCGGGCGCGCAGCACGCGCAGCGCCACGCGGCGCTCCTTCGCGCGGTGCGCGCCGCCGACGTGCGCGCCGCGGTCGCGCATCACCTCCGCGCGGACGCCGCGGTGGTCGCCACGGCGATGCCGCTCCTGGCCAGCCCCGGGGCGGCCCGGCGCATGCGCGAGGCCTCGCGCCCCCCGAGAGAGACGCACGAGGCGGCGCGGCCGGACCGGAAGAAGAAGCGCGCGCGGCCGGCCAGGCGCAGGAGCCACCGGTGAGCGGCACGCGCGCCAACGGCGGGCCTCCGCGCCCGCGGCGGCAGCGGCGCACGCCGGCCGCGCGCCGTGCGCCGGGACCGGGCCTCCGCGGCGCGGCGCGCTCGCCCTTCGGCCGCGGCGATCTCGCGGCCAGCCTGCTGCTCGTCTTTCCGCTGTTCCTCGCCTACGAGGTGGGCGTGATGTTCTCGCCCACCGTGAACGGCGTCGACTTCGTGACGCGCTGGGTGTTCGCGGCGGTCGGCTACGACCGCGACCGCTTCCTGCTGGTCCACCTGGTCCTGGCCGTCGGCTTCCTGGGCCTCTTGCTCTATCTCCGGCGACAGCGCACGTTCCGCCTGCGCGTGTTCCCCACGATGCTGCTGGAGTCGATCTTCTACGCGGTGACCATGGGCACGTTCATCGCCGTGCTGATGGAGCGCGTGCTCGGCCTCGGGTTCGCGGCCGCGGGCACGGCGGTCGATCCCACGCAGCTCGCCGCCGGCGAGCGGACTCGCGCCCTGGTCATGTCGCTCGGCGCCGGAGTGCACGAGGAGCTGGTGTTTCGGCTGGGCCTCATGGGAGGAGGCACGGCCGCGCTGATGCTGGCCGGGCTCGGCCGCCGCACCGCGGTGACCATCTCGCTGGTCGCGTCGGCGCTGCTCTTCTCCGCCGCCCACCACGCCGGACCGCTGGGCGAGCCGTTCGACACCAGCGTGTTCGTCTACCGCGCGCTGGCCGGGGCGGTGTTCGGGCTCATCTTCTATCACCGCTCGCTCGCCCACGCGGCCTACACGCACTTCCTCTACGACCTCTACGTGCTGCTCCTGCGCGGGTGAGCCAGAGGGCGAGCGATCGACCGGCGAGCCTCGATCTGGCGAGCGGCCCGTCCGCTCACTTCATCCAGCGGTCCTCGTACTCGAGGTCCATGCTCTCGACGTAGAGCTCGACCTTGCAGCGCTTGATCTGCTCCGCGTTGGCGTCGCTCTTCTCGATGCTGAGCCGGTGGATGCCGAGCCGGTTGAGGTTGACGGTGAAGAGCACCGTGCTGGTGTCGGGGCCGAGGAACTCGATGAAGCCGTCGCGCTCCTGCTTGGTGTCCTTGGCGCCCTTCATGATGAAGGCGTCGTACCAGTTCGTGAAGTCGGACGCGTGCTCGAGGGCCATGTAGACGATGATGTTGCTGAACTCGACCGCGGTCGGCTCCAGCTCGGGGAAGCGGGCGGGGCCGGTGTAGAGCTGCTTGACCTTCTGGGTGACGGCGAACGAGTCGATCTTGTTGACGTAGCGGCAGTCGATGCCCTGGATGTCGAGCCGGAAGTTGCTCGGCTGCCAGAGCTTCTGGAACATGCCGTGATTGGCGCGCAGGACGTGGCCGTCGCCCTTCTTGGTCTCGACGTTCTCGGGGTGCAGGGTCACGCCGAGATAGGCCGGCTCCTTGGCCGATCCGTCCAGCGTCGGGAACTTGGTCTCGGTGATGAGCGCGTCGCTGAACCACTGCTCGAGCTTGGTCTTGAAGTCGAAGTCGGCGTGGATGATCGAGCCGCTGCGGCGCGAGAACTGGCGCTGCCACGAGCCGCGGATCCACTCGAGCAGCGGCTTCGACAGGGCCATCCCGACCTCGAGCTGGATGGGCTCGATCTCGACCGCGCCCAGGTGCTTGAACTGGGTCGACACCGGACCGGCCTGATCCTCCAGCACGGCGCCCTTGACCATCCCGCCGGTGACCGACTTGAGGTAGGCCGGCCCATCGCCGCCACCGTCGATCTGGAACAGGAAGTGGCCCGCGGAGTAGCTCTTGCGGTCGACGGTCATGGCCTATCTGTATACGGTGGCGCGCGAGCGGCCGCTTCCCTGTCCCATGAAGGCCATGGGGTGAGCATTCCCCACATCGTGCCGACCGCGGTCGATGGAAAGTCGCGTGCGACGACCATGGGCCGTCGCGCCCCGGACAGGAGTCCTCGTTATTTCAGAGGGTTCACGATCGGGCACGGTAATTATAA
>DATFRY010000284.1:0-27341 GCA_035262925.1 Kofleriaceae bacterium | reverse complement strand
AGGACCTGGCCGACGCCGATCTCGTCATCGAGGCGGTGTTCGAGACGATGGAAGTCAAGCGGGTGGTGTTCGGGCGCCTCGACCAGGTGGCCCGGCCCGGCGCGGTGCTCGCGTCCAACACGTCCTATCTCTCCATCGACGAGATCGCGAAGGCGACGTCGCGCCCGGGCGACGTCGTCGGCATGCACTTCTTCTCGCCGGCCAACGTCATGCGGCTCCTGGAGATCGTGCGCGGCGCGGCGACCTCGCCCGACGCGCTCCTGACCGCGCTGGCGGTGGCGCGGCGGATCAAGAAGGTGGGCGTGGTGGCCGGCAACGCCGACGGCTTCATCGGAAACCGCATGCTGGCGGCCTACAGCCAGCAGGCCCAGCTGCTCGCCCTGGAGGGCGCGGCGCCCGAGCAGATCGATCGGGCACTGTACGAGTTCGGCATGCCGATGGGCATCTTCCAGATGGGCGACCTGGCCGGCCTCGACATCGGCTACAAGTCGCGCCGGGACCGCGATCCATCCACCTTCGACGGCCGCGCCGCGCGCGTGCCCGACCGGCTGGTCGAGGCCGGCCGCATGGGGCAGAAGACCAGCGCCGGCTTCTACGACTACGCGCCCGGCGATCGCACGCCGCGGCCCTCCGCGATCACCGCGAAGCTCTACGAGGTGGCGGCGGCCGACTTCGCCATCGCGCGCCGCGCGGTCTCGAGCGAGGAGGTCATCGATCGCTGCTTCCTGCCGCTGGTCAACGTCGGCTGCGAGCTCCTGCGCCAGAAGATCGCCTACCGCGCGAGCGACATCGACGTGGTCTACATCTACGGCTACGGCTTCCCCGCCTACCGCGGCGGGCCGATGTACTGGGCCGAGCACGAGGTCGGTTTGCCGGCCGCGCTCGAGAAGATCAGGCGCTTCAGCGCGGTCACCGGCGAGAAGTGGCTCACGCCCTCCCCGCTCCTCGAGGAGCTGGTCGCCCGGGGGGCCGGCTTCGCGAGCCTGGATCGGAGCTAGCGCCCGGTGTCGTCCGACGGGCCGCGACGGCCCGGCCGCGCGGTCGCGATGGCGGCCGTCCTGGCCGCGACCGGCTGCCGCGCCGGACCGGACACGCGCGCGGGGCGGTGCGAGGCTCCCGATCGCCTCGGCGCCGGTCCCGTCGACCTCGCGCGCCGCGCTCCACCAGGCGGCCGCGGGCGCGTGCTCCACGTCGCGCCGGCCGGCAGCGACGCGGCCGACTGCAGCGCCGGGGCGCCGTGCCGCCAGATCGCGCGGGCCGTGTCGCGGCTCGCGGCCGGAGACACGCTCGTCATCGAGCCCGGCGACTACGACCGCTTCACGATGAGCGCGGCGGGGCGCGCCGGCGCGCCCATCACTCTCTACGCCCGCGCGCCGGGCGCGACGGTGCGCGGCCAGCCCGGGTGCGGCCGCCGCGACCGCTCGTGCCGCGATGCGATCCTGATCGAGCGCGCGGCGTACGTGGTGCTGGACGGCCTCGGTGCCACCGGCGCGGCTCGCGCGGGGCTGGCGGTCGAGAACAGCCGCCAGGTGACCGTGCGCAACGGCGTGTTCGCCGACAACGGGCGCTGGGGCATCTTCTCCGGCTTCGTCGACGACCTGGTGGTCGAGCACAACGAGGCCGCGCGCAGCGTCCACGAGCACGGCATCTACGCGTCGAACAGCGGCGACCGCCCGATCATCCGCCGCAACTGGGTGCACGACAACCGGGCCTGCGGCATCCAGATCAACGCCGACTGGACCGTGAAGGACCCGGACCACCTCTACCCCGGTGTGGTCGACGGCATCACGACCGGCGCGGTGGTCGAGGGGAACGTCATCTCCGGGAACGGCCGCGGCGGCGGCGCCGCCATCAACCTCGACGGCGTGCAGGACTCGCTGGTCCGCAACAACCTCCTGTTCGCCAACACGGCCAGCGGCATCGTGTGCTACGGCGACGCCGACGGCGTGCCCGACATGAGCCAGGACGACGGCGACGGGCGCCAGGGCCCGCGCGGCATGGTCATCGTCCACAACACGGTGGTGCAGCCGCCCGGGGCGCGCGCGGCGCTCCTCATCCGCCACGCGGTCGGCCGCAACCAGGTGCGCAACAACATCCTCTACCACGCCGACCCGCGCGGGCCGGCCATCCGGCTGGGAAGCGATCAGGACGCGGCCGACCTCGACAGCGACCACAACGCCTTCTCCCGCCCGGGCGCGATCGACCTCCGCGCCGTCCCGACGAGCGCCGGGCCGCCCGACTCGAGCGCCGTCATCGATCTCGAGGCCTGGCGCGCCCGCGGCGAGGACCGCCACTCGCTCGCCGCCACCGCCGATGCGCTGTTCGCGGCGCCGGGCTGCGACTTCTCGCCCGCGCGCGGCTCGCCGGCGCGCGACCGCGGCGCGGCCATGGCCGGCTCCGGCGACGCCGATCTGCGCGGGCAGCCGCGCCCGCGCGGCCCGGCCCCCGACCTCGGGGCGCTCGAGGCTGCGCCGCCCTGACGATGCCGCGATTCAGGCCGGCCGCACGGCCGTCGCCTCGACTTGCGGCCGCCGGCTGGGCAGACGGATCTCGAAGCAGGTCTGGTAGTCGGGCACGTCGACCACGGCGATGCTGCCGCCGTGCGCCTCGCAGGCCAGCCGGCAGAAGTACAGGCCCATGCCGGACTGCGACTTGCGATCGGTGCCCTTGCGGTACTTGGCGAACAGGCCGGCCCGCAGCTCGGGCGTGATGACCGGCCCGGTGTTCATGATGCGGATGACGAGCACCGGCGACGCCTCGCCGTCGACGATCTCGCCGGTCATGGCCACGTGGCCCTTGCGGTCGACGTAGCGGGTGGCGTTGATGAGCAGGTTGTGGATGACCCGCTCGAGCAGGATGGGATCGATCCACGCCTCCAGCTCGGGCGGGCAGGTCACCTGGATGGGCGCCGAGCGCGGCCGGTGGATGCCGGCCAGGGTGCGCAGGAACTCGGCCGCGTTGGTCTGCACGCGGGCCGGCTTGAGCTCGCCGTCCTCGGAGCGCGCGATGTCGACGAAGTTCTTGACCAGGGTCGCCATGCGGCGCAGCGCCCGCCGGGTGGTGCCGATGGCGTCCACCTTCTCGGCGTTCTTGCTGGCCGCCTCGACGTCGGCCAGGTAGTCGAGGTTGGACACCGCGACGGTGAGCCCGTTGTTGAGATCGTGGGCCAGGAGCGCGACCGCCTCGGCGGCGTACATGCGCTCGTTGTCGACCTGGCGCAGCGCCTGCTGCAGGGCGGCCGTGGTCCGCATCGCGCGGTCGTGGACCTCGACCCGCTTCTTGAGCTCCTGCATGTAGACCGGCTTGCTGACCACGTCGTCGGCGCCGGCGTCGAACGCCTGGATGCGCTCGTCCTGCTCCTGCGTGCCGCTCATCACCAGCACCGGGCGGAGCGCGTCGAGCGCCTTGCACTCGCGCACCACCTCGACGCCGTTGCCGTCGGGCAGGTTGAGGTCGCTGATGAGCAGATCGGGCGGCGCGGCGCGCAGCGCCTCCTTGCCCTGCGCGACCGTGCCCGCCTCCACCACGTTGTAGCCGCGCGCGCGCAGGGCGCGGGCGATGATCTTGCGCAGCGGCTCGTCGTCCTCGACCAGGAGGATGCTGCCGATGCCCAGCTCGCGGGTCAGCTCGGTGGTGAGGCGCCGGATGCCGGTCGTCGTCGAGACCGGTGGCTCCGCGCCGCCTGCCCGCGCTTCCGACGCCATCTGCTTCACACTTCTGCCGCCAGCGCGGCCCGGCGCTTGCGCTGCGGACGCTCGGTCGCGCCGCGCCCGCGCGCCGGATCCATCTCCTCGCGCAGGCGGCGCAGCGCCCGGGTGTGCAGCTGGCACACGCGCGACTCGGTCACTCCGAGCAGGCGCCCGATCTCGGCCAGGGTCATCTGCTCCTCGTAGTACATCGTGAGGATGCGGGCCTCGCGCGGATCGAGCCGCTCGCGGGCGCGGCCCAGCTTCTCCATCACCGCGGCGCGCATCGCGTTCTGCTCGGGGTCGGAGCCGGGCTCCTGCGAGCCGCCGACCACGCGGTCGAGGCTCACCATCTCGACCGCGCCCAGGCCGGCCAGCTTGTCGCGGTAGTGCTCGACGTCGACGCCGATGTGGGCGGCGATCTCCTCGTCGCGCGGCACCCGGCCCAGCGTGTGCTCGAGGCAGCGCACCGCCTCGCGGACCCGGCGGGCCGCCTGGCGCGCGCGCCGCGGCAGCATGTCGCCGCGCCGCAGCTCGTCGAGCACCGCGCCGCGCACGCGCTTGGCGGCGAAGGCGGGGAAGCTGTCGCCGCGCCCCGGGTGGAAGCGCCGGGCGGCCTCGACCAGCCCGAGCAGCGCGGCCGACTGCACGTCGTCGGCGAGGCCGGGCGGCAGCCTCCGCGCCAGCACGGCGGCGATGCGCCGGGCCATCTGGATGTTCTCGGTGACCAGCGCGGAGCGCATGCGGGCGAACGGATCCGGCCGGCGCGCTTCGTGAGACTCGGTACCGATCGAGTCGAGCTGGGTGAGGTCGTCTGTAAGGAAAGCGTGCGCCAGCATACCGACGGAACCAGTTGCGAAAACCGGTCCAAGCTCCGCGCGCCTCTCGCGCCACCAGGGGTCTGGGTCGGTGCGCGCTCGACGTCCTGTCGAAACGAGTCATTGTGCTGCGCGAGATCCCGCGCGGGGCATGCGGACTCGACATCTCGCGGGGGTCACCGACGCACCATGCGATTGACCCCCGGAGCGGCCGCGACCCACCCTCGAAGGGGGGCGGGTCAGCGCGGGTGGGTTCCGCGCCAGTCCTCGGGGCGCATGCCGAGCCGCGCCAGCGCGCGGCGCAGGTTCGAGCGATCGAGTCCGGCCAGGCGCGCCGCCTCGGACAGGTTGCCCTCGGTGCGGCGAAGCAGGCGCGTGAAGTAGCGACGCTCGAACTCGGTCAGCGCGATCTCGCGCGCCCTGCGGAACGTCTGGTCGTCCGACCACGGTCCCGGCGCGTCGAGCGCGCCGGCGGCGGCGCGCTGCGCGGGCTCGGGAGCGTGCTCCGCCGCGCCCCGGCCCACCCCGTTCGGGGGCGCGAGCGGCGCGTCGGACGGGGCGCCCTGGGCCATCCGCGGCGGAAGCGCCTCGAGCCCGATCTCGGCCGACGAGGTCAGCGCCAGCGCGCGCTGGATGACGTTCTCGAGCTCGCGCACGTTGCCCGGCCAGTCGTAGCTCAGCATGGCCTCGACCGCCGGCTGCGAGAAGTGCGGCACCGGTCGCTTCATCTTGGCCGCGTGCTTCTCGAGGAGGTGCACCGCGATGAGCGGCAGGTCGTCCATCCGCTCGCGCAGGGGCGGCAACCGGATCGCGACCACGTGCAGGCGATAGTAGAGGTCGGCGCGGAACCGCTGCTGCCGCACCATCTCCTCGAGGTCGACGTTGGTGGCGGCGATGACCCGGACGTCGACCTTGCGCGATCCGGTCCCCCCGACGGGTCGCACCTCGTGCTCCTGCAGCACCCGCAGGAGCCGCTGCTGCACGGTGAGCGGGATCTCGCCGATCTCGTCGAGCAACACGGTCCCGCCGTGCGCCTCGCTGAACACGCCGGACCGCGCCTCGGTGGCACCTGTGAAGGCGCCGCGCGCATGACCGAAGAGCTCGCTGTCGATGAGCGTCTCGGGGATGGCGCCGCAGTTGAGCGCGATGAAGGCGCCGCGCGCCCGGGCGCTGCGCGTGTGGATGGCGCGCGCGGTCAGCTCCTTGCCGGTCCCGCTCTCGCCGTGGATGAGCACGCTGACGTCGGTCTCCGCCACCTTGGCCACGGTGGCGAACACCTCGCGGATGGCCGGCGAGGCGCCGACCAGGAGCTCGAACTTGTCGGACAGCTCGACCTGCTTCTCGAGCGTGCGCGCGCGCCGCTGCAGCCGGCCGTAGTGGCTGGCGCGCAGCAGCGTGAGCGAGACCACCTCCACGTCCTCGACCGGCTTGGACAGGTAGTAGAAGGCGCCGGCCTTGAGCGCGGCCGACGCGGTCACGCCGCTGTCGTCGCCCGACAGCATCACGACCGGGAGGTCGGGCGCGATCTGGCGCGCCTCGACCAGGACATCGAGCCCGTCGATGCCCGGCCCCAGGAAGCGGTCGAGCAGGAACACGTCGTAACCGTCCGGATCGGTGCGCAGGATCGCGATGGCCTCGTCGCGCATGGTGAACAGGGTCACCTCGAAGCCGCGTGTGGCCAGCAGCCGCTTGAGCGGCCGCAAGACCGTGATGTCGTCGTCGAGCGCCAGAACCCGCACGACCTCATCGGACGCAACCTTGGACACCATGGACGACAGGTCCACCCCTCCCCCGCTTCCTGAGCCCAACCGTAAGTGTTGCCGGGCGGATCGCGTGCAGCAAGAGGAAGCGACGCCGAAACCGATGAGCCCCGCGGCGAGCCATGGAATGGGAGTCTGAGCACCGCGCGAGGGTGTCGCGGCCGGGGCGGGGGCGCGGCCGATCTCACCCGCGGCGGTTTCCGGCTAAAGCCGTCGTGCGCTGCGGCCGAACTCGGATGGCGATGACCTCCTCTTCCCACGCCGCCGGCGCGCTGGACGGCCTGAGCGAGCGCGCTCCCGGTGTCGACGCCATCGACGTCGCCGACTACCTGCTCGAGCTCATCCTGCGCCAGGCCGCCGTCTGCGCCTGGCTGGAGCCGAAGGCGGACGGGGTGCACGAGGTGGCCATCGAGACCCGCAGCGGCGGGCTCGACGGGTTCAGCCTGCGCGACGGGCTGGGTGACGCGGTGCTGGCCCGCCTGGCCCTGCTGTGCGAGATCGACCTTCTGAGCGGGGGCTCGGCCGCCGGCACGGCGCGCATCCGCCAGGGCGAGCGGGTCAGCGAGGTGGTCGTCACCACCCGGGTGACCGATTCCGGCCTGTCGGGCGAGCTGCGCTCCCTCGAGGAGCGGGTGACCCAGGTGGCCGGCAACGCGGTCGTGCTCGACGGCCAGCTGAGCGAGGAGTTCGCACCCGGCACCCGCATCGGCACTTACCAGATCGCGCGCCAGATCGGGCGGGGCGGCATGGGCATCGTGTACGAGGTCGAGCACTCGGTGCTGGGCAAGCGCTTCGCCATGAAGGTGCTGGCCAGCGCGGTCCTGACCCGCGACCGATCCAGCTCGCGCCGGTTCGTGCGCGAGGCGCGGGCGGCCGCGCGCGTGCGCCACCCGGGCATCGTCGACGTCACCGACTTCGGCGCCCTGCGCGACGGGCGGCCCTACCTGGTCATGGAGCTCCTGAACGGCCGGGCGCTGCACGAGCTGGCCGCCGAGGCCGGCGCGCTGAGCGCGATCGAGCCGCTGCGCGCGCTCCGCATCCTGCACCAGGTCTGCCAGGCGCTGGCCGCGGCTCACTCCTGCGGGGTGGTGCACCGCGACCTCACCCCGGCCAACGTGTTCGTGCTGCCGGACGGCGAGACCGAGCGGGTCGTGCTGGTGGACTTCGGCTCCGCCATCACGCCCGAGCACGACGGCGAGATCAGCGACGGCCCGCCGGGGGTGGTGATCGGCACGCCGCACTACATCTCGCCGGAGCAGCTGCGCGGCCGCCCGGGCGACTCGCGGTCCGACATCTACTCGGTCGGCATCATCCTGTTCGAGCTCCTGACCGGGAGCCCGCCGTTCGACGGGCCCAGCGCGCGCGACATCGCCCTGCAGCACCTGCAGGCAGAGATCCCGCGCATCGACAGCCCGCACGGCGAGCTGCCGGAGGAGCTGACCCGCATCGTCCACCGCTGCATGGCCAAGCAGCCGGACGACCGCTTCTCGAGCGCGACCGAGCTGTGCGCGGCGATCGAGCGGGTGGAGATCATGATGGCCCGCCGCGGCTGGCGCCGCTGGCTCCCGAGGTGAGAAGACGATGACGGCGATCCTGGCGGTAGACGACGATCCGGACATCCTGACCGCGCTACGGCGCGCGCTGGCGCCGCTCGGCGTCACGGTCATCCTGACCGAGGACGCGACCGAGGTGCTGAGCATCCTGGGCGAGCAGTCGATCTCGGTGCTCATCTCCGACATCGACATGCCGCAGATGACCGGGCTCGAGCTCATGGCCCAGGTCCGGGTCGCCTTCCCCAACGTCGTGCGCATGCTGCTGACCGGGCGCACCAGCTTCGACTCGGCCATGAGCGCCATCAACCAGGGCGAGGTGCACCGCTACCTCAACAAGCCGTTCGAGCCGGCCGACCTGCGCAAGCTGGTGCAGGAGGCGCTGGTGCGCAGCGCCGACCTCGCCCGCGACAGCCGCGCCGGCCTGCGCGCCGAGGAGAAGCGCCAGCTGTTCGAGCAGCTCGAGAGCGAGCACCCGGGCCTGACCAAGTTCGTGCGCGACCCCGACGGCGGCTACCTGGTCAGCGCCAGCCGGGCGAGCAAGGCCGAGCGCCTGCTGCGCGGCTGACCGGGCGCGGCGCCGACGGGCTCGCCGCGCGAATACGGAGTCGGGCTAGGGCTTGGTGCCCGGGCGCGTCTCGTCGTCGAGGGCGCGGCTGGCGCGCGGCCGGCTCGGCACCTCGGTCTCCTCGACGATCTCGAAGTCGGGCGAGTCCTCGGCTCGGCCCGGCTCGAACAGGGCGCTGGCCGCCGCCTGGGCCGTGGCGTCGGCCGCGCGGCGAACCACCTGGCTGCGCGGCGACAGGGTCGAGATGCGCGGCGGCGTGGAGCCGGGCCGCAGCGACGGCCGCGCGGCCCGCGGCGGCTTGAGCTGGAGGTCGTCGTAGAGGCCGGCCGCCTCCGGAATCTCCTGCGTCTGGCCCGGCACGGTCGGGCCGCCGCTCGCGGCGGCGGAGATGCCGAGGGCCGCGCCCAGACCGTCGTCGACCTGGCTGCGCAGCTGGCGCGCGGCGCACACGCGGACGCAGGCCCACAGGATCGGCATCGGCACGTGCTCGGCCAGCGCCTCGACCCCGACCACCTCGACCACCAGGTTCGGCGTCATGCGCTCGGCGCTGAGGCTGGCCTGCAAGAGCTTGGCCTTGAGCGCGATCGGCAGGTGATGCGCGAGCACCGCCGGCGTGACGTGCTCCAGCACGTCGTCGGGGGCCACGACGTCGAGCTCGAGACCGCGGCGCAGCACCTCGAGCAGGAAGCGGCGGGGTGGGCTCACGGTCGCACGACCTCGCCGGCGATCCCGGCGCGCTCGGCGCCGGCGTCGATGCCGCGCCACAGGACCTCGAGCGGGATGCTGTCGACCAGCACGTCCGGCGTCAGCGTCTCGAACAGGCGGTCCGGCGTCATCTGGCCGGCGGCCAGCGACGACGCGAGCAGCCGGCTCATCACGTCCGGAGGCAGGTGATGAGCCAGCACCTCCGGGGTCAGAAAGCCGACCAGCTGGGCGGGCGAGAGGAGCTTCTCCTCCATCCCGACGCTGAGCATGTGGGCGAACCACTTCTGGCGCGCAGAGTCCGGCAACGCAGCCCTCCCGTGTCGATCACGGTAGCACCCGCACGAGAGGCCGTACAATAGATCGCTTGAAGCTCTCGGCCGGCACCCTGCTCTACCGCAAGGCGGAGCTCGCCGCGCGCGGCGGCGACGGCGAGCCCGACGCGTGGGAGGTCCTGATCGTTCACCCATCGGGGGCGTACAACCGGCGCGCGCCGTGGAGCATGCCGAAGGGGCTGCCCGAGCCGGGTGAGAGCGAGGAGGAGGCGGCGCGGCGCGAGACGCGCGAGGAGACCGGCGTCGAGGCCGGCGCGCTCGAGGAGCTCGGCCGCGTGCGCTACACGAAGAGCCGCAAGGAGGTCGTCGGCTTCGCTGGGCCGGCGCCCGGCGACGCGGCGCCGCGCTGCGCCTCGTGGGAGGTCGACCGCGCGGAGTTCGTGCCGCTGGCGCGGGCGCGCGAGATGCTTCACCCGGATCAGGCCCCGCTCATCGATCGGCTGATCGAGCTCCTGGCGCGCTGAGCGAGCGAGCGAGCGACCGCTCCCCTCAGCGGAGCAGGCTGTCCAGCACCAGGTCGAGCCCCTTGGCCGGGACGTGGGCGCGCAGCTGGCCCTCGACGTCGCCCGGCTCCTTGGTGCGGGCCTCGGCGTCGCCGTCGATGCGCGCGCTGATGAGCACGTCCCCCTCGAACCGGGTGCCGGCCGCCATGGCGTCGCGCTCGCTGAGCTCGAACGGCATGGGCAGCCGGCTCACGTCGAGGCGCGCCACCGCAACCGGCGATCCGGTCACCTCGCCGCTGGCCGGGTCGATCGGCCACGCGCTGAGGAACAGCACCGCCCCCGGCCGGATGCCGGCCGCCACCTTGGCGTCGGCGCGGATGGTGCCGCGCAGGTACTTGTTCGCGTCGATCGGCCGGTCCGGATCGGGCGACTCGATCGAGGCCATCTTCGGATCCTCCTCGCCGCCGGCCGCCTCGCCCTCCGCCTCGCCGCCGCTCATGTCGAGTCCGGCGTGCGGGTCGACGCCGCCGTCCTGCTGCATGCCGGCGTGCGGGTCGACTCCGCCCTCGTCGTCCGGGGCCGCGCCGGCGCCGGCGCCCTGGTCGTCGCCCTCGCCGGCGCCGTGGCTGCCGCCGCGGGACCGGCCGACCGCGCCGCCGGTCTGGTCGACCTCGCTCGCCTGCGGGGCCGGCGGCTTCCACGACTGCGACGACGGCATGCCGCGCTTGTCGCCGCCCTTGTCGCAGCCGGACACCGTCGCGAGCACCAGGAGGAGCGGGAACAGACTCGCGCGCCGCATGATGGGCGAATCCTACAATGTGCCGGGCACCGGTGCGGTGGCCACCACCCCCTCGCCGGGGTGGGGCGCGCCCAGCCAGTCGGCGAACCGCTGGTGCTCGCCTGCGCCGGCCGCGGCGGACGCCACCACCTCGATGCGGGTGGGCGGTGCGGGCTCCGGCACCACCTCGCACACCTCGAGCCGCCCGCGGCGGAACAGCGTCAGCTCGACGGGCTGGCCGGCCGCGCGCCCGGCCAGGCGCTGGCGCAGGTCGCCCTCGCCGCCCACCTGGTAGCGGTCGAGCGCGATGATCTCGTCGCCCGGGCTGAGCCCGCCGCGCTCGGCCGGGCCGCCGTCGAGCACGCCGCCGACGGTGCGGCCGCTGCCCTGCATGGTGACGCCGAGCCACGCCGGCGGCGGCGCGCTGTCCTCCTGGCCAGGCCGCTCCCAGCCCGGGCGCAGCTCCAGCCCCACCGTGGCGAGCGCGCCGGGCAGATCCGGATCTTCGCGCCCGCGGATGAAGCGGGCGAAGAAGTCGCCCAGATCGAGCCCGGTCGCCTGCTCGAAGATCGGCTGCAGGTCCTCCGGGTATCCCCGCCCGGCCGCGCCGAACTCGCGCCACATGTGGACCAGCACGCGATCGAGGTCCACCTCGCCGTCGGAGCGGCGCCGCAGCTCGAGGTCGAGCGCGCACATGACCAGCCCGCCCTTGAGGTAGTAGGACACCGTCGTGTTGAGGTTCGACTCGTCCGGCTTGTACAGCTTGACCCAGGCGTTGAACGACGCGTCCTCCAGGCTGTGGCGCAGGCGGCCGGGGATGGCCAGCAGGCGCCCCCATTCCTCGGCCAGCTTGCTCAAGTAATGGTTGAGGGGAACCACGCCGGCGCGGCGCGCCGTCCAGCGATCGTAGTAGCTCGTCACGCCCTCGACCATCCACAGGCAGCGGGTGTAGTTCTCGCGTCCGTAGTCGAAGCGGTCGAACCCGCGCGGGCGCAGGCGCTTGCCGTTCCACACGTGGAACAGCTCGTGCGACAGGAGCTCGATGAGCTCGTAATAGCTGCGCGCGCTGGCGAAGGCGTGCGGGTGGTTGAGGTTGGCCGACGAGCTGGCGTGCTCGAGCCCGCCGTAGGCGCCCGGCGACAGCATGAGCAGGAAGGTGTAGCGGTCGCACGGCAGCGGGCCCAGGCGAGCGGCGTGCGCGTCCACCACGGCGGCCAGATCGCGGGTGAGCGCGTCGAGCCCGAAACTGGCGCTCGGCGCGAAGCCGCCCCACACCGCCAGCGCCACCGGGCGGCCGCCGGCCTCGAGCTCGCGCAGCTCGACCGGGCCGATGTGGATGGGGCAGTCGAGCAGCTGGTCGACGTCGTCGGCGCGGTAGCGGCCGGCGCCGGCCGGCTCCAGCGCGGTGACCACCGGCCAGCCGGGCGGCGGCTCGATCTCGACCTCGCAGGCCGCGTCGCGCGCGTCGCCGGGGAAGAGATAGAGCGCCGGCCCGTGCAGGAAGGCGTGGCCGGCGTCGACGTGGTTGGTGCGCACGGTGAGCTCGTGGCCGTAGACGCGGTAGCGCACCGCCACGTCACCGCCGCCGGCGGCGTCCACCTCCCACTCGCGCTTCGACACCTGCCGCGCCGGTAGCGCCCGGCCCGACTCGACGTCGCGCGCCTCCAGGTCGCGCACGTGGCGGGCGTAGTCGCGGATGAGATAGGAGCCGGGGCACCAGGCCGGCATCTCGAGCCGGAGCGGCGCGTCCGGCGGCGGCGCGACCCGGAGCTCGACCTCGACCAGGTGGCTCTCGGGGCGCGGGACGGACAGGCGGTAGCGGAGCGGAGCGGTCACGCGGCGATCTAACACCAGCTCGTGCGCGCCGGGCACCGTCACAGGCAGTTGAAGAACACGTAGCGCTCGACCTTGCTCCACTCGATCTCGTCGCGCAGCCAGTAGTCGAGGCAGTAGGGCGACACGCGCTGGCCGGAGGGCGCGATGGGCAGGTCGCGCACCTGGTCGCTGCACTCGAACGCGGTGACCGCCAGGTCGGCGTCGCCGTCGCCGTCGCGGTCGACCGCCATCCACACCTGCTCGACGTCGCGCCCGCTCGGGCGCAGCTGCTGGTCCAGCATGACGCGCGCGCCCTCCTCGAGGGCCACGCCCTGGACCGCCAGCGTGAAGGGGAAGCCGGTGGTGGGGCGCGGATCGAGGCCGTTCGGCTCCTCGTAGGTGAGCTCCACCTCGTGCGCGCTACCGATCTTGCAGTAGTCCTGCCCCGACGGCTGCGAGCGGACCGCGATGCCGTGCCCGCGCACGCCGACGTCGTCGACCAGGGCGAAGCGCGCCCCCGGCTCGGGCGCGGGCCCGCCGAAGCAGGTCATGCGGCGCGCGTCGGGGTTGGTGAGCGGGCAGACGCGGATGCGCTCGGCGGCGCGCAGGCGCGGGCGCTCGACCCGCACGACCTTGCCGGGTCGGCGCGCGCCCGGCTTCGCGGCCTCGGACGCACGCGGCGCCGGCGCCGGCGCGGCCTGAGCGGGCCACAGGAGCGAGGCCGTCGCGAGGAGCCAGCCGAGGGCGCGCGGGCGGGCGTGGAGCATCCGCACCCACCTATTGTAATGGCAGCCGGCGCCCGCGCACGCTAGGGTTGCGCGCCGTGCCCCGGAGCAGAGACAGCGGCCGTCACTACCTGGCGGCGGAGATCGGGACCATCCGCAAGGAGGCGGAGTTCCGGCTGGCGCTGGTCTACCCGAGCCCGTACCGCGCGGCCATGTCGTCGCTCGGCTACCAGACCACGTACCGGCGGCTCAACGCCGCGCCCGGCATCGCCGCCGATCGCGCGATGCTGCCCGACGACGCGGGCGCCGCCGGGCCGCTGTGCACCCTCGAGCGCGAGCAGCCGGTCGGCGGCTATCCGCTCATCGCCTTCTCGGTGGCCTACGAGCTCGAGCTGGCCGGGCTGGCCCGCTGCCTCGAGCTGGCCGGGATCCCGGCGCTGGCGGCGGAGCGCGGACCGGAGCACCCGGTGATCGCCGCCGGCGGGCCGCTCACCTTCTCCAACCCGGTGCCGCTGGGCCCGTTCTGCGACGTCATCGCGGTCGGTGAGGCGGAGGAGACGGCGCTCGAGCTGGCCGAGGCCGTGCGGGCCGCGGGGGGGCGGCGCGACGACGCGATCGCGGCGCTGGCGGGTCGGCCCGGCTTCTACGTGCCCTCGCGCGACGGCGAGGACGTGCCGACGGTCATGGCCGCGCCCGACCAGCTGCTGCCGGCGCGCTCGCAGATCCTCACGCCGCATGCCGAGCTGGCGTCGATGTTCATGACCGAGGCGGCGCGCGGCTGCTCGCGCGGTTGCACCTACTGCGTGATGCGGCGGTCGACCAACGGCGGGATGCGAGTGGTGCCGCCCGACGAGATCGTGGGCGGCATCCCGGCCGAGGCGCGCCGGGTCGGCCTGGTCGGCGCCGCGGTCACCGACCACCCGCGCATCGCCGAGATCGTGCGGCGCGTGGTCGACGGCGGGCGCGAGATCGGCATCTCGTCCCTGCGCGCCGACAAGCTGGACGACGAGCTGGTCGCGCTGCTCGCGCGCGGCGGCTACCGCACGCTCACCACCGCCGCCGACGGGGCGAGTCAGCGGCTGCGCGACGCGATCGAGCGCCGCACGCGCGAGGAGCACCTGGTGCGCACGGCAGAGCTGGCGCGGCGACATGGCCTGCGCACGGTGAAGTACTACATGATGGTCGGCCTGCCGGGCGAGACCGACGAGGACATCGACGAGCTGGTCGCGTTCTCGCGCGAGCTCGTGCGCATCCACCCGCGCATCGCCTGGGGCGTGGCCCCGTTCGTGGCCAAGCGCCACACCCCGCTCGACGGCGAGCCGTTCGCCGGCATCGCCGTCGTGGAGGCGCGGCTCGATCGCCTGCGCCGCGGGCTGCGCGGCACCGCGGCGGTGCGCCCGACCTCGGCCCGCTGGGCCTGGGTGGAGTACATGCTGGCCCAGGGCGACGCGGCGGCCGGCCTGGCCGTGCTCGACGCCCAGCGGGCCGGGGGGCGGTTCGCCGACTACCGGCGCGCGTTCGAGCGCCGCGGCTGCCAGCCGACCGGCCCGCGCGCGCGGGTGCCGTCCACGTCGGAGCTGATCGCGCTCCGCCGGCGCGCGATCGGCGAGGCGCGCGCCGTGTAGGGCTCGACCCGGGTACCATGTCGTCATGGCTGGCTGCTCTCGCTTCGCGCCCTCGGTGACGGGCGAGGCGCACCCGGGCACGCTCCTGTCCGGCCTCCTGGCCTGGCTCGACGCGCGCAGCCGCGGCGACCGCTTCCTCATGCGGCTCGAGGACCTCGACCACACCCGCGAGCGCCCGGGCTTCGCCGACGGCCTGCTGTCCGATTTCGCATGGCTCGGCATCGACTGGGACGAGCTGCACGTGCAGTCGCGGCGGCGGGCGCTGCACGAGGGCGCGCTCGATCGGCTGGAGTCGGCCGGCCTGCTCTATCCCTGCCGCTGCAGCCGGTCCGCCCGCGCCGCGTCCGGGCGGCGGGCTCCCGACGGCGGCTGGGCGTACGACAACCGCTGCCGCACGCGGCGGCTGCCGCCCGGCGGCTGGCGCGCCGCGCGCGACCCGGTGCGCATGGCCCTGCCCGAGCGGCGCGTCCAGCTGGTGGACGAGGGCGGCCTCGATCTGTCGCAGTGCCCCGCCATCGACATGGGCGACCCGGTGCTGGTGCGGCGCGACGGCGTGCTGGCCTATCACCTCGCGGTGGTGGTGGACGACGGCGACGCGGCCGTGACCCGCGTGATCCGCGGGCGCGACATCGCCCCGTCGACCGCGACGCACATCCTGCTCCAGGACTTGCTCGGCCTGGCGCGGCCCGGCTATCGCCACCACTTCCTCTTGCTCGACGGGGGCGGCGAGAAGCTGGCCAAGCTGCACGGCTCGGCGCCGGCGCGGCAGCTGCGCGCACGCTACAGCGCCGAGGCGCTGGTCGGCCTGCTCGCGTGTGCGGCGGGGCTGGTCGCATCGCCCCGGCCGCGCAGCGCGTCGTCGCTGGTCGCCGGGTTCGGCTGGGACCGCGTGCGCCGGGCCGACCTCGCGGTCGCCTGGACCGCGGGCGAGCTCCGCCTCGATCGGGAATAGAGCGATCGAGCGGCGGCGCGGCGTTGCGGGCGCGGAACCGGGCGCGCTATCGTGCCCTCGCCCCGCGGGGGTGACGTATGGCCCGTATCCGCATCGAGGACGTTCACAAGACCTACCCGAACGGGTACGTCGCGGCCAAGGGCGTCGACATCGACATCCGCGACGGTGAGTTCATGGTGCTGGTGGGCGCGTCGGGGTGCGGCAAGAGCACGACCCTGCGCATGGTGGCCGGGCTCGAGACGCCGACCCAGGGGCGCATCTGGATCGGCGAGCGCGACGTGACCCACGTGCGGGTGCAGGACCGCGACATCGCGATGGTGTTCCAGAGCTACGCGCTCTACCCCAACAAGACCGTGCGCCAGAACCTGGCCTTCGCCCTCGAGCTGCGCAAGACGGCCGCGACCGACATCGAGCGCCGCATCCGCGAGGTGTCGCGCGCGCTCGCGCTCGACGCGCTGCTCGACCGCAAGCCGGGTCAGCTGTCGGGCGGGCAGCGCCAGCGGGTGGCGCTGGGCCGCGCCATCGTGCGCGAGCCGCAGGCGTTCCTGTTCGACGAGCCGCTCAGCAACCTCGACGCCAAGCTGCGCGTGCAGACGCGGGCCGAGCTGGCGCGCCTCCACCGTCGGCTGGGCGCGACGATGATCTACGTCACCCACGATCAGGAGGAGGCGATGACCCTGGGTGAGCGGATCGCCGTGATGCACGAGGGCCGGCTGCAGCAGTGCGCGCCGCCGCTCGAGGTGTATCGCCGCCCGGTCAATGCCTTCGTGGCCGGCTTCGTGGGCAGCCCGGCCATGAACTTCCTCGACTGCGAGCTCCGGCGCGAGGGGGACACACTGCGCATCGAGAGCGCGCTGCTTCACCTCTCGACCGATCGGCCGCCCGCGCTGGACGGGGGAGCCGAGCGCCGCCGTGCCCAGCTGGGCATCCGGCCGCAGGACATGGAGGTCGTTGCGGTCGAGCAGGCCGACCTGGTCGCGCGGGTCGACGTCATCGAGCCGCTCGGCTCCGAGGTGCTCGCCCATCTCGAGCTCGGCGAGCGCGACTCCGACGGTGGTGGCCGAGGCGGCGGCGGCGACAGCGATGGCGGCGATGGCGCCGGGGCCGGCTCGCTCGGGCGAGACTTCTGCCTGGTGACGCCTCCGGAGGTGGAGCTCGCCGAGGGCGCGACCATCGGCCTCCGCCTGCGCCGCGACCGGCTGCACCTGTTCGAGAGCGACACCGGGGCGCGGCTGAACTAGGCCAGCGCGCGAACGGTGCGAACACCGAGTTGCGCAGTGAGTGGCCAGCGCATGGCTCGCGAGTGGGATGAAGCGCGTTGTGCTCCCCGTGTGCGCGGCCGCGCGGTGAGGCGAGCTGGCGCGGGCGCGATCGCCGGCCTGCTGCCAGGCATGTCGCGAACGCGGCGCAGATAGCGCCAGGGTGGATCGGAGGCTCGAAATCCGGCCCGGCGTTCTCGGCGGCATGGCGCGACCTGGCCGGAGATCGGCTCAGTGGCGGGGCAGCGGGCAGGCACGCGGCGTGCATTTTGAACGGCTGCCATGCCGGGCCGAAAAACGACGCGGTTCATTCCATCGCTCGGATTCGTCCTCCTGTCGCTCCTCGGCCTCGCGATGGCCGTGTCGGCGGCCGGATGTCAGCGCCCGTCGGTGCCGCCGCAGACTCCCGATCAGACCGACCCGGCCCACGCCGAGCGCGTCGAGCCGTCGCGCCCGATCGGCGATGCCGGCGCGATCGGGTCTCGGCGTCCGGAGGCGATCCCGCCGGTTCAGCCGCGACCCGATCGGCCTCCGGATCCGACGCCGAAGCCGCTGCCCGAGCCCAGCCCGCTGCCGGATCCGACGCCGGCGCCGATCCCGGCGCCGGCCCCGACCCCGCCGGGTACGTAGGCCAGCCCGACCTCGCCGCGTGCGCCGCTCAGCGACGCCTCTCTGTCCGGCGCCGGTGCCTCGAGGAGGCGCAGCGCCGCCACCAGGGCCAGGGTCGCCGCGGTGATCGCGGCCAGGCGGGCCAGCTCGCGCCAGCTGGGCGGTCCGCGCTCGCCGCCGGCGCCCTCCACCGCGCGATCTCCTCTGCCGGCGACGCCGAGCCACACGCCCACGCCGCAGGCGAGGGCCAGGAGGGCAGCGAGGACCGGAATGAGCGGGAACGCGCGGTGCCGGCGATCGAGCTCGTCGCGCATGCGGGCCAGCTGGTCGTCGTCGAGCGCCGCGCCGCGCCCCCGCGCCTGCGCGGCGAGCCGGGCCAGCTCGCGCTCGACCCGGCGCTCGCTCTCCGAGGTCATGATGCGGCTGTAGGTCGCGTCGCGCGCCAGCGCGCGCTCCGACAGGGTGAGCGCGCCGTGAGCCAGCGCGGCGACGACCGCGGCCGAGACCAGCGCGGCGGCGCGACCCGCTCGCGAGCGCGCGCCCGCCCAGTCTCCGGCCAGCCGGGCCAGGTGGCGGGCCAGCAGCAGCCCCGCGGCCACGACCGCGGCCGCGACCGCCCACACCAGCGCGGCGCGCGCGTCGCCCAGCTCGGCGTGCAGCAGGCGCCCGTCGCCGAAACCGTGGTGCGTGCCGGTCGCGAAGTAGAAGCCGGCGTGCAGGAGATCGGCGGTGGCGAAGCCGACCAGCGCGACGCGCGCCAGCGGCGCACCGGCGCGCGCGAGCCGCGCGGCCAGCGCCAGGGCGACCGCCGCGGCCGCCACCTCGAGCGCGATGCCGCCCAGCGACACCGCGATCGACGCGGCCATCCCGTGGCCCGGCCCCCACTCGTAGCTGACCCAGCCCCCGCCGAACAGGAACAGGTGATAGCCGACCACCCTGCCGCCCATCAGGGCGGCGGCGCCGCCGTGGCCGGCCAGCTCGTGCAGGACCAGGGTGAAGCGGCTGGCGGCCAGCCCGACCAGGAAGAAGACCGCGCACAGCCTCGCCCACCGCCCGCCCATCAGAAGGCCGACAGGTACCAGCGCCCGTCGCGCCGGACCAGCTCCATCGTCTCGCTGCTCTTGCCGTCGGGGCCGAAGATGAAGTCGAGGGTGGCGTGGTCGCCGTGGACGCGCGGCTCGCCGTTCAGGTGCGCGTGGGCGAAGCTGTCCCGGAACGACTCCCAGTCCGGCGCGCCCGGGTGCACGGCACAGACGCGCCGGGTGTCGGCGTCGCTCGCGCCGGTCGGATCGCAGAGCCCGGCGAGGTGCGCGGTGTGGCCGGTCTCGGCCGCATAGAAGATCGACGCCGTGACGCTCTTCGGATCGCGGAAGTCGACCTGGCCCGAGCGCGGATCCTGGACGTCCTCGGGGCAGCCCGCCACCGGCAGCGCGAGCGCGGCGGCCTGCGCGGCGGCGAGGAGTCGGCGGTCCATCGCGTCGATTGTACCGCCGGGCCGCTAGTCGGCGCGCTCGAGGCGCAGGCCGCGCGGCACCACGAATCGCCCGGCCAGGCTGAAAAGTCCGTCGAGCAGGAGCGCGAGCGCCGCCGCCGGCAGGGCGCCCTCGAGGATGAGCCCGTGATCGCCCTGCCGGATCCCGGTCAGGATGGGTTGCCCGTAGCCGCCTGCGCCGATCAGCGCGCCGATGGTGGCCGTGCCGACGTTGAGCACGGCGGACGTCTTGATGCCGGCGAGGATGGCGCGCGACGCCATCGGCAGCTCGACCAGGCGCAGGCGCGCGCCCGGCGGCAGTCCGAGCGCCTCGGCCGACTCGCGCAGGCCGGGCGAGATGTCGGTCAGGCCGGTGGCGGTGTTGCGCACGATCGGAAGCAGGCTGTAGAGGAAGATGGCCGCCATGGCCGGCAGCGCGCCGATGCCCAGGAGCGGGATGAACAGCACCAGCAGGGCCAGCGACGGGATCGTCTGCACCACGCCGACCGCGCCGAGGACGACCTTGCCGACGTGCAGGCGCTTGCCGGCGACCACCCCGAGCGGGAGGCCGATGAGCAGCGCGGCCAGCAGCGAGACGCCGACCAGGAACAGGTGCTCGACGGTGCGGTCGGCGATGCGCGCGACCACACCGAGCTCCTGGCAGGGATGCCGGGCCATCCCGAGCTCGGCGCCGAGCAGGTCGGACGCCACCTGGCACTCGCCCACCTTGTCGAGATCGGCGCGCGCGTTCAGCGCGAGCATCTCGCGGTTGTCGATGTGGTGCTCCAGGCGGGCCAGCGCGGCGACCGCTCGTGGCGCCAGATCGGCGCGGTAGACGTAGATCGCGCGGTAGGGCGAGAAGCTGTGGCGGTCGTCCTCCAGCACGCGCAGCCGCAGCTCCACGATCTTCGAATCGGTGGAGTAGACGTCGGTGGCGGCGATGGCGCCCGACTCGAGCGCCGAGTAGGCCACCTCGTGGTCGAGCCCCCGCACGTCCCGGTGCGACATCCCGTAGCTGCTCTCGAGCGACCGCCAGCCGTCCTCGCGGTCGACGAACTCGTGCGAGAAGCCGAGCGCCAGGTCCGGGTGGCGGGCCAGGTCCGACAGCGTGCGGATACCCAGCCGCGCCGCCGTCTCCTCGCGCATGCCGACCGCGTAGGTATCGTCGAAGCCGATCGGCCCGGTCATGCGCAGGCCGCGCCGGGCCAGCGCGCGGGCCAGCGCCGCGTCCCCCTCCGGGATCGACTCGCCGGCCAGGATCTCGCGGCGAATCGTGCCGGTGTACTCCGCGTAGAGATCGATCTCGCCGGCCACCAGCGCGTCCCACAGGATCCGCGTCCCGCCCAGCTCGCTGCGGTGCTCGACCTCGAGCCCGGCGGCGGCGATGAGCTGCTGGGCCATGTTGCCCAGCAGCACCGACTCGGTGAACTTCTTGGAGCCGACCACGACCTGAGCGCGGTCGCCGCACCCCGCGAGGACGGCGAGGGCGACCAGGGCGGCGACCCTCATCGCACCGGGCTCCGCTGGGCGTTGAGAAAGCGGGTCACGAACTCGTCGGCCGGGCGCTCCATGAGATCGTCGAGCGTGCCCTGCTGAACGATCTCGCCCGCGCGCAGGAGGACGATGGCGTCGCCGAAGAACCAGGCCTCGCCGATGTCGTGGGTGACCAGCACCACCGTCTTGCCGAGCGAGCGGAACACGTCGCGCAGGTCCTCCTGCAGCTCCGAGCGCACGATCGGGTCGAGCGCGCCGAGCGGCTCGTCGAGCAGCAGCACCGGCGGGTCGAGCGCCAGCGCGCGCATCAGGCTGACGCGCTGGCGCTGGCCGCCCGACAGCTGCGCCGGATAGCGGTCGAGCAGCTCCTCGGGCAGGCGGACCAGCGCGGCCAGCTCGGCGGTGCGCTCGGCGATGCGCGCGCGGGTCCAGCCCAGGTAGCCGGCCAGCAGGCCCGCGTTGCCGCGCGCGGTCAGGTGGGGAAACAGACCGCCGTCCTGGATGACGTAGCCCATGCGGCGGCGCACCGCCTGGGCGCTGGCCTGGGTCACCTGGCTGCCGTCGAACAGGACCGAGCCGCCGTCCGGCTCCAGCAGGCCGTTGAGCAGGCGCAGGAGGGTCGACTTGCCGCAGCCGCTGGGTCCGATGAGCACCGTGTTCTTGCCCGCTGGCGCCACCAGGTCGATGGGGCCGAGCGCCGTGCGCCCGGCGAAGCGCTTGACCACCTGGCGGACCTCGAGCATCGGCGCATCATAGTGCGAGCGGGCCGGCGCCGGCGCACCCGGGTCCCGTGAAGCCGACTATTCGATCGAGGCCAGGAGCTTGCGCAGGAGCGGCACGATCTCGGTCGGCTGGACCACGGCCGACTTGACCAGCGCGTCGAAGTGCTGCGTGAAGACGCGCACGTGCTCGGTGCTGTTGAAGACCACGTACATCTGCCCGACGTAGAGCACCGCGCGGCGCGGCCCGAACAGGATGAGCGGCACCGAGTAGCGCTGGCGGGTGTCGTACAGGAACCAGCGCAGCGCCGGGTAGAGCTCGAGCGCGCGCTCGATCATGTGGCGCAGCTGGGCCCGGCGCGCCTGCACGCCGAGGCCGCGCCACACCCCCTCGCCGCGGGCGAAGCCCTCGAGCTGCTGGCGCGCCATGGACACCTCCATCAGGGTGTCGGGGCGGCGCAGGTAGGCGAGCTTCTCGTGCGCGGTGGCCATGCTCTGCTCCGGCGTGAAGGCGATCGACTCGCGGTACTCGTACTCGATCACCTGATCGGTCTTGAGCAGATCGGGCAGCGAGGCCGGCGCGTAGCGGATGAGGTAGCCGGCCGCCTCGTCGTGCCAGCGGGCAAGCCGCTGATCGGCCGGCGAGCTGGCGTCGCGCTCGAACTCGAGCGCGTGCAGGAAGTCGGCGCCGACGCTGCCCTGCTCGCTCAGGCCGAGCAGCCAGTCGATGCTCACGCCCTCGACCTGTGCGATGGAGACCAGGTTGTCGGCGCGCGGCAGCCGCTCGTTTCGCGTCGACAGGAGCTGCGACAGGGTGGAGCGATCGATCTGCACCCGGGTGGCGTAGGCCGACTGGCTCACCCCCGAGCGGTCCAGGAGCTGACTCAGGCGCTCGCGAAAGCGTGCGACGGTGTCGTGGCGAGTAGGCACGGGCGTCATCATAAAACAGAACGTTTGATGCGGAATATCAACAATCGTAGCTTTTCGTTACGAATCCTAACGATTGGTCACTATTGTATCGTTGTCGCAACAGAGGCGGTTTCCTATCCTGGAGCGGTCGCAAGCAACCATGACGCACCGAGACCGCTCCGAGACCCACAGACACCGCGCCGAGCTGCCCACCTGGATCGTGATCGCCGCCGTCTACGGCGGCTGGCTCGCCCTGACCTTCTCCTTCCACCACCTGCCCGCCTGGCTGGTCGCCCCGCTCGGGGCCTGGCTGCTGGCCTGGCACGGATCGCTGCAGCACGAGGCGCTGCACGGCCATCCGACGCGTCGTCCGCGGTGGAACGCGATCATCGCGGGGCCGCCGCTGTCGCTGTGGCTGCCGTTCTCGATCTACCGCGAGAGCCACATGGCGCATCACCGCGCGCGCGAGCTGACCGACCCGTTCGAGGACCCGGAGTCCTCCTACACCTCGTCGGAGGAGTGGGCCCGGCTGCCGCGCCCGGTGCGCCTGTTCCGGCGCGCGCAGCACACCGCGGCGGCGCGCCTCCTGCTCGGGCCCTTCGCCGTGGTGTGGCGCCTGCTCGCCGGCGAGGCCCGCCGCATCCGGTCGGGCGAGGCGGACCGGCTCGCCGTGTGGGCGGCGCACGCGGCGGCGGTGTCCGCGGTGCTGTTCTGGGTGATGGACGTCTGCCGCATCCCGCTCGGCGCCTACCTCGGGCTGTTCGTGTATCCCGGGCTGTCCCTGACCCTCCTGCGCTCGTTCGCCGAGCACCGGCCGGGCGCCGACCAGCTGCGCCGCACCGCGGTGGTCGAGGCCGGGCCGGTCTTCTCGCTCCTCTACCTCAACAACAACCTCCACGTGGTCCACCACCTGTGGCCGGGGCTGCCCTGGTACGAGCTGCCGCGCCGCTACCGGGCCGAGCGCGGGTGGCTGCTCGAGCGGAACGGCCACTTCGCGTTCGCCGGCTACGCCGAGGTGCTGCGGCGCTACGGGCTGCGCGCCAGGGGCTCGCCGGTCCACCATCGCCCCACCGGGGTCGCCGGGCCGGGCGACGGGAACGGCGGCGCGCCCGGCCGCGCGCCCGGCGAGGCATCGCCCGCGGGCGAGGCCGGCGCGTGACCCGCGTCGAGCTGGTCGCGCGGCATGCGCCCGCGACGCTGGTCCTCGACGGCGAGCACCTCGCGCTGGCCGACCTGGTGCGCATCGCGCGCGACGGCGCCGGGATCGCGCTCGGCGACGAGGCGGCCGCCCGCGTCGCGGCCGCCCGCGCGCGGCTCGACCACATCGCCCGCGGCGGCGAGCGACTGTACGGCCTCAACACCGGCGTCGGCGCGCTCGAGCGCGAGTGGCGGCGCGACGGCGCCCGCGGCGGCGGCGACCGCGACCGCGGCGACGACCGCGACCGCGGCGACGACCGCGACCGCGGCGACGACCGCGACCGCGGCGGCGAAGGTGAGTGCGACCGCGGCGGCGACCGCGGCGGCGACGACCGCGCCAACGATCGCGACCGCGACGGACGGCAGGAGGCTCTCCTGCGCAGCCACGCGGCCGGTGTCGGCCCGCCCATGCGCGACGACCAGGTGCGCGCGATGCTGGCCGTGCGTGCCGGCCAGCTGGCCCGCGGACGCAGCGGGATCGCGCCCGCCACGCTGGCCGCGCTGATCGAGGTCATCAACCGCGGCGTGCTGCCGGTCGTGCCCGAGGCCGGATCGGTCGGGGCCAGCGACCTGGCTCCGCTCGCCCACGCCGCGCTCGTCCTCATCGGCGAGGGCCGCGCGCGCGCGCCCGGCGGCCCGGTCGAGAGCGGCCGCGCCGCGCTGGCCGCCGTCGGACTCGCGCCGGCCCGGCTGACCGGCCGCGACGCGCTCGCGCTGGTCAACGGCCTGGCCCAGACCGTGGCCATCGGCGGACTGGCCACCTGGGACGCGCGCCGGCTCGTCGGCGCGTGCGAGGCGGTCGGTGCGCTGAGCCTGTGCGCCCTGCGCGCGCCCGCCGACTTCCTCGACCCGCGCCTGGCCCGCGAGAAGCGCCACGCCGGCCAGGAGGAGAGCACCCGGCGCACGCGCGAGCTCATCGGCGCCGCGCGCGCGGCCGGCCCGACCGCCGGGCTCCTGCGCGCGCCGCTGTCGCTGCGCTACGCCCCGCAGAACGCGGGCGCCGCCCGCACCGCGCTCGACCTCGCCGAGCGCGTGGTGGCGGCCGAGATCGACGCCGCGGTCGACAACCCGTTCCTCGATCCGGACGGCTTCGTCACCAGCAACTCGCCGCTGACCGGCGGCCAGGAGCTGGCCCAGGCGTTCGACGTCCTGGCCATCGCCCTCACCTCGCTGGCGGTGGCGAGCGAGCGCCGCACCGCCGCCCTGCTCGACGATCGGATGAGCGGGCTGCCCGCCTTCCTGCGCCACCCGCGCAGCCGGGCCGGCGTCGACTCCGGCCTGATGATCGCGCAGTACACCGCGGCCGCGCTGGTGGCGGAGATGCGCGCGCGCGGCGGCGCCGCCAGCGTGCAGTCGATCCCGACCTGCGCCGGCGTCGAGGACCACGTGTCGATGTGCTCGATCGCGGCGCGCCACGCCGCGTGGGCGGTCGAGCGGGCCGAGACGGTGGCGGCCATCGAGCTCCTGTCCGCCGCCCAGGCGGCCGACCTGGCCGGCCAGCCGCTGCCGGCCCGCCTGGCGCCGCTCCACGCCGCCGTGCGCGCCCGCGTCCCGCTCCACATCGAGGACCGCCTGCTGGCCGACGACATCCAGTCCGCGCTGGTGGCGGTGCGCGAGATCGAGCCGGCGGCCCTGCTCGCGTGATAGCGTCCGCGCAATGGGCAAGAGGCCTCGCGCGGGACGCGGCCGGGACCTGGCGGTGAGGCCGCGGGGGCGCCGCGCATGACACCGCCTCGCGCCGGCGAGGGGGCCGTGCCGGCGGAGAGGGTCGCCTCGCTGCCCATGTACGATCTGCCCGAGCTGCGCCCGCACACCGACGCGCTGTGGGCGGCGCTGGCCCGCGCGCTCGAGGCGCGCGGCGTGCGCGGGGTGCCGCGCGCGCTGTGCCGCGACCGCGCGCTGCCGTCGATGTGGCTGGGCGACGATCTGCTCCTGTCGCAGACCTGCGGCTATCCGCTGGTGCGAGCGCTGGCCGGTCGAGTCGAGGTGGTGGCCACGCCCCGCTACGCCGTGCCGCTGTGCGAGGGCGCCTGGTACCGCAGCCGCGTCGTGGTCCCGCGCGGCGCCGCGGCCGCGTCGCTCGCCGAGCTGGCCGGATCGATCTGCGCGGTCAACGAGCCGGACTCTCACTCCGGCATGAACGCGCTGCGCGCTCTGGTCGCGCCGCTGGCGGGCGGTGCGCCGTTCTTTCGCCGCGTGGTGTGGACCGGCGCCCACCGCGCCAGCCTCGAGCTGGTCGCGCGCGGCGAGGCCGACGTCGCCGCCATCGACTGCGTGAGCTTCGCCCTCTTCGAGCGCGCGCTGCCCGACCTGGTCGCCCAGGTGCGCGAGATCGACGTCACCCCGCCCTGCCCCGGCCTGCCGATCATCACGCGCGCCGGCAGCGACGAGGTGGGCGCCATGCGCGAGGCGCTGGCCGATGTGGCGGCCGATCCGGCGCTGGCCGCCGCCCGCGCGGCCCTCCTGCTCGACGGATTCGAGGTCCTGCCGCTCGCCGTCTACCAGCGCGTCGACCAGCTGGAGGCCGAGGCGGCGCGGCTGGGTTATCCCGAGCTGGCCTAGCCTGGCGGCGGCGCGACCGGCGCTGCTCTCTCGATGGCGATTCGCTGCCCGGTTGGCGGCTGTGAGCTCGCCGCCGCCGCCGCCGCGCTATCCTGGGCGCCATGGTGCGCAGGTCGATGATCCGCGGCGCTGTGATCGCCGCGCTCCTGGCCGGCGCCGCCGCGCTGGCCACCAGACACCGCGCGACGGCCGACGAGGCCCCGGCCTGTCCGCCGCCGGCGCGGGCGCTGGTCTATCCCGACGTCGAGCCCATCTTCGTCCAGCACTGCGCCAGCTGTCACGACGCGCGCAAGGGCGACAACCGCGCCGCCCAGCGCGTGTTCGAGATGTCGCGCTACCCGTTCTCGACCGCGAGGCCCGCCACGCTCCTGGCCGATCTGCGCTCCATGTTCGTCGGCCGCGGCAGCCTCAGCCGGGCCGAGAAGTGCACAGGCATCGCCTGGGTCGACGGTGGCGGGCGCGACGCCGGCGGCAAGCCGCCGCGCTGGCGCGCGCCCTGAGCGGATCGCTCCGCTCGGCTCCTCGGCTCAGCTGTCCGCGACCTCGACGCGGATCATCTGCACCGGCTGGCGCGGACGATCCTGGTCGTTGGTCGGCGTGTTCTCGATCTTGTGGACCACGTCCATGCCCTGGATCACGCGGCCGAACACCGGGTGCTTGGACGCGCCGGGCGAGAACCAGTCGAGGTACGCGTTGTGCACCGTGTTGACGAAGAACTGGCAGCTGCCGCTGTTGGGCCGGCCGGTGTTCGCCATGGACAGCGTGCCCGGCTCGTTCGACAGCTTGGCCGCCGGCGGGTGCTCGTCCTCGATGGTGCCGTGCGGCGCGTTGCCGGTGCCGGCGCGCGGGCTCTCCGGGTCGCGGCTGTGCGGACAGCCGAACTGGAGCATGAAGCCCTTGATCACGCGGTGGAAGTGCAGCCCGTCGTAGAAGCCGCTCTTGGCGAGCTTGATGAAGTTGCCGGCGGTGATGGGCATCTTGTCGGTGAAGAGCTCGATCTTGAAGTCGCCGAGAGAGGTGCTGAGCTGAGCGGTGGGATTGGCCATGGCGCGCAGCTTAGCTCAAGTCGGCGCGGTGGCGAGCGCGGCAATGACGTCGTCGAAAGTGTCGAATTCGATGCAGGGCACACCCTCGGCGCGGCACAGGACTGCCAGCGTGCTGTCTCGCACGGCGAACACGAGATCCGAGCGGCGCGCGGCCGGGAAGTCGAGGCGGCCGTCGCCGACGTAGACGGCGGCGTGGCCTGGATGGCGCGCGCGCAGGTCCGCCACCACGCGCGACTTGAAATCCTCGCCCGCGCCCAGAGCGAATCCGGGCGGCAGGTCGACCAGCCAGCGGCCGCCCCCGCCCTCAGATGGCTCGAA
>DATFRY010000283.1:0-21813 GCA_035262925.1 Kofleriaceae bacterium | reverse complement strand
TCACGTTCCCGGTGCTGCGCGACCTGGGCGTCCTGGTCGCCTGGATGCTGGTGATCGCCTTCGTGGCCAACGTGACCCTGAGCCCGGCCATCCTGCTCCTGGCCCGGCGGAGGGACGCAAATGGCTCGCGAATCGCGCGCGAGCCGTGACGTGACCGGGGGCAGGGCCGAGGCCAACCAGCTGGCCTGGCGCCGCCTGGTCGAGGCCGACCCGGTCCTGCTCGACGTGCAGCGAGCCGTCGACGCGGTGCCCGGGATGGCGCCGAACATGATCCTGACCGCCGGCGCGCCGCTGCCGTGGCGCGACTACGCCGGGGCGCAGCGCACGGCGATCCAGTACGCGGCGGTCCACGAGAAGCTGGCCCGCACCGCCGCCGAGGCGGACGAGAAGATCCGGGCCGGGGAGATCCTCGTCGGCTCCACGCACGATCACGGCTGCGTCGGACCGCACACCGGCATCCACACCGCCTCGATGCCGGTCTTCGTCGTCGAGGGCCCCGGCGGCGCGCGCGGTTTCTGCACCTTCTTCGAGGGCGACGCCACGCCGCGCCGGCTGAGCCTGGGCTTCTACGACGACGAGGTCGCCGCGCAGCTGGCCTTCGTCGCCGACGTCCTGGCGCCGACCATCGGCGAGGCGATCCGGCGGCGCGGCGGCGTCCGGCTCTCGCCCATCTTCCGCGAGGCGCTGCTCATGGGCGACGACGGGCACGTCCGCACGGCCGCCGGCACGCTCCTGTTCACGCGCGCCCTGCTGCCCGCGCTCCTCGATCTCGCCGGCGAGCGCGGCGGCGACGTGCGGCGCACGCTGGCCTTCCTCGAGACCGCGAGCTACTCGTTTCTCCGGCCCTGGCTGGCGGCCGACAAGTCGCTGGTCGAGTCGATCGCCGGCGTCGAGGGCAGCTCGCTCGTGACCGTGATGTCCCTCAACTGCAAGGAGTTCGCGATCCAGGTGAGCGGGCTCGGCCACGAGTGGTTCCGCGGGCCGCATCCTCGCTTCGAGGGGCGGATCGGCGAGACCGTGTTCGACGGGACCGGCGCCCTGCCCATCCCCGAGGGCTGGGGGTGGTTCGGGGCGGACAGCCTGCTCGCCGAGTGCCTCGGGTTCGGCGGCTTCGCCGGCGCTGCGGCGTTCCCGCTGCAGGCCTACTACCTGCGCGGAGGGACCACGCGCGACATGGTCGAGCGCAACCTCGCCATGTACGACATCACCGTCGGCGAGCACCCGGACTACCGCATCCCGTTCCTCGATCACCGCGGCCTGCCGATCGGCATCGACCTGTTCAAGGTGCTCGAGACCGGCAGGACGCCCGCCATCAACGGCAGCATCGCCAGGATGGACGGGACCGGCTTCACCGGCGGCGTCGTGTGGCCGCCGATGGAGTGCTTCGAGGCGGCCGCGGCCGCCTACCGCGCGCGCTACGGCTCGTAGGCCTCTCGCCGCTACAGACTGCGCACGACGGCGTGAAGGCGGAAGGTCGTCTGTCCGCCGGAGCCAGGATCGCCGACCGAGACCGGGCCCGCGTCCAGCTCCGACTCCGTCCGGCCGCGGCAGAAGGTCAGGCCCGAGAGCTGCTCTGCCCCGGCTCCGCAGGCGGGGAGCGGTGAGCAGGCCAGCACATCGACCGCCTCGCTGTCGTCCTCCGGGCAGGGCGCCGTGTCGAGCTGGCAGACCAGGTTGGCGGCCGCGCACGATGCCCCGATGAAGACGACCTTGAACCCATCGCCCTCACCGGCGCTGATCTCCATCTTGTCGTAGCCGGTGTAGGCAGACGTGTTGCTGCACTGCCCCTCGCACGACCACTCGAGCGCGTAGATGCTCGCGAATGGAAAGTCCGGCCCCGACGAGTCTCCGCCGCATGCGAGCAGGCTCGCGCCCGCAGCCACGAGCATCACGATCCGGGCGATCACGCGGCAACCATGGGATGAGACGGCGCCTCGTGTCAACCGGAACGGCCCGCCCGCGCATGTCGGGAGAGGACCTGCACGGCCAGCAGAGGGAGGCCCGAAGGGCCGACCGAGGGCTGCGTTCTGGCCCGCCGACGGACTCGCCGTGCGATACGGAGTCGGCGGCTACCGGCCGCCGGTCAGGCCGATGTCGCGCGCGAACTCGAGCAGCGCGCCGCTGAAAGCGCGGTGGTTGTCGATGTGCATCGCGTGCCCCGCGTCCGGGATGCGCGCGCGGCGGGCGGCCGGCAGGGCGCGGGCGAGCGCGTCGAGCGTGGAGTCGTAGTAGGCCGGCGAGCGCTCGGCGCCGATCAGGAGGACCGGCTGGGCGACGGCGGAGAGGTCCGTGTAGGCGACGCGGGTGCGGGCCAGCGCGATCATGTCCGCGCGGATCTGCCGCCACATCGCGCGCAGGACGCCCTGCACGCGCTGCCCGAGGTCGGCGAAGCCCTGGTCGCCCAGCACCGTGCGCAGGAACATCTCGGCCGCAGCCTCGCCGCCGGCGGTCGCGACCAGCCGGTCGAAGGCGCAGCCGAAACCTGGCGGCGCGCCCGACACGGTGTCGGCCGGCGGCAGCGGCGGCTCGCACACGACCAGCCCGGCGACCAGCTCCGGCGCGCGCCGCGCGAGCTCGAGCGCGACGACCCCGCCGAAGCTCGAGCCGCACACCAGCACCGCGCGCCCGGGCGACTCGCGGCGGATGAGCGCGACCGCGTCGTCGACGTGATGCGCGGTCTCCGGCACCACGCCGGGCGGGAACGGCGCGCTGTCGCAGCCGCGCCGGTCGTACGCCACCACCGCGAGCCCCTGCGGCGGCCGGGCCAGCTGCGCCATCCAGGTCGTGTGGTCGGCCGCGCTGCCGTGGACGAGCAGGACGGGCGCCCCGGAGCCGCGGCGCACGACCTTGAGAGCGGCCGGGTCGAGCACGGGCGCGGCGGACATCGCGGCGGACATCGGGCCATGCTCGCACAGCTCGGCGCGTCGCGCCGCGCGCCGAGCCGCCGGGCGCGGCTCAAGGCGGCGGCGGTGGCGGCGCCGACTCGAAGGCGCGCTCGAGCGCCTTGCAGAAGACGCGGTATCTCTGGGCCGGATCGCCCTCGCCCGACTGGAAGTCGGGAGGCGCGGCGGCGCCGCGGCGGCAGTCCTCGAGCATGCCGGCCACGCTGGCGCACTCCTGGGCCAGGTTCGCCGCGTCGATCGGCGGCGCGCTGCCGTCCCCGCGCTGGCTGGCGCGCAGGCGCTCGAGGGCGCCGGCGTGATCGCCTTTCCACTCGAGCGAGCAGATCTCGACGTAGGGCCGCAGCCGCTCGCCGATCTCGTGGCCCGCGAACGTCTCGCCCAGGTCTGCGGGCGGCGGCCGCGCGATCAGCACCAGCGCGGCGAGCGCCGCGGCCACGCCGGCCACCCCTGCGGCGGCGCGCAGCGGCGCCATCGCGCGCGCCCGCCACGCCACCGGGCGCACCGCCACCCCGAAGGCCAGGCCGGGGACCAGGCCGAACAGGTGGGCCCAGTTGTCGGCCTTGACGAAGAAGCCGAACACGAAGACATAGGCGCTCCACTTGAGCATGTCGTTGCGCAGGGCGAGACCGCGCGCGGTGCCCTCGCGGTGGCCGAAGCCGGCCGCCACCCCGACCAGGCCCATGATGCCGCCCGACGCGCCGATGCTGACCAGACCCGGACCGAGCCAGCCGCTCCCGATGAAGCCGACCACGCCGGTGGCGACGAACAGGAACAACATCTGCAGCCGCCCGTACAGCGCCTCGATCTGCGGCCCGACCACCGACAGCGCGAACAGGTTGAAGCCGATGTGGAGGAGCCCGCCGTGCAGGAAGCACGCGGTCAGCCAGCGCCAGCGCTCGCCCATCTCGACGGCGGGCGCGAAGCTGCCGCCGAACCGGAACAGCACCTTCGGGTCGAGGCTCCACAGATCGCCGATGCCGCCGCCGGCGGCGAGCACGACCCGCGCGTGGGCGAGCACGAAGGCGGCCCCGAGCAGCGAGCTCATCGACATCCACTCCGGTGCCAGGACGCCGAAGCGGCGCAGCACCTGAAGCCCGCGCCGGCCGAGCCGCTCGCCGCAGCGGCTGCACACGGTGGCGTCGCGGTCCTGCACCGCCCCGCAGCTGTCGCAGGTCTTGTGCGCGTAGCGAATGTGGTCGGCGCGCTGCTCGCGCCGGCGCCGGGCATGCCCCCGCCGCCGCTGCCAGTTCTCCAGCTTCCAGCGCACCCGCACCGGCTTGAGGCCGACCCACTTCGACGCCCCCGCGACCAGGCCGATCCAGTCGCGACCCGGACGCGCCCGCTCCGGCTCCGGCGCCGGCTCCGGCGCCGGCTCCGGGGCCTTCGCCTCGTCGGCCGCCGGCCTGCCCCGGTCGTCGTCCTGGTCGTCGCCGCTCATCCGGCAATGGTACACCGCGCCGCGCGCGCGGTATGGTGCGCGCCATGCGCTACGCGTTTCTCTCCGACGAGTGGTTCGCCCGGGTCGACGAGCTCATCGCGGCGGCCGGCGATCTCCAGATCCCCGCGCCGATGAAGGCGGCCGAGATCAACGTCACCATCGTGGCTCCGGGCGGCGAGACCCAGCTCCTCATGAAGGACGGCCTGTTCTCGCGCGGGCATCAGGAAGGCGTGACGACCAGGCTCACCCTCGGCGTCGACCTGGCGCGCCGCATCTTCGTCGACGGCGACGTGGGCGCCGGCGTGCAGGCCTTCCTGGCCGGCGAGATCAAGGTCGAAGGCGACCTCGCCGCGGTGGTGGCGATGCAGACCACGATGCCGAGCGAGCCGCAGAAGCGGCTGACCCGGCAGATCGCGGACATCACGGCGTAGCGCCGCGGACGGCGAAGGCCACGCCGCGCCGCGCGCCGCCGCGCCGGTGCTACTCTCGGGACGATGCCCCGGCTGCTCGAGCGGCTCGCGCTCCACCGCCCCGAGCTGCGGGCGTGGGCCTACTACGACCTGGCCAACTCGGCCTTCATCACGATCGTCATCACGGCGGTCTTCCCCGACTACTTCAACTGGCTGGCGGCGGACGCCCTGTCCGGTCCGCTGGCCACCGGCCGGTTCGTGTGGGCGACCTCGATCTCGCTCGCGGTCATCGCCGTCCTCTCGCCCATCCTGGGCGCGATGGCCGACCACGCCCCCATCAAGAAGCGCTTCCTGGCCGCCTTCATGCTGCTCGGCGTCGCCGCGACCGCGGGGCTGGGGCTCGCCCACCGCGGCGACTGGGTGCTCGCGCTGGTCCTGTTCGGCCTCGGCAACATCGGCGCCACCGGCAGCTTCGTGTTCTACGACTCGATGCTGCCCCACATCGCCAGCGAGGACGAGGTCGACCGCGTGTCCACGGCGGGCTACGCGCTCGGCTACCTGGGCGGCGGCGCGCTGCTCGCGTTCGTCATCGTCACCATCCTCGCGCCGGCGACGTTCGGCCTGGCCGACGCCGCGGCGGCCAGCCGGCTCGGCTTCGTGCTGGTCGCCGTCTGGTGGCTCGTCTTCTCGGTGCCGCTGTTCCTGCGCGTGCCCGAGCCGCCCGCCACGCTGCGGCCCGACCGGCCGCGCGGCCTCGGCCTGGTGCGCGCCTCGTTCGCCGGGCTCCTGGTCACGTTCCGCGAGCTGCGCCGCTTCCGCCAGGCCACGCTGCTCCTGTTCGCCTTCCTCATCTACAACGACGGCATCGGCACCATCATCCGGGTCGCGGTCATCTACGGCAAGGAGATCGGCCTGGCCACGCCGCACCTCATCACCGCCGTCCTCATCACCCAGTTCATCGGCATCCCCTTCACCTTCCTGTTCGGCGGCCTCGCCGGTCGCATCGGCACCAAGACGGCGGTCTACATCGGCCTGGTCGTCTACTGCATCGTCTCCACGCTCGGCTACTTCATGACCACGGCGCTCCACTTCTACCTGCTCGCCGTCCTGGTCGGCATGGTTCAGGGCGGGGTGCAGGCGCTCAGCCGGTCGCTGTTCGCCAGCATGATCCCCCGCGCGCGCTCGTCGGAGATGTTCGCGCTGTTCGGCGTGTTCGAGAAGTTCGCCGGCATCTTCGGCCCGGGCCTGTTCGGCCTGATGCTGGCGCTGACCGGCTCGAGCCGGGCCGGCATCCTCTCGGTCATCGCCTTCTTCGTGGTCGGCGGCCTCCTGCTCGCGCCGGTCGACGTGCACGAGGGCCGGCGCGCCGCGCGGGCCGCCGACGCCGCGGCATGACCGGCCCGGCGCCCGGCGCGGACCGTCCTCGCCTGGGCGTGAGCGCGTGCCTGCTCGGGCGCGAGGTGCGCCACGACGGCCGCCACAAGCGCAGCGCGTTCCTGGCCGACGAGCTGGCCGCGCACGTCGAGTGGGTCGAGGTCTGCCCCGAGGTCGAGATCGGCCTGCCGGTCCCGCGCGCCACGCTCCAGCTGGTCGGCCCGGCGGATCGGCCGCGCCTGGTCGAGGGCGCCACCGGCCGCGATCTCACCGGCGCGATGGAGCGCTGGGCCGCGCAGCGCATCGCCGAGCTGGCCGGCCTCGGCCTCGACGGCTACGTCTTCAAGAAGGGCTCGCCCAGCTGCGGCGTGGCCGGCGTGCCGGTCCGCGGCGGCGGCGAGCCGCCGGAGGGCAGCGGCCTCTTCGCCGCCGCGGTGCGCGCCGCGCTCCCCGCGCTGCCGCTCGCCCAGGAGACCTGGCTCGACCAGCCGGAGCTGCGCGAGCGCTTCCTGGTCCAGGTCTTCACCCACCACCGGCTGCGCGCCGGCCTCGCCGCCGGCGGCCCGGCCGCCCTGCCCGCGCTGCACGCGGCGCACCGCCTGCTGCTGGCCGCGCGCGACCCGGCGCGCGAGCCGGAGCTGGCGCGCATCGCGGCCCGGGCCGGCGCGTCGGAGCCGGAGCTGGCCGGGCTCTACGTGCGCGAGGTCATGGCCGCGCTGGCGCTGCCCGCGTCCCCGGCGTTGCAGTCCGCCGGCGGGGAGTCGCTGGCCGCGCGCCTGTGCGCCGAGCCGACCCCGCGGCCGATCGGGCCGCGGTAGGATGCGGGCCCATGTCGTCCCGGTCGTTCGCGCTGTTCGCCGTGCTCCTGGCCGCCGCGCCCTCCGCGGCGGCGTGCGGAAAGGCGGTCGACTCGTCGGCCGGCGGGACCGACGCCGGGGGCGGCGACGACGGCCCGGGTAGCGACGACGGCGCCGGCGACGACGACGGCGGCAGCGCGGCCGACGCCGATCCGGGCGGCGGCGCCGACGCCGCGCCGGTCCCGCGCGACGGGCGCATCTACGCCCTCAGCGTGAGCTACGTCGACGAGGCCGGCCTGCCGGTGCAGAGCGCCTCGGTCGAGGCGGCGTTCGGCGCGATCGACGCCGAGGAGTGTCAGGTCGTGCTGGTCGACGGCGCCTGCAGCCTGCGCTCGTGCACGCCGCGCGAGCTCCCCGCCGAGGCGCCGGACGCCGGCGCGATCGACATCGCGATCGACGACGAGCCGGTCACGCAGATGGCGCCGGACCGGCAGGGCACCTACCCGCCGTTCGAGCGCGACGGGGACGAGCTGTTCGACATCGGGCCCGGCCTGACCGCCCAGGCGGCCGGCGGCGACGTGCCGGCCTTCGAGCTCGCGGTCGCGGCGCCCGCGCCCATCGTCCTCGAGGATGCGGTGCCGACCAGCGCGGGCGCCATCGACGTCAGCGAGGCCGCGGGCTACGTCCAGCGCTGGCAGCCCGGCGCCGAGACGGACCGCATCCGCATCGACATGACGAGCAGCCCCGCGGGCGATGACCTCCTCCTGCGCCTCAGCTGCTCGGTCCAGGCCAGCGTGCCCGACCTCGCGATCGCGCCGGGCCTCCTGGCGCTGCTCCCCGTCGGAACGCTCGACTTCGAGGCCCGCGTGGAGTCCGAGGCCACCGCCACGGCCGGCGACTACGACGTCAGCCTGACCGCCGCGGTCGTCGCCACCGACGCCGGCGGCAACCGGGCGAAGGGGACGATCAACCTCGTTCCCTGATCGGAGCCGTTCATGAGGAGCTCTCTCTGCCCACGGGTCCTCCTGGGCCGCATGAACGGGTCGGCGGTAACCCGCCGGGGTGAGGGCCACGGCGAGGGCGAGGACTCCGATGCGGCCGGCGGCCCCCTCGTACGGGGCCCGTAGCGGCTCGCCGGCGCGCGCCGGCCGCGCTCATGGCGGCGCCACGGCGGCCGCGCTCAGGGCGGGGTCGCGAGGAGCTCGACCAGCGCGCCCGGCTCGGCGACCGGCGCGGAGCAGGTCTGCCCCCGGCACACGTAGGCCTGCGCCCGCCCGTCGGCCGCCGGCCCCTTGCCCGCGCGCAGGGACTCCTCCGCCCACGGCCCGATGAGCGACAGCGTCGGGGCGTACGCGCGGTGCGCCGCCTCGATGAGCCGCTCGCGCCCCTCGCCCTCGCTGACCACGAGCTCCACGCCGCCCAGCGCGACGTCGAGCGCGGCGAGCAGGCGCGCGCTCATGTACGGCTGCCCGGCCGCGACCGCCGCCCGGGCGCCCAGGTAGCGCTCGGCCACGTCGAGCGCGCGCCGGTCGCCCGCGATGCGCCCGAGCAGGAGCAGACACTCGATCGCCACCGCCGAGCCCGACGGCATGGCCCCATCCTGGTGCGACTCCGGCCGGTGCACCAGCCGGTCCTCCGAGTCGCTGGCCGGCAGGTAGAACGCCCCCGCCCCGCCCTGCTCGTCGTAGAAGCGGTCGAGGATGGCGCGCACCAGGCCGGCGCCGCGCCGCCACCACGCCTCGTCGCCGGTCGCCTCGGCGAGGTGCAGGAAGGCGCGCGCCACCATCGCGTAGTCGTCGAGCGTGCCGTCCAGCCGCGCGCGCCCGTCCTTGAACACGCGGTGGACGCGCGAGCCGCCGTCCGTCCCGCCGCCGTCCGTGGCCGTGCCCGCGCCCGCACCCTCCTGCAGCATCTCGCGGCGCAGGAACTCGCCCACCTCCAGCGCCAGCGCGCGCGCCGCCTGGCTGCCGGTGGCCTGATGCGCGCGCAGGAGCCCCGACACCGCCAGCCCGTTCCAGCTGGCCAGCACCTTGGTGTCGGTCGCCGGCGGGACCCGCCGCCGCCGCGCCTCGAACAGCCTCGCCCGCATCGCGGCCAGCGCCGCCTCCTCCGCCTGGTCGCCGGCCGGCCCCACCCGCGACAGCACGCTGGTCCCGTGCTCGAAGTTGCCGCCCTCCTTTACCCCGTACGCGCGGCAGAAGCGCGCCGCGTCCTCCTCGCCCAGCACCTCGGCGATCTGGGGCGGCGTCCACACGTAGAAGATGCCCTCCTCCCCCTCGGAGTCGGCGTCCTGGCTGGCGTACAGGCCCCCGCTCGCGTCCCGCATCTCGCGCTCGAGCCACGCCACCGTCTCGTCGATCACCTGCGCGTAGCGCGGCTCGCCCGTCATGGCCAGCGCGTCGCCGTAGATCGCGAGCAGCTGGCTGTTGTCGTACAGCATCTTCTCGAAGTGCGGCACCAGCCAGCGCTCGTCGACCGAGTAGCGGGCGAACCCGCCGCCCAGGTGGTCGTAGATGCCGCCCGCCGCCATGCGCTCGCACTGGAGCAGGAACGCCTCGCGCGCCGGCTTGCCGAACGCCAGCCGCCCCGCGCGGCCCAGGAGGTCGTGCGCCGACGACGACGGGAACTTCGGCCGGCTGCCGAACCCGCCCTGGTGCGGGTCGCAGATCTGGGCCAGCTGCCGCCCCGCGGTGATGAGCGTGCCCTGGTCGATGTCGGCCAGCCCGCGCGCGGCGCCGCGCTCGGCCTGCCGCCGGAAGTGCTCGTCCATGTGGCGGAGCCCCTCCAGGAGGGCGCGCGTGTTCTGCTCCACCTGGTCGCGCTTGTCCCGGTAGACCTCCGACATCGTCTTGAGCACGCGCGCGAAGCCGGGCCGCCCGTACTTGTCGTCGGGCGGGAAGTAGGTGCCGAGGAAGAAGGGCTTGCCCTCCGCGTCGCAGAACGCCGACAGCGGCCAGCCTCCGCCCTCGCCCATCACATGGATCGCGTTCATGTAGACCGCGTCGACGTCGGGGCGCTCCTCGCGGTCGACCTTCACGTTCACGAACAGGGAGTTCATGAGGGCGGCGATCTCGGGGTTCTCGAAGCTCTCGTGGGCCATCACGTGGCACCAGTGGCACGCGGCATAGCCGATCGACACGAAGATCGGCTTGTCCTCGGCCTGCGCGCGCGCGAAGGCCTCGTTACCCCACGGATACCAGTCCACCGGATTGTCGGCGTGCTGGATGAGGTACGGCGAGCTCTCGCCGGCGAGTCGGTTGGCCATGGCGGCACCTTAAACTCTAAACAACTGAATTACCTCAAGAATCGTCACTGGAGGCGATTGAATGTGGCCCGGTCGTCAGCTATAGAGGGGGGCCATGTCTGAGACCGTCTCGCCGAACGTCTCGCCCATCGCGATCGAGAAGGAGATGCGCTCGTCCTTCATGGACTACGCGATGAGCGTCATCGTCGCGCGCGCCCTGCCCGACGCACGAGACGGACTCAAGCCGGTCCACCGACGCATCCTGTACGCCCAGAAGGGCCTGTCCAACCACTGGAACAGGCCCTACCTCAAGTGCGCCCGCATCGTCGGCGACGTCATCGGCAAGTACCACCCGCACGGCGACAGCGCGGTCTACGACGCCCTGGTCCGCATGGCCCAGGACTTCTCGCTGCGCTACCTGCTCATCGACGGGCAGGGCAACTTCGGCTCGGTCGACGGCGATCCGCCGGCGGCCATGCGCTACACCGAGTGCCGGATGGCGCGCATCTCGTCCGAGCTGCTCGCCGACCTCGACAAGGAGACGGTCGACTGGCAGCCCAACTACGACGAGAAGGAGCTCGAGCCGACCGTCCTGCCCACCAAGGTGCCGAACCTGCTCATCAACGGTTCGGCCGGCATCGCGGTGGGCATGGCGACCAACATCCCGCCGCACAACCTTCGCGAGGTCATCGCCGCCTGCCTGGCGCTCATCGCCAGCCCGAAGCTGTCCGACGACGAGCTGTTCGCCCTGGTGCCCGGCCCCGACTTCCCCACCGGCGGCATCGTCCAGGGGCGCAACGGCATCCTCATGGCCTACAAGACCGGCCGCGGGACGGTGTCGATCCGCGGCCGCTGCCACTTCGAGGAGCTGCGCAAGGATCGCTCCGGCATCGTGGTCACCGAGATCCCGTACCTGGTCAACAAGGCGCGCTGGATCGAGGCCACCGCCGGCCTGGTGCGCGAGAAGAAGCTCGACGGCATCGCCGACATCCGCGACGAGAGCGACCGCAGCGGCATGCGCGTGGTGTTCGAGCTCAAGCGCGACGCGCCCGAGCAGGTGGTGCTGAACAACCTCTACAAGATGACCGCGCTGCAGAGCAGCTTCGGCATCAACATGCTGGCCATCGTGGCCGGCCAGCCCAGGCGGCTCGGCCTGCGCGACGCGCTCACCATCTTCCTGCAGCACCGGCGCGAGGTGGTCACGCGGCGCTCGCTCTACGACCTGCGCGAGGCGCGCCTGCGCCGCGAGATCGTGGAGGGCCTGGGCCTGGCGGTCATCTCGATCGATCGGGTCATCGCCATCATCCGCTCGTCGAACGACACCGACGAGGCGCGCGGCCGGCTCATGGCCGAGAAGATGAGCGGCCTGGACGGCTTCCTCGAGCGCGCCGGCCGCCCGGCCGTCGAGGTGGAGGCCGCCCGCCAGGCCGGCTTCGTGTACCTCACCCAGCGCCAGGCCCAGGCCATCCTCGACATGCGCCTGGCCCGCCTGACCGGCCTCGAGCGCGAGAAGCTCGAGGCCGAGTACAAGGAGCTCTGGGCGCTGACCGACTTTCTCGAGGGGCTCCTGGCCGACGACGCCAAGCTCATGGCCGTCATCGTCGAGGAGCTCGAACACATCCGGGACCAGTACGGCGATGATCGGCGCACCGAGATCGTCGGCGAGGTGACCGAGATCCTCAACGAGGAGCTCATCCCCGAGGAGGAGATGGTTGTCACCCGCACCCACAAGGGCTACGTCAAGCGCACGCCCGTCTCGGAGTACACGGCACAGAACCGGGGAGGGCGTGGCATCCGCGGCGCCCAGTCCGGAGGAGAGGACGACTTCGTGGCCGACATGTTTGCCGCTTCCAGTCATGACACCGTACTGCTGCTCACCTCGACCGGCCGCATGTACCAGCGCCGCGTGTTCGAGCTGCCCGCCGGGGCGCGCACCGCGCGGGGCAAGCCGATCGTCAACGTGGTCGAGATGCAGGAAGGCGAGGAGGTGGTGAGCCTGCTCGCGGTCAAGGCGCTCCACCCCGACCAGTTCCTGTTCATGGCCACGCGCCAGGGCACGGTGAAGAAGACCGTGCTCAGCCAGTTCGCCAACATCCGCATCACCGGCATCCGGGCGATGGACATCCCCGAGGGGGACCGCATGGTCGACGTGCGGCTCACCGACGGCAACATGGACGTCCTCCTGTGCACCAAGAACGGCTACGCCGTGCGGTTCCAGGAGGACCAGGTGCGGCCGATGGGGCGCGACGCGCGCGGCGTGCGCGGCATCAACCTGCGCAAGGACGACATGCTGGTCGGCATGGGTGTGTTCGCCCGCGACACGACCGACTCGGTGCTGATCGTCTGCGAGCGGGGCTACGGCAAGCGCACCGCGCTCAGCGAGTACCCGACCAAGAACCGCGGCGGCATGGGCGTCATCGCGATCAAGACCAGCGAGCGCAACGGCCCGGTGGCCGGGCTGCGGGTGACCAGCGAGGAGGACCACATCATCCTCATCTCCACGACGGGGCGGCTCATCCGCATCCCGGTCAACACCATCTCGCTGGTCGGGCGCGCGACCCAGGGCGTGCGCATCATGCGGGTCGACCAGGACGAGCGGGTGGCCTCGATCGAGCGCCTGGCCGACATGGAGGACTCCGAGTCGATCGAGCAGGCGGCCGCGCCCGAGGGCGCGTCGGACGACGGCGACACGGTGCCGGTCGACGTGGACGACGTGGTGAGCGAGGAGCCGGACGACGGCGAGGGCGAGGGCGAGGTCGGGGGCGGCGCGGGCGAGGCCGGCGGCGGCGACGCCGACACCGACACCGACGACGGCGACGACGACGGCGACGGCCAGGGAGGCGACGGCAAGGACGAGGAGGACAAGGAGTGACGATCTCGGACGACCTGTTCGAGCGCGCCCAGCGGGTCATCCCGGGCGGGGTCAACTCGCCGGTGCGGGCGTGCCGCGCGGTCGGCGGCCGTCCGCTGTTCATCTCGCACGCCGACGGCTCGACCATCACCGACGCCGACGACCGGCACTACATCGACATGGTGTCGTCGTGGGGCCCGCTCATCCTGGGCCACGCCCACCGCGAGGTGCTCGACGCGGTGCAGGAGGTGATGGCGTCCGGCACGTCGTTCGGCGCGCCGACCGAGCTCGAGGTCCGCTTCGCCGAGGAGCTGTGCCGCGCGGTCCCGTCGATGGACAAGGTGCGCGCGGTGTCGTCCGGCACCGAGGCGACCATGTCGGCGCTGCGCCTGGCGCGCGGCGCCACCGGTCGCGACCTCATCGTCAAGACGTCGGGCGGCTATCACGGCCACGCCGACTGCCTGCTGGTCGCGGCCGGCTCCGGCGCGGCGACGTTCTCGATCCCGGGCTCGGCGGGAGTCTCGGCCGCGACCGCGCGCGACACCCTGGTCGTGCCGTACAACGATCTGGCCGCCGCCGAGGCGATGTTCGTCCGGCACGGCGAGCGCATCGCCTGCCTCATCATCGAGCCGGTGGCCGGCAACGTCGGCGTGGTACCGCCGGGCGAGGGCTACCTGGCCGGGCTGCGCCGCCTGACCGCGGCCCACGGCGCGCTTCTGATTTTCGACGAGGTCATCACCGGATTCCGCGTGGGCTACGGCGGCGCGCAGGAGCTCTACGGCGTCGCTCCCGATCTGACGTGCCTGGGCAAGGTGGTGGGCGGCGGCCTGCCGGCGGCGGCGTTCGGCGGGCGGGCCGATCTGATGGACCGGCTGGCCCCGGGGGGGGACGTCTACCAGGCCGGCACCCTGAGCGGCAACCCGCTGGCCCTCGCGGCGGGGCTCAAGACGCTCGAGATCCTGCGGCGACCCGGCTCGTACAGCCGGCTCGAGGAGCTCGGCGAGCGGCTGGCCGACGGGCTGAGGACCGCCGCGGCCGCGGCCGACGTGCCGGCCTGCATCAACCGCGTGGGATCGATGCTGACCCTGTTCTTCTGCCCCGGCCCGGTGCGCAGCTACGAGGAGGCCAAGCAGGCCGACACCGAGCGATTCGGCCGCTTCTTCGGCGCCATGCGGGAGCGCGGCGTTTTCCTGCCGCCGTCGCAGTTCGAGGCCATGTTCGTGTCGCTCGCCCACTCCGAGGCCGAAGTCGACCAGGTGGTGGAGAAGGCCGGGGAGGCGCTTCGCGTTTGTCGTTGACCGGCCGCTGGGGCCGTGCTACGAGCCGGTCCTCCGCAGCGTAACTCTTGAGGTTTCCGGGAGGGGCCACGACCGAGGCAAAGAAAACCAAGGCGAAGACCGACGACGCCGGCAGAGTCGCGCGCGGCTGGAGCCTGCTCAAGTTCTCGTCGCTCGGCATCGAGATGGCGGTGGCCACCTTCATCGGGTGGGGCATCGGCTACTGGCTCGACATGCAGCTGGGCACCGAACCGTGGCTCATGCTGGTCTTCCTGCTCCTCGGCGTGGCAGCGGGGTTCAAGGGCGTGTTTCGCGCCGCCAGGGAGGCGCAGGAGATCATGCGGGCCAGCGGAGATGGCGCGAGCGCACCGGGCGAAACCGAGGGCGGGGCAGCGGAATCGAAGGAAGGCGCCGGCGAGCGGCGCGCGGACGACGGACAGAAGCCCCAGGGACTGAAGTCGCCGAAGGAATGAGTCACGAATGGACCGGAGCATGCTCACCCGCATCGAGCGGCTGAACTACATCGTCGGCGGCGGCGTCGTCGCGCTGACGGCGGCGTTCGGCTCGGCCCCGCACGTGCTGGGCGCGCTGGTCGGCGTGATCCTCTGCGCGGTGAACTTCAGCGCCGTGCGCCGGCTGGTCGAGAGGATGATGCGGTCGGCGCAAGGGGCGCCCCAGAGCCGGGCGTCGGCCTTCCTCCTGGCCCCCAAGCTGCTTCTCCTGATGGGCGGCGCGGCCGCGGCCATCATCTTCCTGCCGATCTCGGCGATCATGCTGGCGGTTGGATTTTCCGTGTTCCTGGTCTCGATCGGAGTCGAGATGGTGCGCTATGTGCTGCGCAACCCGGAGGCCGGGCCGCGCGGGCCGCACGGAGATGACCCGACCGAGTCCGGTCCAGCCGAGAGACAGAGACACTGATCATGGGTGAGCACGGATCCTGGTCTGATCTGCTGAAGTACCTGCCCGGTTATCGCCACCTGGTCGACAACCTGGGCGGCCTCATGCGCCGCGACGTCCAGGTGCCGCCGTTCGCGGGCACCGAGTTCGGCATGACGCACGTGGTGTGGACCCTGTTCGTGGTCCTCTTCGTGTTCGCCGGCTGCGTGGCGTTCCGCGGCTCGCTGGTCGCGGCCGACGGCGTGCTGCCGGCGCGCCGCTTCGGCTTCCGCGCCTTCTTCGAGATGATCGCCGACGCCACCTACGGCACGTCGGTCCAGATCATGGGCGAGAAGAACGCGCGCCGCTACCTGCCGCTCATCGGCGGGCTGGCGATGTTCATCCTGTTCTCCAACCTGCTCGCGCTCATCCCCGGCACGGGAGTCCCGACCACCACGCTCAAGACCAACGTGGCGCTCGCGCTGGTCGTGTTCGCCATGACCCACGTCTACGGCGTGCGCGAGAACGGGCTGGCCTACTTCAAGCACTTCCTGGGGCCGGTCCTGTGGCTCGCGCCGCTCATGGTGGTCATCGAGATCATCAGCCACCTGGCGCGCCCGGTGTCGCTGTCGCTCCGCCTCATGGGCAACATGGTGGCCGACCACAAGGTGGTCTTCACCTTCTTCACCCTGTTCCCGCTGCTCTTGCCGGTCCCGTTCCTGTTCCTCGGCCTCTTGGTCGCGTTCGTGCAGACCTTCGTGTTCTGCGTCCTGACCATGATCTACATCGCGCTCGCCACGGCGCATGATCACTAACTGGAGACAAGAGAAGATGACGAAGCGCACCGTGAAGTTCCTGTTCTCGCTGAGCACCATGATGGTCGTGATGGGTCTGTCGGCGATCGCGTTCGCCCAGGGCGGCGGCGACGCCGTGGCGGCGGCCAAGGCCAGCGCCGGCGGGTGGATCGGCCTGGGCGCGGGACTCGGGATCGGGCTGGCCGCGTTCGGCGGCGCGCTCGGCCAGGGCCGCGCGTCGTCCGCCTTCCTCGACGGCGTGTCGCGCAACCCGGGCGCCTCGGACAAGGTGTTCGTGCCGATGATCCTCGGCCTCGTCTTCATCGAGTCGCTGGCGATCTACGCGCTCATCATCGCGTTCCTGCTGCTCGGCAAGGTCAGCTGATCGAGGGCGGGCCGAAGGCCCAGCCGACCGTACGCTCTTTCGCCGACGACGCGCGCGCCGCGCGACCAATGCGTCGGGCGCCCGGGCGCGGTCGGCCGGGCCGTCGGGCATCTCCGCGCGTCATGCGCCTCGGGCGCCTCAGGGCGCGCCGAAGGCGATGCTGAAGAGGAGCGTGAGCCCGGCGGGCCCGCTGCCGAACATGCCGAAGCGGGCGTCGAGCCCGACCAGCATGTTGCCCAGCACGTACTGCTCGACGCCGAAGCCGGCATAGCCGCCGACGTAGAGCCGGTCGTTGTCGGGCGGGACCGGAACGCTCGTGCGCAGGAGCGTGAGGCCAGCGCTGCCGACCAGGAAGCGCGGCGCCTCCTCGCCCAGCGCGGTCCGCACCCGGGTGCCGAAGTTCATCTCCACGATGAGCAGCGGGTCGTCCGGGATGCCGGTGTGGGCGGCGTACGACCGGCCGAACAGCACCTGCCAGTCGAGGCCGAACGAGAAGGCCTGCCCCTGTCGGGTCGGCTGGTATCCGGCCTGGAAGCCCCACAGCCAGCCGAAGTCGTACGAATCGGCCAGTTCTCCGATGTTCTGGCGCAGGGCGGCGACCATCCCCCACTTGCCGGACGGCAGTTCGCCCTCCTCGGCCAGGGTCGGGTCGACCGGCTCCGCGCCGCTGGTCGCCTCGCCGCCGCCGGCCGGCTGCTCGGTCGTCGCCTGCTGCGCGGCGGCCGGCCTCGAGGAGGCGGCGGCCAGCGCGACGACCACGACGACCACGAGACAGTGCGCGAGCCGGATCAATGGGCGCCCGCCCCGGCTCAGAACTTGTTGGTGGCGGCCAGGAAGGTCATCTTGTCGTTGGTCGCGCGCAGCCGGCGCGACAGGGTCCGCACCAGGTTCCACAGAAAGTCGTAGGCGAGGTCGCGGTCGACGAAGAGGAGATCTTCGAGGTCGGAGCGCTTGAGCACGAACAGGCGGCAGCTCTCGTGCGCGATGGCGGCCGCCGAGCGCGCCTCGTCGTCGATGAGCGACATCTCGCCGAAGTAGGCGCCCGGCCGCAGGACCGCCAGCGCCTCCTCGCCCAGCCCGGCCACGAACCGGCTGATGCGCACCGAGCCGTCGAGGATGACGTAGAGCCGGTCGCCGGTCTCGCCCTCGTCGAAGATCTTGGCGCCGCGCGAGTGGCGCTCCTCCGCCCCCACCGTCACCAGCCGCGTGAGGTGCGACGGCGTCAGCGCGTGGAAGAGATCGAGGTGAGACAGGATGTCGAGCGCCCCGCGCGGCTCGGCCCCGCCGCCCGCGCCGCCGCCGCGGGGCTCGGCCCTGCCGCCCGCGCCGCCGCGGGGCTCGGCCACGCCTCCCGCGCCGCCGCCGCGCGGATCGGCCACGCTGCCGGGTGAGCCGGCCGCGCCCTTGTGGCCACTCTCGCCCTCGTGGCCGCTGTCGCCCTTGTGGCCGCTGTCGCCCTTCTGCCCGCCCGTGGCCTTGCGGCCCTTCCCGTCCTGCCCGCCCTGGCGCTCTGTCGTGGACATGGTGCCCGCTACTGGTGGGCCAGCCAGCGCTCGGCGTCGATCGCGGCCATGCAGCCGGTCCCGGCTGCCGTGACCGCCTGGCGATACGTCCGGTCGGCGATGTCGCCGGCCGCGAACACACCCGGGATGTTGGTCCGGCTGGAGCCGGGCTGGGCCAGCTTGATGTAGCCGACCTCGTCCATGTCGATGGCGTTGCGCACCAGCTCGGTGTTGGGCTCGTGCCCGATCGCCACGAACACCATCTTGACCGGCAGCTCGGTCCGCTCGCCGGTGTTCACGTCGGCCAGGACGATCGAGCTCACCCCCTCCTTGCCCTTCTGCCCCACGATGTCGACCACGGTCTTGTTGGTGGCCCAGGCGATCTTCGGGTTCTCGCGCGCCCGCTGCAGCATGATGCGCGACGCGCGGAACTCGTCGCGCCGGTGGATGATGGTCACCTTGCTGGCGAAGCGGGTCAGGAACGTGGCCTCCTCCATCGCCGTGTCGCCGCCCCCCACCACCGCCACCTCGTACCCCTTGGCGAAGAAGCCGTCGCAGGTGGCGCACGCCGACACCCCGAACCCCATGAGCGTCGTCTCGCACGGCAGGCCCAGCAGCTTGGCGCGCGCGCCCATGGCCAGGATGACCGCCTGGGCCTCGAACCGGTGCGAGTCGGTGCGTGCCCTGAACGGCCGCTGCGACAGATCGAGCTCGACCACGTCGTCCTGGAACATGCGGGCGCCGAAGCGCGCCGCCTGCTCGCGGAACTTGACCATCAGATCGGGCCCCAGGATCCCCTCCGGGAAGCCCGGGTAGTTCTCGACGTCGGTCGTGATGGTGAGCTGCCCGCCCGCCTGCGTGCCCTCGACCACGATCGGCTTGAGCTCCGCGCGCGCGGCGTACAGCGCCGCGGTGAGCCCGGCCGGACCGGAACCGATGATGAGGATCTGCGACGACTCCGGCGACGACTTATCTGACGACAACTGATTTGCAGACATGACTGTCTGCAAGCTTAGCCGCTGGTCAGCGCGGGGGAAAGCCGGCGGGCCGCCCACCGCCCGGGCGCGCGCGTGGCGGCCTCAGCGCCGCCAGGTGCCGCTCTTCCCGCCGCGCTTCTCCTCGAGCCGCACCTCGGTGATCCGCATCCCCCGCTCGACCGACTTGACCATGTCGTAGACGGTCAGCGCCGCCACCGAGACCGCCGTCAGCGCCTCCATCTCGAACCCGGTGCGGTCGGTGCCGCGCACCTCGGCGCGGATGCGCACGCCCGGGCGCGGGCCCGCCGTCGTGACCGCGAGGGACAGATCCGCGGCGCTGACCCGCACCGGGTGGCAGAGCGGCACCAGCTCCGCCGTGCGCTTGAGCGCCATCAGCCCCGCCGTGCGCGCGATGCCGAGCACGTCTCCCTTCTCCACCCGGCCGGCCCTGATGAGCCGCGCGGTCGCGCCGCTCATCGCGACGAAGCCGCTCGCCGCGGCGATCCGCGCGGTCTCCGGCTTCTCCCCCACGTCGACCATGCGGGCCTTGCCGGCCGGGTCGAAGTGACTCAGGCGAGGCGAGCGGCGGCGGCCAGGCACGAGCCGCTCAGCGCCGCTTCTTCTTCGAGTGCGACTTGTGCGCGCTGGGCGCCGGCGCCGAGCCGAAGTCGAGCTCGACGCGCAGCCCCTCCTCGGCCGGCAGCCGCATCTTCGCCTCCGCGCACTGCAGCCGCGAGCGCTCCTCCGCCGTGGTGGTCAGGCGAAGGCCGCACGCCTTGACCGTGTAGGTCCCGGCCGGCGCCGCCTCGGTGCGGTGACACTCGCACGTCATCTTGCGCGCGCGCGTCTTCTCGTAGACGAACATCTGCCCGTCCCACGGCACCTCGAGCTCCTCGCCCGGCGCCACCTTCTCCATCTTCTGCGCGGCCAGGATGTCCTGCGTCCGCTCCGGCTGCTCGCAGGTCGGGCAGCGCTTCGACGCCGCCATGTCGCACGACTCGGTGCAGAACTTGGGGAACATCAGGATGGAGACCGCCTTGGGCGGCTTGCCGCGGTAGGCGAACAGGTTCGGCTGCCAGCCCAGGTCCATGTTGAACGCCAGCTCCTGGGCCTCGTCGCTGTTCTTGAGCACGAAGGTGACCGCCGGCGGCGGCCCCTCCTCCGTCTTGCCCTCCTCGGTCTCGCCCTCGCCCTCGCCCTCTGCGGTGCCCTCGCCTTCCCCCTCGGTCGACTCGCCCTCGCCGGCCTCGCCCTCGCCTCCGCCCTCGTCGGACTCGTCGGCGCTGGCCTTGCTGTGCCGCTCACCCGGCTCTTTCGATTCGGTCTGCTTGCCGCCGCCGCCGCAGGCCGGCGCCAGGGCCAGCACCATGATGGCGGCGGCCAGGATGGCCAGGTTGGAGAAAGAAATCGTGCGGGCGAGTCTTCCGGCGAAGTGTCGCATCGTCATCGGATGGTTGGCCTGGTCGGTTCCGGGTTGGCTCATGCGGGTCATTCGACTCATTCAACGGTGACGCTCTTGGCGAGATTCCGCGGCTGGTCGATATCCGTGCCCTTGTGGTCGGCCACGTAATAGGCCAGGAGCTGCAGCGGGACGCACGTCAGGATGGGCTGCAGCTCCGGCGAGGTGTCGGGGAGCAGCACCACCTCGTCGGCCTGCTGGCCGATCTCGCGGTCTCCGCGGGTCGCGATCGCGATGACCTTGCCCTCGCGGGCGCGCACCTCGGCCAGGTTGGAGATGACCTTCTCGTAGGTCGGCCCGCGCGGCGCGAGCACCACCACCGGCAGCTCCGAGTCGATGAGCGCGATCGGCCCGTGCTTCATCTCGCCGGCGGCATAGCCCTCCGCGTGGATGTAGGAGATCTCCTTGAGCTTGAGCGCGCCCTCGAGCGCGATCGGGTACTGGTTGCCGCGCCCGAGGAAGAGGAAGCCGCGCGCGTTGCCGTAGCGGCGCGCGATGACCTGCAGCTGGGCCCCGTGATCGACCACGTCGGTCATCTTGCCCGGCAGCGCGACCAGCTCGGCCAGGAGCTCGCGCGCCCGCTCCGGCGACAGCTTGCCGTTCTGGCGGCCCAGGTGGATCGCGAGCATCGCGACGGCGACGAGCTGAGTGGTGAACGCCTTGGTCGACGCCACCCCGATCTCGGGGCCGGCATGGGTGTAGAACGCGTGGTGCGCCAGGCGCGAGATCGACGAGTCGAGCACGTTGGCGATGGCCAGCACCGACGCGCCCTTGTTGCGCGCCTCGCGCACCGCCCCCATCGTGTCTGCCGTCTCGCCCGACTGGCTGATCGCGACCACCAGGTCACCGGGGCCGACCATCGGGTCGCGGTAGCGGAACTCCGACGCCAGATCGACCTCGCACGGGACCCGCGCCAGCCCCTCGATCAGGAACTTGCCGACCAGCGACGCATGATACGAGGTGCCGCAGGCGGTGAAGACCACGCGCCTGACCGCGGCCGCGTCGAGCGCGATGCCGTCGAGCGAGATGGTGTCGCGCTCGAGCTCGAGCCTCCCGGCCATGGTGTCGGCGATCGAGCGCGGCTGCTCGCAGATCTCCTTCAGCATGAAGTGCTTGAAGCCGGCCTTCTGCGCCTGCACCGCGCTCCACTGGATCGTCTTCGGCTTGCGGTCGATCGGGTGCCCGTCGAAGCTGCAGAAGCTGGCCCCCTTGCGCGTGACGGTGACGATCTCGCCCTCGTCGACGATGATCATCTCGCGCGTCTCGTCGAGGATCGCGGTGATGTCGGAGGCGATGAAGCTCTCCCCCTGGCCCAGGCCCACCACCAGCGGCGACGAGTTCTTGGCCGCGATCAGCTCGTCGGGATCGGCGTCGTTCATCACCACGATCGCGTAGGCACCGACCACCTTGCCCAGCGCTCGCCGCACCGCCTCGGTGAAGCTCGGCGCCGAGCGCAGCTCGCTGCGGATGAGGTGGGCGATGATCTCGGTGTCGGTCTCCGACGTGAACGCCGAACCGCCGGCGGC
>DATFRY010000282.1:0-4223 GCA_035262925.1 Kofleriaceae bacterium | reverse complement strand
CCCGGCGCTAGCCAGCGCTCGGCCAGCGCTAATCGCTCACGCGCGGCGCCGTGTAGTGCCTGGCCGCGTCCACCGGCTCGGCGTAGCGGCTGCGCCAGTTGCCGGCGAAGAACGCATCAAGCTGCCGGGCGAGCCGCGCGTCGTCGAGGATGACTCCCACGTTGCGGCTGGCGTGGAAGTAGTCGCGCTCCCAGTTGCCGGTGCCGAGCCAGAGCCGCTCGCCGTCGACCACGAGGTACTTGGCGTGGGCGACGCGCGCGAACGGAATGAAGCCTCCCGACCAGGGCGGGATGACCAGGAACGCGACGTCGATCCCGTCGACTGCCTGGAGCGCCTTGATGCCCTCGATCGTCGCCGGCCGCTTGGTCCAGTCGGACACGATCATCTGCACCCTCACGCCGCGCGCGGCCGCCCGGCGCAGCGCCGCCTCCAGCTCCGGCACGTCGGGGCGATAGGTGAGGAGCTGGACCCGCACCGTTCGCTTCGCGCCGTCGATGAGCGCGACGATGCGAGGCAGGTCCCACATCGCCTCGTCCGGCAGCCAGCCGCGCGGGCTGAACACCGCGGCGACGCCCGGCCCGATCCGGTAGCCTCCCGCCGGCGGCGAGGCGCGAAACGTGTGCGCGGCCTTCCCGGCCAGCGCCCAGTCGGTCGCGAACACGTCCGCGAGCGCGCGCACGACGCCCGGCTCGCGGACTCGCAGCCCCAGCTCCTGGATGTGGGTCAGCGATCGCCAGTCGAAGTTCTGACTGCCGAGATACGCCTCGCGGCCGTCGACCAGGAAGTACTTGGCGTGCAGCACGCCGCCGACCAGCGCCGCGCCCTCGTAGGACCGGACCTCGATCCTCGGGCGATAGGCCAGGCGTTCGAGCGTGTCCGGGTAGGTCGCGACGAACTTCGACTCCGCCAGGAACCGCACGGCCACGCCGCGGTCCGCCGCCCGCTCGAGCGCGCGCACGACCGGCTCCAGCCTGCTGCCGGCCTGGTTGCTGGCGTAGAACTGGGCGAGGTCGATCCGCGCCCGCGCCCCGTCGATCATCGCCACCCACACGTCGGCGGCATCCGCGATGTCCGAGTGATCGAGCGCGGTCTCGATCGGCCACGACTCGACCAGCTCGAACGCGGCCGGCGCGGCGGCCGCGGCCGGCGGCGGCGCCGCCGCGTCCGCCGGCGCGCCCGCCCCGCCACACCCGGCGGCGAGGAGCAGGCACAGCCACATCGATGAGCATGACGAGCGCGACATCGCGCGCATCCAAGCACAGCTTCCCTCGCCTGGGAAGCGCGCCCGATGGGCCTCGATCCGCCGCTCTCTCGGATCGTCGACAGGCTCGGTGCGCAGCGCCTCCTCGGCGGCAGGCAGCGCGTCGTCCGCTCCGCCCTCAAACCGCCGGGCGACCGCGCTGCGGCACCGCGTCGAGCATGCCGAGGCTGCGATAGGCCGGCAGAGCCTGGGCCAGCGTGGCCGCCCGCGTGCAGTGAAGCATGAAATGCGCGTGGGCGCTGCGGCGCAGGCGCTCGGCCAGCGCGTCGTCGCACAGCACGCGCTCGAGCGCATCGGCCAGCGCGACCGGATCGCGCACCGGGACCACCAGCCCCGTGTCGTCGTGCCGCACCAGATCGCGCACGCCGATGGCGTCGGTGGTGACGATGGGGCGGCCGTAGGCTGCCGCCTCGATGAGCGCCGTCGGCAGGCCCTCCCGGTAGGTGGGCAGGCAGACCACGTGGGCGGCCTCGAGCAGCGGCATGATCGACGGCTGGTAGCCGAGGACGCGGATGGCGGGCGACCAGGCGGGGAGCGCGTCGGCCTCGGCACGGGTGAGGCTGAGCGGATTGGCCGGATCGATGTCGGACGAGAACCAGAGCTCGTGGTCGACGCCGCGCTGGTGCAGGATGCGCGAAGCCTGGGCCGCCTCGAAGATCCCCTTCTCGCGGATGAGGCGCGCCGGCACCCAGACGACGCGCGGCCGGCGCTGCGGCATGCGCTCGGCGAACGGATAGTCGCCCGGGTTCGCGCCGCAGCCCCACATCTGGTGCACGCGGTCGCGGCGCACTCCCAGCACGCCCGTCACGAACTCCAGGTCGTCGCCATTCTGCACGATGACGCGGCTGCTCTCGCCGCGGAACATCCAGCTGTAGATCGGCGCCACCAGCCTCCGCGCGATGCGGAAGCGCAGCGCGTCGCAGCTGAACACCGTGCCCATGCCGGCCATGAGGAAGATGCAGCGACGGTCGAGCAGGCGCAGCGGCGCGCCGCACAGGAGGTTGGTCTGGATGGTCCAGGTGGTGAAGATGGCGTCCGGATGGTCGAGCGCGATCCGGAAGCCGCGCGCCAGCGTGCGCAGCATGGCCAGCGGGCCGTAGCGCCCGCGCAGGAGCGGCAGGCGGTGGCAGCGCAGCCCGGGCGCCAGCTCCTCGACCAGCGCCGGATCGATCGGCTCCATGGTCCACAGCTGGACGCGGTAGCCGCAGCCGATCAGGTGCCGCATCACGTGGTGGTAGTGGCGCACGGCGCCCTGAAACGGGGCGATGAGGAAGTGGGCCTCGCGCGCGTCCGCCATGCGTCACTCCGGCCGCGCGGCCACGAGCAGGCACTGCGGCCCGACCGCCGGCACCGCGCGGCCCACTCGGTAGCGCAGCATGCTGAGCGCGCGCTCGTAGAGCCGGTGCGCGGCGTTCTGCGGCGGCGGCAGCCCGTCGCGGCTGTCCGCCGCGCGGCCATCGCGGCCGTCGCGGCCATGGCCGCGCTTTCCCGCGATGCGCTCCGCCAGCGGACCCGCCGCCCGCCGGACCAGGACCGCGCCGCAGACCGCCGCCAGGCCCAGGCGCCGCACGCCCGCGACGCGAAGGCCGGCGCGGACCATCACGCGCTCGAGCGCCTCGCGCGAGTACAGCCAGCGGTGCTCCGGGAATCCGACGCGGCCGAGCATGCGGTACCAGGCGGGCGAGATGCCGCCGAGCAGGCTCAGCTCGAAGCACAGGTGGCCGCCCGGCGCGAGCCGGCGGGCCATCGCGCGCAGCGCGACCACCGGATCGTCGAAGTGGCTCATGAGGTCCACGTTCACCACGACATCGAAGGCGCCGTCGGGCAGCCGGCTCGACTCGATCGAGCCCAGCTCCACCTCGACGCCGAGCCGGTCGCGGATGTGGCGCACGCTGCCCGGATTCGCATCCACGCCGGCGACGGTGAAGCCGCGCCGCAGCGCCGCGGCCAGGAGGTGGCCCGGACCGGGGCCGACCTCGAGGAGACGTCCCCTCGCGCACCACCGCTGCACCCAGTCGACCCGGTGTTCGGCCCCGAAGGCGTAGTAGCCGTCGTGGTGCAGCTCACGCGGCGGCTCGTGAGGCGGGCGCGCGGGCGGCGCTGGATCGATGTAGACCAGCCCGCACGCGCAGCGGCGGCCCGCGTGGCCGGCCTCGCGCCAGACCACGGGTCCACCCCGCTCACAACCGCATGGACCCTCCATCGATCTCCTTCGCCGCGAGCTCGCCGAACGATCGGGGCGCGCACGGACGCACTCCGATGTGTACCGCGGCGCGTCGCGCCGCTGCCAGAGCTGTCCGCCGGCCATCAATCCATTGACCGCCGGCGCTCCGATGCGATACGACGAGTCGACCGAGGAGAAGCCGCCTGGCCGTCGGCGTGTTGCTCGGGTGGTACATGGGCACGGCAGTCGACCGCTGTAACCTGCGGGATCTCGCGCTGGCGGAGGTGCAGGCGCATGGGGGGAAGGGGCTCATCCGCTTCGCTCGCATCGCCGACGTCGGCGATCTGGCCGGTCCCTGCAACTTCGTCGACTACGCCGAGGTGCCGCCCGGCGCGTCGATCGGCCGGCACCGCCACGGCGACGACGAGGAGGAGCTGTACCTGGTGCTCGAGGGTGCGGGAGAGATGTGGCGCAACGGCGAGATCTTCGCCGTGCGCGGCGGCGACCTGGTGCGCAACCCGCCCGGCGGCGAGCACGGACTGCGCAACACCGGCGACACCGCGCTGCGCCTGTTCGTGTTCGAGCTCCGGGTCGCGCGATGAGGGTCGCAGGGCTCATCCTCGCCGGCGGCGCTGGCGAGCGGATGCGCCGCTCGGGCGGGCCCGACGCGCCCAAGCCGCTCGCCATGGTGCGCGGCGCTTCACTGCTCGAGCGCAACCTGTGTGCGCTGATCGGCGCCGACGTGCGTGCGATCTGGGTCGCCTGCCGCGAGGCGGATCGCGAGACCCGTGAGGAGGT
>DATFRY010000281.1:0-13276 GCA_035262925.1 Kofleriaceae bacterium | reverse complement strand
GGGCGCGAGACGCCTTCCAGGTGCCCGGGCATATTCCCGAAGGAGGACAGAAGCTCAGAAGGGGAACGAGGTGCTCGGCGAAACGGATCGCTTTCGCCACCCAACGCATCGGAAGCCGGAGCAACGCCCTGAAGCCGCACTTCCCCGGGAGTGAACGGCAGGAGGGCAGCGACCGGGCGACGAGCCGGCACGGCTGACTTCCGGGAGAAGCCCCTAGAGAGCGCAACGACATCGAGCGGCTCATCCGAGCCGTCGAGAACCCGGCGCCGCTCCCGAGCGCGCCTTCAGTGCTGCTCGCCGGCCGCCTCGTGGGCGCCGCCCGCCGCGGCCTTGTCGTACGCATCGGCCCAGTCGGAGATGAGCTCCAGCTCCGAGCCCTCGACCGAGCCCGGCTTGTCCATCGGCATGGTGGCCTTGCCGCCGCCGATGGCCAGGACCTTGCGGATCGCCGCAGCGATGTCCGCGGCGTGGTGACCGCCGAACGGGTAGCTCGTCATGTCGAAGTGCGAGAGGCTCTTCTTGCGGGCCTTCTTGCCGCCCTTGGCGTGGCAGCGGGAGCAGTGCTTCTGGAAGATCGGCTGGGCCAGCTCGTACGCCGACTGCTCGGCGGCGGCGAGCTCGGTCTTGACCTGGGCCGGATCCGGCGCCGGCTCGGCCGGCGGGCTCTCGGGCGCCGGTTCGACCGGCGTGGCCGGCTCGGGCTCGGCCGGTGCGGCCGCGACCGGGGCCGCCGCCTCGCTCTTGCCGCCGCACGCCGCGATCGCCAGGCACACCGCCTGCGCCGCGATCAGCACGGCCAGCGACTGCACGATTGTCCTCGTCATCGAGACCCCCCTCATCGAGACCTCCTTTCGCGCGCGCGGGCGATCGCGATCAGCGCGAGGCCCGCAGCGGCCAGCATGGCAGCGAATATCATGCCTCCGCGAGTGGCGTCGGCGACGATCTGGCCGGCAAGACGATGGAGCCCCCGGGCGGCGATGGCGACCGGCTGATCGCCGCCCTCGTCGATGCCGGCGCGGTGGAGGAGGAAGCGGCCGATCGGCCCCGACGCGCCGAAGCGCAGGACCAGGCCGAGCACGAGGAATCCGGCCGCGCCGCAGGCCAGAATGCTGCCCAGGACGCGGGGCCGCCGCCAGTTGACGATGGCCAGCGCGATCACGCTGGCCAGCACCAGCACCAGGCTCAGCACGCGCAGGGAGGCCAGGCGATCGAGGTTCTCGCCGCCGCCGGCGTCGGGCCAGAGCAGCAGCCGGTCCGGAACCCGGGCGATGGCGCGCCCGGCTCGCTGGCGGTAGGTGGCGATGAGCTGCTGGGCCCGGCCCTGGTCCGCGCACTGCTCGGCGCCGAACAGGTCGCGGCAGGTGTCGCTGGCGCGCTCGCCCACCAGCCCCAGCCGCACCCCCAGCGCCCGCTTGAACTCGCCGAGATCGACCGCCGCCGTGCGCGAGGCGCCCCGCGCGCCGGTCACCGCGGCCGCGTGCACGGAGCGGACCGTGCCGTCGAACCACTCGCGCGACAGGACATGGTCGATGCCGGCGCGCACGAACACGCGGTCCAGCGCGGCCAGGCCCGGGTCGCGCCCCACCTCGCCGACCACCAGGGCCGCGTTGGCGTCGACCAGCGCCTCGCGCAGGCCCGCCGCTCGCGCGCTGCCCACCCACGCCTCGCCGTCGCGCGCGTAGCGCAGCGCCGAGTCCACGAACAGGACGGCGGGGAACCCGACCACGAACACCAGGCCGGCCACCAGGTTGACCAGAGCGCGCACGGCGAGCGCAGGTTAGCGCAGGACGCTCGCCCGGCGCACCCGACCCGCGACGAGCAGGGCCCCGGCCGCCGAATTGCGCCGGCCTCCACCTTGCACCATGCTCGCCCGGCATGGTCGATCCCGCCGCCACGCGAACCGGCACCGCCGACGGCGCGGGTGACGGCGCCGGGCTGAGCGTCGCGGAGGCGGCCCGGCGCCTCGCCGAGGAGGGGCCGAACGAGCTGTTTCGCGCCGGACCGACGCCGCGCTGGCGCGTCTTCCTCCAGCAGCTCCGCGGCGCCATGGTGTGGCTCCTCGTCGGCGCGTGCGTCATCTCCGGAGTCCTGGGCGAGGTGGCCGACGCCATCGCCATCGGCACCATCCTCTTGCTCAACGCGGTCATCGGCTTCCTGCAGGAGTCGCGGGCCGAGCGAGCGGTGCTCGCGCTGCGCTCGCTGACCGCGCCGCGCGCGCGCGTGATGCGCGGCGGCCACACGGTCGTCGTGCCCGCCGCCGAGGTGGTGCGCGGCGACCGCCTCGTGCTCGAGGGCGGCGACATCGTGGCGGCCGACGCCCGCCTGGTCGAGGCCAGCTCGCTCCGGGTCAACGAGGCGGCGCTGACCGGCGAGAGCGAGCCGGTGCACAAGAAGGTGGGCCTCCTGCCCGCCGACACCCCGCTGGCCGAGCGCACCGACTCGGTCTTCCTCGGCACCTCGGTGGCGACCGGCAGCGCGGCGGCCGAGGTCCTCGCCACCGGCATGGCCACCCAGCTCGGCCGCATCGCCCACCTCCTGGGCCAGGCCGAGACGCCGCGCACCCCGCTGCAGGCGCGCCTCGAGAGCGTGGCCCGCACGCTGCTCTTCCTCTGCCTCGGGGTGGTGGCGGTGGTGTTCGCGCTGGGCGCGCTGCGCGGCCTGCCCTGGCTCGAGCTCCTGCTCTCGTCGGTGTCGCTGGCGGTCGCCGCGGTCCCGGAGGGGCTGGCCGCGGTGGTCACCATCGCGCTCGCGGTCGGGGTCCAGCGCATGGCCGCGCGCCACGTGCTGGTGCGCCGCCTGCCGGCGGTCGAGACCCTGGGCGCCGCCACCGTCATCTGCACCGACAAGACCGGCACCCTCACCACCGGCGTGATGACCGTGCGCGAGGTGTGGGGCCCCGACCACCACGCCGTGCTGGACGCGGGCGCGGCCTGCTGCGACGCCGAGCTCGGGCCCGACGAGCGCGCCGGCGTCGGCGATCCGACCGAGATCGCCATCCTGATCGCGGCCGCCGACCGGGGCATCCTGCGCGCCGACATCGAGCGCGAGCGCCCGCGCGCGGCGGTGAACCCGTTCGACTCGGAGCGCAAGCGCATGTCGATCCTGCGCGCCGACGGCGTGCTCTACGTCAAGGGCGCGTTCGAGATCGTGAGCGCGCGCTGCTCCGAGAGCCCGGTCGGCGCGGCCGAGGTCAGCGCTGGCATGGCGAGGCGCGGGCTGCGCGTGCTCGCGGTTGCCAGCGGGGCGGGGCCCGAGGAGGAGGGCCTGCGCCTGCTCGGCCTCATCGGCATGGCCGATCCGCCGCGCAGCGAGGCGATCGACGCCATCGCGCGCGCGCGCGGCGCCGGCATCCGCACCATCATGATCACCGGCGACCACCCGGCCACCGCGCGCGCCATCGGCCGCGAGCTGGGCCTGCTGTGCGAAGGGCGCGACCCGTCGGAGGCCATCCACGCGCGCGCGACCGCCGAGGACAAGATCCGCATCGTGCGCGAGCTGGTGGGGCAGGGCGAGATCGTCGCCATGACCGGCGACGGGGTCAACGACGCGCCCGCCCTGCGCGAGGCCCACATCGGCGTGGCCATGGGGCGGACCGGCACCGAGGTGACCCGCGAGGCGGCCGACATGGTGCTGACCGACGACAACTACGCCAGCATCGTGGCCGCGGTCGAGGAGGGGCGCGGCATCTACGAGAACGTGCGCAAGACCCTGGTCTACCTCCTGGCCGGAAACTCGGCCGAGCTCCTGGTCATGCTGGGCGCCGGGCTCATCGGCTGGCCGCTGCCGCTCCTGCCGCTCCACCTCCTCTGGGTCAACCTGGTCACCGACGGGTTGCCCGCCCTCGCGCTGGTCATGGATCCGGCGCCGCGCGACGCGCTGTCGCATCCGCCGCGCCCGGTCGACGAGCCCATGCTGGGCGGCCCGCAGTGGCGCGGCGTCCTCTCGCTCGGCCTGCTCGAGGGGCTGGTGGTGCTGGCCACCTACGGCTGGGTGCTCGACGCGCACGGGGTGGCCGCGGCGCGCACCGCGGCGTTCACGACCCTGGTGTTCAGCGAGGTCCTGCGCGCGTTCGCCGCCCGCAGCCCGAGCCGGCTCTTCTGGGAGGTCGGCCCGTTCACCAACCTCAAGCTCCTGGCGGTGGTGGCCGGATCGATCGTCTTCCAGATCGGCCTGCTCCACATTCCGGCTGCGCGCGAGCTCTTCGGTCTCATCATGGTCGGTCCGCGCGAGATCGTCATCGGGCTCCTGCTCGGCCTCATCCCGGTCAGCGCCGCCGAGCTGGCCAAGCTCGGCGATCGCGCGCTCCACTGGCTGAAGAGCCGGCCCCGCGCGCCGGTCTCCTGAGCGGGCGTCCGCTTCCGGAACCGGCCGTCCCAGGATCAGCGCTGGGGCCGCCCATGCCTCAGTGATTTCAGCCACCTGGCCTGGCATGGTTCTCGCGATACTCGAGGCAATGGGCGAGCTCAAGCAGGCATGGCGCTGGCTGCTCTCGCGGCCCGGCTTCACCGCGGCCGCGGTCCTGACCCTGGCGCTCGGCATCGGCGCCACCACCGCGATCTTCAGCGTCGTCTACGGCGTCCTGTTCCGGCCGCTGCCCTATCCGGAGCCGGAGCGGCTGGTGTGGGCGGGCGGCTCGATGCCCGACTTCGCCGACGTCGCGGCGCGGGCGCGCAGCTTCTCGGGCCTCGCGACCACCGCGTCCAACATCTATGCCGCCGATCTGGGCGGCGGCTCCGCGGTGCGCATGCGCGGAGACGTGGTGACGCCCAGCTTCTTCGCCGTCACCGGCGCCGCGCCCGAGCTGGGCCGCGCCTTCACCGCCGCCGACGAGCGCCAGCGGGTGGCGGTCATCGCCGACCGGCTGTGGCGCGGCCCCTACGCGTCGGACCCGGCGGTCGTGGGCCGCGTCCTGCGCCTGAACGGAAAGCCATACACCATCATCGGGGTGATGCCGTCCGCGCTCCGGCTGCCCAGCCCGGAGACGCTGGTGTGGACTCCGCTCGAGGAGGCGATCGCCGGATGGCCGGAGCGAGACAACCGCCAGCTGCGCATCGCGCGCGCGGTGGGCCGGCTGGCCCCCGGCGTCGAGCTCGCCGCCGCGCAGGGCGAGCTCGACGGGGTCATGCGCCAGCTGGGTGCCGAGCACCCGAGGACCAACGCCGACGTCGGGATGGTCCTCGTGCCGCTCCACCAGGCGATCGCGGGCCAGGTGCGGCCGGCCCTGCTGGTCCTGCTCGGGACGGTGGCGCTGGTGCTGCTCATCGCCGCCGGCAACGTCGCCAACCTCATGCTGGCCCGCACCGTGTCGCGCGAGCGCGAGCTTGCGATCCGGCTGGCGCTCGGCGCGCGACGCCACCACCTGGCCCGCATGATCCTGACCGAGAGCCTGCTGCTCGCGCTGGCCGGCGGCGCGCTGGGCGTCCTGTTCGCCATGTGGGGCGTGAGCCTGCTGGTCGGCCTCAGCCCGGCCGACTTCCCGCGGGTCGACGAGATCGCGGTCGATGTGCCGGTCCTCGGCTTCGCGCTCGCCGTCTCGCTCGCGGTCGCCTGCCTGTTCGCGCTGGCCCCCATCTTCGGCGTCCTGCGCCCGCCGCTGGCCGCGTTCCTGTCCAGCGCGCGCACGGCGACCGAGGGTCGCCAGACCGGGCGGCTGCGCGGCGCGCTGGTGGTCGCGCAGGTGGCGCTGTCGCTGGTCCTGGTCACCGGCGCGGCGCTGCTCCTGGCCAGCCTGGTCAACCTCATGTCGACCGAGCGCGGCTACGACAGCCAGAACCTCCTCACCTTCACCATGCCGCCCGGCGATCTCGCCGGCGAGGCCGGGATGGCGAGGCACCAGCGACTCCTCGAGCGCGCGATGCAGCGGATCGCCGAGCTGCCGGGGGTGGTCGCGGTCGGCGGGGCCAACAGCCAGCCGCCGGACACGCTGCAGCGCGAGACCCGGTTCGTGGCGGACGGCCGGCCCGAGGCCGACGCGGACGACAGCCCGTGGATCGTGGTGACGCCCGACTACTTCCGCGCGCTCGGCGCCCGCATGGTCGACGGCCGCCCGTTCCGCGCCTCCGACACCGACCGCGGCGAGCCGGTCATCGCCGTCAACCGGTCGCTGGCCCGCCGGCTCGCGCCGGGCAGGAGCCCGCTGGGCATGCGGCTGCGCCTGCTGGTCCCCGGTGTCGATCCGGTGCCGCGCACCATCGTCGGCGTGGTCGACGACGTCAAGTACAGCGGCCTGGCGCAGGACGGCGAGAGCGCCATCTTCACGCCGTGGGCGCAGACGCCGTGGCCCGGCATGTACGTGGCGGTCCGCACCGGCGGCGAGCCGATGGCGCCGGCGCGCGCGATCAGCCAGGCGATCGCGGGGATCGATCCGACCCAGAGCGTGATGTCGATGCGCAGCATGGAGGACGTCACCGCCGACGCCCTGGTCGGGCCGCGCTTCTACGGCGTCATGCTCGGGCTGTTCGGCGCGCTCGCCCTGGTGCTGGTCGCCATCGGCGTCTACGGGGTCATCGCCTACGACGTGGCGCTGCGCACGCGCGAGATCGGCATCCGCCTGGCCCTGGGGGCGCGGCCGCGCGCGGTCGTGGCCATGATGGTCCGCCGGGGATCGCTCCTGGCCATGGCCGGCATCGCGATCGGTGTGGCCGGCGGCGTCGCCGCCACCCGCCTCCTGGCCGGAATGCTGTACGGCGTCGGGGTCGCGGATCCGCGGGTCTTCGCCGGCGCGGCGCTGCTCCTGCTCGCGGTCGCGGTGGTCGCCAGCCTGGGCGCGGCGCGCCGGGCGACGCGGGTCGATCCCATGCAGGCGCTGCGCGCCGAGTAGCGCCGGCGAGGCGCCAGCGGGCGCGAAGGTGTGTATGGTGCCCGCAAGGAGCGCCATGCGAATCACCTCGATCCTGGTCGTCGCCGCGGCCGCCGCGCTGGGCGGTGCGCCGCCGCTGGCCGCGCAGCCGCCGCACGAGAATCACGATGACCACGAGCAGCACGCCCACCACCACGGCGCCGGAATGATGGCGCGGCCGCTCGGCATCCCGGCCACACGCGACGGCTCGGGGACCTCGTGGCAGCCGGACGCGACTCCGATGCACGCCTATCACATCGGCGCGGCCGGCTGGCTGCTGATGCTGCACGGCAGCCTGTTCGCCGGCTTCGACGCGCAGTCGACCGAGCGCGGGGACGAGAAGGTCTTCAGCCCCGGCTGGATCATGGCGATGGCGCGCCGCCCCGTCCTGTCGGCCGACGTGACCCTGCGCGCGATGCTCAGCGTCGACGCGGTCACCATGGGCGAGCGGGGCTATCCGCTCCTCCTCCAGTCGGGCGAGGCGGTCGACGGTGAGCCGCTGGCCGACCGCCAGCACCCGCACGATCTGTTCATGGAGCTGGCGGCCAGCACGATGGTGCCGCTCGGCGGCTCGCTGGCGATCGAGCTCTACGGCGCGCCGGCCGGCGAGCCGGCGCTCGGCCCGGTCGCGTTTCCCCATCGCCGGTCGGCGTCGGCCGATCCGCTGGCCGTCCTGGGTCATCACTGGGAGGACTCGTCCCACATCAGCTTCGGCGTGCTGACCGCCGCGCTGGTGACCCGGGTGGCCAAGCTGGAGGCGTCGTGGTTCAACGGGCGCGAGCCGGACCAGGATCGATACGACCTCGACCTGCACGGCCTCGACTCGTACGCGATCCGCCTGTCGCTGAACCCCGAGGCGGCGTGGAGCGGGCAGGTGTCGTACGGCCGCCTCGACGAGCCGGAAGAGCTGGAGCCCGGTGTCAGCGTCCAGCGGATCACCGCGTCGCTCATGCACGTGGCGCGACCGCGCTGGGCCGAGAGCGTGGCGACCACGGCGGTGTGGGGCCACAACATCCCGTCGGACGGAGACGCGACCGACGCGGGTCTACTCGAGAGCACCGCCGAGCTGGGCGCGGCCGGGACGGTGTTCGGACGCGCCGAGGTGGTGGTCAAGGCCGGCCACGATCTCGCGCTCGCGCCGGAGATGGCCGAAGACACCTTCGCGGTCGGCAGCCTGGTGCTGGGCTACCTGCACGACTTCGGCGCCGTGGGCGGCCTCGTGCCCGGGATCGGCGCGCGCGGCGCGCTCAACCTGATCGGCGACGACCTGGCCGCGGTCTATGGCACCCACGTGCCGGTCGGCGCCATGGTGTTCGTGCGGATCGAGCCGGCCGCCATGGAACACGGTGACGGTCACTGAAGCGCATCGCCGCAGTTTCAGCCCGTTGCGACCGGCACGCGCGATGGACGGGAGTGACGCCTCCGCCGATCGTCAGCCGGATGTGCTCTCGATCGATCCAGATGGCCGCGGCAGGCGAATAGTGAACAGCGGATGATGCATCGGCGCACGGGTCGGGCCGGCTGGGCGGACAGGCGGAGGCGGGCGGCGAAGGCCTGCCTCGGCGCCATGGCCCTGACCTGGCTGGTGGTGCCGGGGCTCCACGCCCTGGTGCACCACGCCGAGGAGGCCAGGGAGGAGCGTGTCCGCGAGTTCGCGCTCGCCCACCAGCATCGTCATCACCACGCCCACCCGCTCGATCGCGACGTCGACGGCGACGGCGGCGGTCCCGGTCGCGATCACGACCACGACCTCGGCGGGGCCGGCGTCCACCATCACCACCACGACGGCGATCCGGCCGGCCGCGGCTCTCCGCTTCACCACGGCGACGGCGCGCCCGAGCACCTGGGCCTGGCGATCCTGGAGAGCGCCGCGCCGGCGGTGCCGGTTCCGGGCGCGGCGATCGAATCGTTTGCCCCGCCGCCCCCGGTCATCGCTCTCCGCACCGCGGCGCGTACGCGCGCGCACGGTTCGCGCGCTCCTCCTCACGACCTGGCGTCCGACCGATCCATCTAGCGCCACGTTCGCGTCATCGTCTCAGGAGGAGCCATGTCATCCCGACCATGGTCCGGCCGATCGAGATCCGTCCGCCCGCAGGCGGCCGATCCGGTCCGCGCGGGCCTGCTTGTCTGCTTCGCGGCCGCCGCCATCGCCGCGCCATCGATCCCTGCCGCTGCCCAGCCCCCCGTCCTGCCGCGCCCGGCGGTGCCGTCGCCGACCCCCGCGGAACCGGCCGGCCCGCAGGCTCCGGCCGCCGCGAGTCCGGCCGACCCGCGTCGGCCCGCGACGTCGCCCGCCGACACGCCGCCGGTCGATCAGCAGGCCGCCGACCAGCCGCCCGCCTCGGCGGACGACTCGCCCAGCGCCGAGGTCGCCACCGAGATCTCGCCCCAGGAGGTCATCGTGATCGAGGGCCGGCCGCCGCCCGAGTCGGCCTCCTCGGTCCACTTCACCGAGAAGGAGCTGCGCCGCCGCCCGCACAACCAGCCCTCGGACGTGCTGCGCCAGACCCCCGGCCTGGTGGTGTCCCAGCACGCCGGCGGCGGCAAGTCGGACCAGTACTTCCTGCGCGGGTTCGACGCCGACCACGGCACCGACGTCGCCCTGTTCGTCGACGGCGTCCCGGTCAACCTGACCAGCCACGGCCACGGCCAGGGCTACGCCGACTCGCACTGGATCATCCCGGAGACCATCGCCTCGCTCGACGTCCACAAGGGGCCCTACTCGGCCCGGTTCGGCGACTTCTACACGGCGGGGGCCATCGAGATGAAGACCATCGACTCGATCCCGGGGGCCGGCGTGTGGATGACCGCCGGCACCGAGCTGGCCGGACCGGTCGCCTTCGATCGCCCCACCTCGCGCCTGGTCGGGATGGCGAGCCCGAGCATGCCCGTCGGCAAGACCCTGGTCGCCGCCGAGATCAGCTCGACCGACGGCCCGTTCATCCACCAGCAGAACTTCCGCCGCTACACCACGATGGCGCGCTGGAGCGCCCCCCTCGGCGGCGGCGACCTGGGCATCACGCTCAACGCCTACGGGGCGCGCTGGAACCAGTCGGGCCAGGTCCCGTCCGCCGAGGTCGACGCCGGTCGGCTCGATCGCTTCGACTCGATCGATCCCAGCGAGGGCGGCACCTCGTCGCGCGCCAGCGCGGCGCTCCACTACGACGTGGGCTCGGCCGAGAAGGGGCGCTGGTCGTTTCTCGCCTACCTGGTCGACTACCGCCTGCGCCTCTACTCCGACTTCACCCTGTTCGCGCGCGACCCGATGAACGGCGACCAGATCGAGCAGACCGACAACCGCCTGCTCTACGGCACCAGCGCGACCTACCGCCGCCTGCACTCGATCCTCGGCGCGCCCGCGCTCATCACGGCCGGCGCCCAGGTGCGCGCCGACGACGTGACCGCCAGCCTGTGGCACACCAGCAAGCGGATGCGCCTGGCCGACTGCTTCGAGGTCGCCAACCCGTGCAACCACACCCAGGGCGCCATCCGCAACCTGGCCGCGTTTGCCGAGGAGAACGTGTCCGCGACCTCGTGGCTGGAGCTGACCGCCGGCGCGCGCATCGACAGCTTCGTGTGGGACCTGGAGGACCTCGATCCGGAGACCGCGCTCACGCCGATGTCGACCGGCGGGACCGCCCAGCGCGCGATCTTCAGCCCCAAGCTGAGCGTGATCGCCCGGCCCGGCGAGCGGGTCGATATCTTCGCCAACACTGGATTCGGCTTCCACTCCAACGACGCGCGCAGCGCGGTGTCGGACGACGGCAGGGGCGCGCTGGCCCGCGCGTTCGGCACCGAGACCGGGGCCCGCGTGCGGCCGGTCGACGGCGTCGAGGCCCAGGCCGCGCTCTGGTACCTCCACCTCTCGTCGGAGCAGGTGTGGAGCGGCGACAACGGCGGCACCGAGCCGTCCGATCCGACGCGGCGCTACGGCGCCGACCTGGCGGCCTCGTGGACCGCGACCCCGTGGCTCAGCCTCGACGCCAACGTGTCGGTGGGACGCTCCGTGTTCGTCGCCAACCGCGGCAACGGGGGCGCGCTCGCGCTCGCGCCGCGCTTGACCGGAGGCGGCGGCGTCACGCTGTCGCACGGCCCGTCCACCTTCGTGGCCCTGCGCACGCGCGGCATCGGCGATCGCCCGGCCAACGACGACGGCAGCCTGACCGCCGACGGCTACCTCCTGTTCGACCTGGTCGCCTCGCACAAGCTCGGCCGCTTCGATGCCGGGCTCACGGTCATGAACCTCTTCGACTCGAAGTGGCGCGAGGCGCAGTTCGCCGAGGAGTCGCGCGTCTCGCCCGGGGCCGACGTGCGCGAGGACGTGCACTTCACGCCGGGCGCGCCGCTGACCGCGCTGGTGACCATCGGCGCCACGCTCTGATCGACGACGAGCCGGCCGCCGCCGCCGCGCGCGGCGGTCGGCTCATCGGGGCGCCCGTCGAAGTCGTCAGACGTGGCGGCTGAAGTTTCCGCGCCCCGAGCCGGCGATGAGCCGGAGGAACGCGGCGTGATCGATGTGGATGAGGTGCTCGTGATCGCCGCCCTCGAGGTAGACGTCGGGCTGGCGGGTGAGCGCCTCGTCGACCACGGTCTGCAGGCCATAGGCGCCGCCCAGGGCCGGGACCGCGCCGACCCGGCAGTCGCCGAACACCGACGCGAAGTCGTCCTCGCCCGCCATGAACAGGTCGCGGTCGAGGAGGTCGGACAGCGCCTCGGTGTCGATCCGGTGGGTGGCCGGCAGGACCGCGACCACGTAGCGCTCGCCGTCCTCGAGCACCACCGCCTTGGCCAGGCGATCGCCGGGTATGTGGGCCGACTGCGCCGTCTCCATGCTCGTCGCGGTCGGCTCATGCGTCACCACGTCGAAGTCGATCGCTCGATGCTGCAGGTAGCTGACGATGGTCTCCGGGATGCTCATGAACGCCCTCCTCCTCCCCAGCACGCCGCGATCGTACCCCTCGCGCGCGATCAGATCGAGACCCGCCGCAGGCGCAGCGCGTTGGCGATGACCGACACCGAGCTCATGCTCATGGCCGCGGCCGCCAGCATCGGGCTGAACATGAGGTGGGTGAAGGGATAGAGCACCCCGGCCGCCAGCGGCACGCCGGCGGCGTTGTAGATGAAGGCGAAGAACAGGTTCTGCGCGATGTTGCGCATGGCGGCGGCCGACAGCCGGCGCGCCCGCACGATGCCGCGGAGGTCGCCGCGCACCAGGGTCACGCCGGCGCTCTCCACCGCCACGTCGGTGCCGGTCCCCATCGCGATGCCCACGTCGGCCCGGGCCAGGGCCGGCGCGTCGTTGATGCCGTCGCCGGCCATGGCGACCGTGCGCCCCTCGGCCTGGAGCCGCGCCACGGCGGCCGCCTTCTCCGCCGGCAGCACCTCGGCGACCACGTGGTCGATGCCGAGGCGGCCGGCCACCGCCCGGGCGGTGGTCTCGCTGTCGCCGGTCAGCATGACGATGCGGATCCCGCCCTGGCGGAGGGCGGCGAGCGCCTCCGCGGCGGAGGGCTTGATCGGATCGGCCACCCCGATGAGGCCTGCCGCGCGCCCGTCCACCGCCACCAGCATCACGGTCTGGCCCTCGCGGCGCAGCGCGTCGGCCCGCTCGGGCAGCTCGCCGGGGTCGATGGCGAGCTCGGCCAGGAGCGCGCGGTTGCCGAGCGCGACCCGGCGCCCGCCCACCGCCGCCAGCACCCCGAGGCCGGTGCGCGCCTCGAAGTCGATCGCCGGGGCCAGGCCGATGCCGCGCGCCTCGGCGCCGGCCGCGACCGCTGCGGCCAGTGGGTGCTCGCTGGCGCGCTCGACCGACGCGGCCAGGCGCAGGAGCTCCTCCGCCTCGACCGGGCCGCCGCGCAGCGCGACCACCTGGGTGAGCGCCGGCTTGCCCTCGGTCAGGGTGCCGGTCTTGTCGACCACCAGGGTGTCGACGTCGCGCAGCCGCTCGATGGCCTCGGCGCTGCGGAACAGCACGCCGGCCCCGGCGCCGCGGCCGGTCGCCACCATGACCGACATCGGCGTCGCCAGCCCGAGCGCGCACGGGCACGCGACGATGAGCACCGCGATGGCGGTGACCAGCGCGTGGGGCACGCGCGGCTCGGGCCCGAGCGCGGCCCACACCGCGAACGCGACCGCCGCCGCCGCGATCACCGCCGGGACGAAGACGCCCGACACCCGGTCGGCCAGCCTCTGCACCGGCGCGCGGCTGCGCTGCGCCTCCGACACCATGGCCACGATGCGGGCCAGGAGGGTGTCGGCGCCGACCCGGTCGGCCCGCATGACCAGCGCGCCGGTGCCGTTGACCGTACCGCCGATCACGCGATCCTCGCGGGACTTCTCGACCGGGATGGGTTCACCCGTGACGAGTGATTCGTCCACCGAGCTGGCGCCCTCGGTGACGCTGCCGTCGACCGGCACCTTCTCGCCCGGCCGAACGCG
>DATFRY010000280.1:0-3447 GCA_035262925.1 Kofleriaceae bacterium | reverse complement strand
CTACCTGCGCCCGCTCATGGCCAGCAAGCAGCCGGGCGAGACGATGCCGGCCTTCGCGGCACACTTCGCCGAGCGGGCGGGCCACGGCCCCGATCCGTCGCGCAACCGGCCGGGCCGCCAGGTGCCCAACCACCCGCTGTCGCTGCTCGACGGCTGCTCGCAGGAGCAGGTGACCGAGGTGTTCCAGGCCATCTCCGAGGCGATCAGCCTGGGCGCGCCGGTCTACAACCGCGGCGAGCACGAGGCCTGCTTCGTCATCTACCGCAAGGTGGCCGAGAAGTACGAGTCCAGCGCGAAGGTGTGCAAGGGCGTGCGCGACGCGTTCGGGCAGGGCCTGCTGCGGGCCGAGACGCTCGAGGACTTCACCGCCAAGGCGTGGGCCATGCGCGACACGTTCGACGGGCTGCTCGACGTCATCGAGCGCAAGGCGGGCGGCGCCAGCAAGCCGTAGGCGCCCGGGCCCGTCGGGGCGCGGCGGCGTCGGGGCTGCAGGGCTGTCGGGCTGCCGGACTGTAGGTCCGCCGGCCAGCGGCTGTCGGCTGTACCTGTCCGACAGCTGGTTGACCGGTCTGTGCGGGTGCGCGAGCATTCGCCGATGCGCGCTGTCCTGGCTCTGTTCGCCCTGCTCGCCGCATGCGGCACCTCCGCTCCGCCCCTCGAGTCGCCCGGCGGCCCGGGCGGGGAGCCCGGCAAGGACAAGGAAGGCCAGGCCGCCGCGCCGGCAGCGCCGGCCGCCGCGGCCTCCGCTCCAGCATCGGCCCCGACGCCGATCGCGGATCAGTACCGCGAGGTGGCCGCGAAGATCATCGCCGCTGCCGAGGCCGACGAGGGGGCGTGGCAGAAGCTCAGCTACCTGACCGATCACATCGGCAACCGCATCAGCGGATCGCGGTCGCTCGACAAGGCGATCGAGTGGGCGGCGGCGACGATGAAGGCCGACGGCCACGAAGAGGTGCGGACCGAGAAGGTGATGGTGACGCACTGGGTGCGCGGCGAGGAGAGCGCGGCGCTGGTGGCGCCGGTCGAGCGGCCGATCGCCCTCATCGGCCTGGGCGGGAGCGGGTCCACCCCGGGCAAGGGCGTGGTCGCCGATGTCGTGGTGGTGAAGGACTTCGACGAGCTCGATCGCCTGGGCAGCCAGGGCCAGGTGAAGGGCAAGATCGTCCTCTTCGACACGCCGATGGGCCCCTACAGCCCCGAGAAGGGGCCGGGCTACGGCCAGGCGGTCGAGTTCCGCACGCGCGGGCCGGCGCGCGCCGCGGCGCTGGGGGCCAGGGCGGCGCTGGTCCGCTCGCTGACCTCGCACAGCCTGCGCACGCCGCACACCGGCGCGACCCGCTTCGAGGACCAGAAGCCGATCCCGTGCGCGTCGGTGACGGTCGAGGACTCCGAGCTGATCGCGCGGCTGGCCGCGTCGGGCGAGCGGGTGCGGGTCAAGCTCCTCATGAAGAGCCGCATGCTGCCCGACGCGCCGTCGGCCAACGTGCTGGCCGAGCTGCGCGGGCGCGAGAAGCCGGACGAGATCGTGCTCATCGGCGGACACATCGACTCGTGGGACGTGGGCCAGGGCGCCCACGACGACGGCGTCGGCATCGTCATGTCCATGCAGGCGCTCACCCTCCTGCGCAAGCTCGGGCTGCACCCGCGCCGGACCATCCGCGCGGTGCTGTTCACCAACGAGGAGAACGGTCTGGGCGGAGCGCGCCAGTACGCCGCCGATCACGCGGCCGAGCTGAGCAAGCACGTCATGGCGCTCGAGGCGGACAGCGGCGCCTTCCAGCCGCGCGGCTTCGACGTCCAGGCGGGCGCGCCGACGGTGCGCCAGCTGACCGACGCGGCCAGCTTGCTGCGGCCGATCGACGGGCAGCGGATCGAGGCCTCGGGACACGCCGGCTCGGACATCGGCCCGCTCGCGGCGGCCGGCGTGCCGCTCCTCGGGCTGATGATGGACGACCGGCACTACTTCGACTACCACCACACCGAGGCCGACACGCTCGACAAGGTCGATCCGCACGACCTGGCGCGCGACGTCGCCGCCGTGGCGGTCCTGGCCTACGTGGTGGCGGACATGCCGGAGCGCCTGGTCGCGAGCCCGCCCGAGGCCGAGGTTCCGCGCCGGTAGGCGGCTGCCCCGCCCTCTCGCCGCCGGCACTCTCGCGACGCGCCCTGCACGCCGGCCGCCGGATCCGCGGCCGGGGACGGTACAGATCTCTGCAACCGCGCACCCCGCGGGGCCCACTACTGTCGAGAGCTGTCTGCGGGTGTCCCGCTTTCATCCTCCGCGCGCGGGGCACCCGCCGACGGCCTTTCGCGCCGCGGCGCGAGGGGGCGCGGCGCTACGGCGCGCGGCGGCAGTCGCCCGAGTATTCGCCCAGCTCGCCCGGCTCCACCACCTCGAACGCGGTGATCGGGACGGACGACAGGTCCCCCGGTGACAGGAGGTCGTCCCACTTGGCCTCGGTGAAGCGGTCGCTCTGCGCGGTCAGCGCGATGTTGCCGCCGTCCGCGAGCACGATGCCATAGCGCTTCATGGCGCGCGCCACCACCTGCGCGCCGTCCGGGAGATCGTCGATCTCGTAGTCCGCGCGCATGCGCAGGCGGGCGCCGAACGGCGGCGCGTCGTCTCCGCCGTCGGCGGCCGAGGTCGAGTGGGTGGCCGGGGGCGCGAACACGCCGCCGCGGATGCGCTCGTTGGGCAGGATGAAGCGGATCGCGTGGTCGATCGAGCCGTCCGCCACCTCGTCGGCCGTGAACAGGAGCGGCGCGATCGGCAGACCGGCCGCGTCGGCGCTGGTGCAGTTGAGCCCGCGCCCCTCCGCGCCGTAGACCCGCTCCATGTCCCAGACGGCGAGGCATCCGCCGCGGAAGCGGTCGCCGCGGATGTCGGCCCGCCACATCTCGTAGAGCTTCATCGACGGCTCGTGCGCCACGATGAGGTGGCAGTCGCCGTCGCTCAGGCACTCGTAGCCGTCCTCCCCCTCGATCGCGCCGCCGGGCGGGATGGGCACGGCGTCGTCGTCGCAGTCCGGGAAGTAGGCGTCCTCGGTCGGCTCGAACTCGCGCAGCGGCGCGCTGTCGTCGGCCGCCAGCACCTCGATGCCGAAGTCGATGCGCAGCTCGCCTGTGCCCCACCCCCCCTCGCCGTCGAGAAAGTCGATGGTGGCCGCCGAGCGAGGGCTGAGCGCCGCGTCGCTGACGTCCCGGTACAGGACCGAGCCGTTGGGAAAGTAGTGGCCGCCGGGGGCGCTCGGTCCGCCTCCGCCGCCGTCACCATCGCCGCCGTCCCCCGCCTGGCCGGAGCAGCCGGCGGCCATCAGCCCCAGAGAGAGGAGCCAGCCCGCACCCTGCATGATCGTCGACTATCATGGAGTCCGGCGTCCATGGAACCTGCGACCTTTAGACCGGTCGGTCTGGCTGTGCGCATGCTGGCGCGGCCGCTCACGGTCA
>DATFRY010000279.1:0-30108 GCA_035262925.1 Kofleriaceae bacterium | reverse complement strand
CAGCCCAAGAGCTGGCCGTTCTGGGGAGTGCACCTCGTCGCGATCGGCGGGGTGATCCTGAGCGGGTGGTCGTGGCCAGGGTTCGCGATCGCCGCGGCGCTCTACTTCGTGCGAATGTTTTTCATCACCGCCGGATATCACCGGTACTTCTCGCACCGCAGCTTCAAGACGTCGCGCGCGTTCCAGTTCGCGCTCGCCTGGGCCGCCGAGAGCACCGCGCAGAAGGGCGTCCTGTGGTGGGCCGGCCACCATCGCCGCCATCACAAGTACTCGGACCAGGAAGGCGACATCCACTCGGTCAAGCTGGACGGCTTCTGGTGGTCGCACGTCGGCTGGATCACCGGCAGCGATCCCTCGTTCGACGAGCCCGATCTCGACAACGTGAAGGACCTGGCTCGCTTCCCGGAGCTGCGCTGGCTGCAGCGCTACAACATGGTTCCGCCGGTCGTGCTCGCCGGGATCATGTTCCTGGTCGGCGGCTGGCACCTGCTCCTGTGGGGCTTCCTGGTCTCCACCGTGATGGCGTGGCACGGCTCGTTCTCGATCAACTCGCTGGCCCACCTCATCGGCAGGCGCCGCTACGCCACCACCGACGAGTCGCGCAACAGCCTCATGCTGGCGCTCATCACCCTCGGCGAGGGGTGGCACAACAACCACCACCACTACATGACGTCGGCCAACCAGGGCTGGCGCTGGTACGAGATCGACGTGAGCTACTACGTCCTGCGCGTGCTGGGCTGGGTGGGCCTGGTCTGGGACATCCGGGTGCCGCCGGCGCACGTCGTCCGCAATGAAGAGCGCGCGGCGGACCGGTCCGCGGGTGCCCGCCGGCGCGACGCGGGCGCCGGGGCCGAGATTCGCCGGGCCGCGTAGGCCCGTCAGGCCTCGAACAGGCCCGGACCCGGCCACGAGCCGCGGGTCCATCGGGCGGCTCGCGCTACAATCGACGCGTGGCGCGATTCGGTCTCCCCCCGGCCGCGGTGCAGCTGCGGCGCGCGCAGCTCGTCCTGATGCTCGCGACCCTGCTGCCGACCGTGCTGATGATCGCGCTCGGCATCCTGCTCCTGGCGCTGGGCCGCGGGACCGAGGCGGTCGTGATCGGGGTCCTGGTCCTGGCCCTCTGCACCACGTCGGTGACCGGCTACATCCTGGGCTCCATCTTCGTCAGCCGCGGGGCCCAGGTGGCGCGCTTCCAGCACGACTTCCTGTCGCTGGTGTCGCACGAGCTGCGCACCCCGCTGACCTCGATCCTCATCTTCATCGAGACGCTGCGCGACGACCGGCTGACCGATCCGGACGAGAAGCGCCAGTGCCTGGCCATGCTCGACCAGGAGGTGCGCCGGCTCGACCTCCTGCTCGAGCGCCTGCTGCAGCTCTCGCGCCTGCAGGCCCGGCGGCAGCGGTTCGGCCGCGCCCCGGTCCATCTGACCGACGTGGTGCGCGACGCGCTGGCCGCCTTCGACGCCGCCACGCTGACCTCCAAGGCGACCGTGGCCGTCGATCTCCAGTCGGCCGATGATCTCGAGGTGCGCGGCGACCGCGAGGCGCTGGGACAGGCCCTGTCGAACCTGCTCGTCAACGCATGGAAGTACACCCCGGAGGACGGGCGGCGCATCGAGCTCCACGCGCGCCCGGCCGGGCGCCACATCGAGATCGCCGTGCGCGACAACGGCCCCGGCGTCCCGCGCGAGGAGCAGAAGCGCATCTTCGAGCAGTTCGAGCGCGGCGACGCCGCCCGGAGCAGCGGACAGCGCGGCAGCGGCCTGGGGCTGGCCATCGTGCGCGCCGTCGTGCGCGCCCACCACGGGCGCATCGAGCTGCGCTCCGTCCCCGGCGAGGGCGCGGAGTTCCGCATCCGGCTGCCTCGCGGCACCACCCAGCCCGAAGGATGATCGTGGACCGCCAACACGACGCGAGCGCGGCGCAGGAGGCGATCCTCATCGTCGAGGACGACGCCGCCATCGCGACCGGTCTGGCCCTCAACCTCCGCATCGAGGGCTACTCGCCGACCGTGGTGTCCGACGGCGACCAGGTGGCGGCCGCGGTGGCGGAGGAGCAGCCCGTGCTGATCCTCCTGGACCTGTCGCTGCCCAGGATGGACGGGCTCCAGGTCCTCGGCGAGCTGCGGCGCATCGGCGACCGCACGCCGGTCATCGTGCTCTCGGCCCGCGAGGACGAGTACGACAAGGTGGCCGCGCTGCGGCTCGGAGCCGACGACTACGTCACCAAGCCGTTCGCCCTCGCCGAGCTCATGGCCCGGGTCGCCGCCGTGCTGCGCCGATCGCGCGCGGCGCCGCACAGCCCGCTCGAGGCCCCGCCCGCCCCGCCGCCGCCGCCCGCGCCGCCCACCAGCGCGCTCCAGTTCGGCGACGTGGCCGTCGACCTCGCGACCCGCACCGTCACCCGCGGCGGCGCCGACGTGCGCCTCACGCACCTCGAGTTCGAGCTCCTCGCCTACCTCATCCACAACCCGGCCCAGGTCCTGTCGCGCGAGCGCCTGCTGCGCGAGGTGTGGGGCGTGCGCGGCGGCTCGCCGCGCACGGTCGACAACTTCGTGGCCCAGCTGCGCGGCAAGCTCGAGGACGACCCCGACAACCCGACCCACATCGTGACCGTGCGCGGCAGCGGCTACCGCTGGGCGCACAGGTGACGAGCGGCCGGCGGCGCTGGTGATCGTAGACGTGGTCCTGGTCCTTGACGGCGCCCTGGACGTGAGCGCCACCGTTGTGGTTGACGCGCCGTCGCATGGTCGAGGTCATCGACAAAGGTGGCGCTCAGGTCCACGGCGCCGTCGATGTCAACGACCACAACCACGTCTACGCGAACCGGTCATCTCGGCTGTGGTGAACTACTCGTTCCTTGCCCGACGACGAGCTGGCCGTGCGGAGAAGAGTCGGGCGGGGCTACAGGTGCAGCTTGCCCCGCACCCGGTCCACGATGCCTCCACCGTGCAGGTGGTGGATGAGCCCGCGCACGCGGTCGTAGGTGTTCCTGGGCAGGCGGAAGGTCAGGAGCGCGACCGGCAGCGAGAAGCGCTCCTCGGCGGTGGCCTTGGTCCGCGTGAACTCGCGCAGGCCCTCGTCGCCGTGGATGCGGCCGAAGCCGGAGTCGCCCACCCCGCCGAAGGGGAGCGACGGCACCGCCGCGAACGCGAGCGCCGAGTTGATCGACGTCATGCCGGCGCGCACGCGGTCGGCCAGCTCGCGCACGCGCGCCTTGCCGAACACGGCCGAGCCCAGGCCGTAGCGGGTGGCGTTGGCCTGCACCACCGCATCCTCGACGGTGGCGACCCGCTGGATGGGCAGGATGGGGCCGAACGTCTCCTCGCTCATGATCTTCATCGCGGGCGTGACGTCGACCAGCACCGTGGGCGGCACGAAGTGGCCGCGGATCTCGCCGGGGCCGCCGAGCAGCACTCTGGCGCCGCGCGCCACCGCGTCCTCCAGGTGGTCGCGGATGACGTCGACCTGGCGCGGCATCGTGATGGCGCCGATGTGCGCGTCGTCGTCGGCGCCCCAGCGCACCTGGCGCGCCTCGGCCAGCACCTTGTCGACGAACGGCTGGTAGACCGCGTCGACCACGTAGCAGCGCTCGATCGACACGCAGGCCTGGCCGGCGTTGGACATCGCGCCCCACACCGCCGCCTCGGCCGCCTTGTCCAGGTCGGCGTCGTCGGCCACCACCATCGGATCCTTGCCGCCCAGCTCCATGAGCACCGGCGTGAGCCGCTCGGCCGCCGCCGCCATCACCCGCTTGCCGGTCGACGCCGAGCCGGTGAAGGCGACCTTGTCCAGCTCGGCGCGGGCCAGCGCGGCGCCGGTGCGGCCGTCTCCGGTCAGGACCTGGAACACGTCCGCCACCGTGAAGGCCTGGCGCGCGATCTCGCCCATGAGCTGCCCGACCAGCGGCGTGTACTCCGACGGCTTGAACACCACCGCGTTGCCGGCCGCCAGCGCGTACGCGATCGAGCCCATCGGCGTGAAGATGGGGTAGTTCCACGGCCCGATCACGCCGACCACGCCGAGCGGGTGATAGCTCACGCTGCAGCGGAAGTTGGCCATCAGGCCCGACGGCACGCGGTGCGGCCTGAGCGCCTTCTCCGCCCGCTCGCCCGCGTGGTGCAGGTGCGAGAGCGCCATCATGACCTCGAAGATGGCGTCCGTCCGCGGCTTGCCGTTCTCGCGGTGGATGAGGTCGGCCAGGTCGTCGGCCCGCGCGGCCAGCGCGCGGCGCCAGGCCGCCAGCTCGGCCCGCCGCCCGGCCGCCGTGAGCTCGGCCCAGCGCGCCGCCGCGCTGCGCGCACGCGCCACCGCCGCGGTCACCTCGTCGGGGCCGGCGATCGGCACGGTGCCCAGGATCTCGCCGGTGGCCGGGCTCAGGCTCTCGATGGCCTCGGGCGCCTTGCCGTTGCCGCCATACGTCGACGTGTGGAGCGCCATCGCTTCCTCCTCATCTCCTGTCGGGGCCACCAGCGCGCGGCCGCTCAGTCGCGCGCCGACAGCTCCAGCTGCTGCGCGGTCAGGACGGTGAACGCGGTCATGTTGACGATGTCCTGCACCCGCGCCTGCGGCTGCAGGACCGAGACCGGCTTGCCGACCCCGAGCAGGATCGGGCCGACCGCGGTCGCGCCGCCCAGCGTCTGGAGGACCTTGTAGGCCGCGTTGCCGGCGATGAGCTGCGGGAACACCAGCACGTTGGCCGCGTCGCTCAGGCGGCAGAACGGGAACAGGCTGTCCATCGTCGACTTGCTGAGCGCGACGTCGGCCTGGATCTCGCCGTCGACCTCCAGCGCCGGCCGACGCTCGCGCACCACGGCGAGCGCGTCGCGCACCAGGCGGGCCTGCGGGTGCTCGACCGAGCCGAAGTTGGAGAACGACACCATGGCCACGCGCGGCTCGACCCCCATGTCGCGCACCGCGTCCGAGACCTGCACCGTGATGTCGGCCAGCGTCTCGGCGTCGGGCTCGATGTTGATGCTGGCGTCGGCGAAGAAGACCACCCTCTCCTTCAGCACCATCATGTACATGCCGGTCGCGACCTTGACGCCTGGCCGCAGCCCCAGGACTTGCAGCGCGGGGCGGATGGTGTCCGGATAGGCCAGCTTGAGCCCGCTGACCAGCCCGTCGGCGTGGCCGTTGCGCACCATCATCATGCCGAAGTAGTTGGTCTTGCGCAGGAGCGTGCGGGCCATGTGCTGGGTGACGCCCTTGCGCTGGCGCAGCGCGTGGAACTGCTTGACGTAGCCGGCGAACAGGCTCGAGTCGCGCGGGCTGATGATCTCGACGCCGCGCTCGATCAGATCGAGGTCGTTGCGCTCGCACTCCTCGGCGATCTCGTCCTGGCGGCCGAGCAGGATCGGCTGCGCGATCCCCTCGTCCATGATGATCTGCAGCGCGCGCAGGAGCTTGGGGTTGGACGCCTCGGGGAACACGATGCGCTTGGGATCGCGCTTGGCCGACACCACCATGCCGCGCGTGATGGTGTAGGCCGCGTCTCCCGACTTGCGCCGCAGCCGCTCGCGGTACCCGTCGATGTCGATGTTCGAGCGGGCCACGCCGCTCTTCATCGCCGCCTCGGCCACCGCCGGCGCCACCCACCACAGGACCCGCTCGTCGAACGGCTTGGGGATGAGGTAGTCGGCGCCGAAGCGGATCGGCCGGCCGCCGTAGGCCTGCAGCACCCGCTCGGACACCGGCTCGTGGGCCAGCGCGGCCAGCGCGCGCGCCGCCGCCACCTTCATCTCCTCGCTGATCGCGGTCGCCCGCACGTCGAGCGCGCCGCGGAAGATGAAGGGGAAGCCGAGCACGTTGTTGACCTGGTTGGGATAGTCGGAGCGGCCGGTCGCCACCAGCGCGTCGGGGCGCGCCTCGAGCGCGTCGGGATAGCTGATCTCCGGATCGGGGTTGGCCATGGCGAAGATGATCGGCCGGTCGGCCATGGTGCGGACCATGTCTCCGGTGACCAGCCCGCCGACCGACAGGCCGAGGAACAGGTCGGCGCCGCGCATGGCCTCGGCCAGCGAGCGGATGCCGGTGTCGGACACGGCGTAGCGCGCCTTGTGCGGGTTGAGGTCGCTGCGCCCCTCGTGCACGACCCCCCTGGAGTCGACCAGCACCACGCGCCGCGGATCGACGCCGAGCTGGACGAAGAAGTTGACGCACGCGATGGCCGACGCGCCCGCCCCCGACACGACCACCTTGATCTCGCCGATCTTCTTGCCCGCCACCTCGCAGGCGTTGAGCAGCGCGGCGCCCGAGATGATGGCGGTGCCGTGCTGGTCGTCGTGGAACACCGGGATGCGCAGGCGCTTGCGCAGCTTCTCCTCGATCTCGAAGCACTCGGGCGCCTTCACGTCCTCGAGGTTGATGCCGCCGAAGGTGGGCTCGAGCGCGGCCACCACGTCGACGAACTTGTCGACCGAGGTCTCGTTGAGCTCGAGATCGAAGACGTCGATGTCGGCGAACTTCTTGAACAGGCAGGCCTTGCCCTCCATCACCGGCTTGCCGGCCAGCGGGCCGATGTTGCCCAGCCCGAGCACCGCCGTCCCGTTGGTGATGACCGCGACCAGGTTGCCGCGCGCCGTGTACTCCCAGCCCTTCTCCTCGTCCTCCGCGATCTCCAGGCACGGCACCGCCACGCCCGGTGTGTAGGCGAGAGACAGATCGCGCTGGGTGTCGAGCGGCTTGGTCGGGACCACCTCCAGCTTTCCGGGCCGCCCAGCCTTGTGATAGTCGACTGCGTCCTGCTTGCGCGCCATCGTTCGCACCTTATCATCCTCCCGACCTGGATGGCGGAGCGGCCTGATCTCGACTACTGGTTGCCGATCCTCGAGCGCGAGCTCACCGGCCGACGCATCGCGGCGGTGCGGGTCAAGAAGCCGGTCGTCCTGCGCCTCGCCCTCCCGGGGTCTCCGGCGGAGCTCCTGGTCGGACGCGGATTCGGCCGCGTGTTCCGGCGAGGCCACTTCGCCGTGTTCGAGCTCGCCGGACCAGAGGAACACCGTCCGGCACGAAGCGACGGCGGCGAGGCGGGCGCTCCCGTCGATCTCGTCGATCTCGTGATCGCGCCGATGCTGGCCGGCCGCTTCGCGCTGCACGCGGCGGCCGAGCGCGCGCCGGCCGATCTGGCGGTCGCGTTCGCGCTCGACGACGGACGCGAGCTGCGTTACCGGGACGATGTGCAGATGGGCAAGGTCTACGTGGTGGCGCACGGAGAGTGGCGGCAGGTGCCGGGGCTCGAGGCGATCGGCGTCGACGTGCTCGACCCGTCGGCGTTCACCCTGGAGCGCTTTCGCGCCCTGGCCCGCGCGCGGCGCGATCAGGCCAAGGTGTTCCTGATGGACAGGAGCGCGCTCGACGCGATGGGCAACGCCTACGCCGACGAGGCGCTGTTCGCGGCCGGCGTGCACCCCAAGACATGGATCAAGTCGCTCGGCGACGAGGAGCTGGCCCGCCTGCACCGCGCCATCTCCGACGTGCTGGCGCGCGCGGCGGCGGAGATCGCCCGGCGCAAGCCGCCGCTCGAGGAGAAGCTGCGCGACTTCCTCAGCGTGCGCGGAAAGAACCGGCAGCCGTGTCCGCGCTGCGGCACGCCGATCCGCACCGCGGGCGTGCACGGGCACGACGCCTTCTTCTGCCCGTCCTGCCAGCCCGAGACGCGCAGGAGCGCGATCGTGTCGTGGGACAAGCTCGGCGCGGCGCGCAGCGGCGACGGTGCGGGCGGCGCGAGCGCGGGCGGCGGTGCGGGCGAGGCCGGCGGCGTCGGGCGGGTCAAGGCGCCTGGCGCGCGGCGCCGCCGGCGATGAGCAGGCCGGCCGAGCCGACCCCGAGCGCGGCGCCGCCCAGGTAGGCGGCCATCGCCCAGCCGGCCCCCAGGCCGCTGAAGCCGGGATACTTCCACGCGAAGCCGGACCCGACGACGAGCGAGATGAGCGAGAGCGCCGCGCCGACGCGGCCGAACAGGCGCGGCCAGAAGCCCGCGCGGTAGAGGACCACCGCCGCCGCGGCGAGGACCAGGAAGAGACCGGTCAGCCCGCCCGTCCAGGTGCCGAGCCGTCCGAGCAGCATCCACGCCTCGGAGCCCATGCCCTCGAGGGCGCGCGACCGGCACACGTCGCCGTGACACAGCTCGAACGCGCGCAGCCCGACGGCAGACTCGAGCCCGCCCTTCTCGCCGCTCCACCAGTGAGCGCTGCCGGTGCCGAGGAGGAGGAGGATGGCGGCCAGGGCGGCGAACACGGCGCCGGTCCACACCGCCCTGGGGGCCGCGCTGCGGCGCGTCTCGATTGCGGGCACGCCGAAATTCTAGCCAACCGCGGGAGCTGCGTCCCTGTGTGGGGCCGCCTCGTCGCATGAAGTCGGCGCGGCGGGTACACGGTCCTCCAAATTGCGGGACGCAGGCCTGGTAACCCTTGACCGGTTCGCGCGCCGGAGGTGAGTATCCAGACCCTCGCATGGTGCTCAAGCGGCGGATCTTGGTCGGTGCAGCAACCACAGCACTGGCATTTTCCCTCGCCGCAGGAACCTCGGACGCCGACCGCTCTCGGTCGCGCTCCGCCCGCCGCGCAAAGTCTGCGGACAAGGCGCGGGCCGCGAAGAAGAAGGCGGTGAAGGGGAAGACGGCCAGGGCGTCGGCCTCGGCGTCGGCCACCAGCGCCGCCGGCGACGCGGATTCGGACGAGCCGCTGGCGGCCCGCCTGCACTCGGCGTGGGTCCTCTACGAATCTCTGGCCGACTGGCAGGTGCGCAGCGAGCTGGCGCCGTCGACCTACAGCGGCGCGCGGCGCGCGCTGTCGGTCGCGCTGGCGATGGTCACCGCGCGGCCCGGAGCAGCGGTCGAGGCGGCGCTCATGCAGGAGCCGTCGCTGCTCGAGCTGAGGCCGGTTGCGGGGGGAGTGGTCTCGGGCTTCGGCGTGCGGCGCGATCCGTTCCGCCGCAAGACCAGGAAGAAGCACAACGGCCTCGACCTGCGCGCCGGGCGCGGCGTGCCGGTGCACGCGGCCGGGTCGGGGCTGGTGGCCAAGGCTCAGCGCATGCGCGGCTACGGCCGGGTCGTGTTCGTCGATCACGGCGAGGGCGTGGAGACGCGCTACGCCCATCTCCAGCGCATCACGGTGCACGCCGGTCAGTTCGTCGCGCCGGGCGACCTGGTCGGCAAGGTCGGCTCGTCGGGCCACGCCACCGGTCCTCACCTCCACTTCGAGGTCCGCCTCGACGGACGCCCGGTCGCTCCGGTCGAGATCCTCGGCCTGGTCGCGGCCGACACCCCGCTGGCCGCGTGGCTGCAGGACCTGCCGCGCCGCATGGCGGAGGCCGCCGCGGCCAGGTCGGCGGCGCAGGCGGCGCCCGCCGAGCCCGCGCCGGCGCCGGCGAAGGCCGGCAAGGCGCGCGGCAAGCCCCACCGCGCCCGCCGCGGTCTGCGCAGCAAGCGGCCCACGTCGTAGGCCGCGGCCGCCGGCGAACCGGGCGGCGAGCCGGCCGTGCCCCCCGGCCTTGCGCGGCGCGCAGCCGGGCCCTAACGTTTCGCGCATGTCGCGCACCGCGGTAGACGCCGACCGGCTGCGCCGGGAGCTGCTTCCCATCGTCGGCGAGCGCCGCATGTCGCAGCGCGAGTCCGACCTGGCCAGCTACGGCCGCGACATGTGGCCGCGCCTGCTCATCGGCGTGCGGGCCGGCGAGCTGCCGCCCGACCGGCCGACCATCGTGGTGTGGCCGGAGAGCGAGCGCGAGGTGGCGGCGATCGTGCGGGTGGCGCGCGAGCTGGGGGCGCCTGTCGTCCCCTACGGCGGAGGCTCGGGCGTGTGCGGCGGCGCGGTGCCGATCCTGGGCGGCATCACGATCGATCTCAAGCGCATGAACGAGCTCGGCGCGCTGGACCGGGACGAGATGGTCGTGAACGTCGAGGCCGGGATGAACGGCGAGCGCTTCGAGCGCGCGATCAATCGCCGCGGCTACACCCTCGGTCACTTCCCGTCGTCCATCTACTGCTCCACGGTCGGCGGATGGCTGGCATGCCGCGCGGCCGGTCAGATGTCGACCAAGTACGGCAAGGTGGAGGACCGCGTCGCCGGGCTGACCGTGGTGACCGGCCGCGGCGACGTCATTCACACGGACGGCCCGGTGCGGGCCGAGCGCGGCCCGAACTGGACCCAGCTCCTGCTCGGCAGCGAGGGCACGCTCGGCGTCATCACGTCGGCGCGCCTGCGCGTGGCGCCGAGCCCGGAGCTGCGCGTCCTGCGCGGCTTCGAGGTGGCGAGCGTGGCGCAGGGCGTGGAGGCGATCCGGCGCGTCATGCAGCGCGGCCTGCGCCCGGCGGTCGTCCGCCTGTACGACGAGCTCGACACCTTCATCAACCACGGGCCGCTTTTCGGCAAGCGATCGGACCACGCGGCCGACGTCGGCCCGGCCGCCGATCCGCTGCTGGCGCCGGCCCCGGGCGCGGCCCAGGGCGCGCTGCCCCACATCCCGCCGCGCGAGCACGACGGGCCGGCCCCGGCCGGGCTGTTCGGCCGCGCGCTGGGCCTGCTCGGCGGCGGCGACGCCGCGCGGCGCGTGGCCAGCCGGCTGCGGCGCGACGCGGTGGCCGCCGCGCTGTCCCGCCCGCGCCTCATCAACAGCCTGGCCGCGCCGCTGACCGAGCGCGTTTCGCGGCGCGGCTGCCGGCTCATCATCGGGCTCGAGGGCTCGCGCATCCGCACCGGGGTCGAGGCCCGCCTGGTGTTCGACGAGCTCGACCGCGCCGGCGCGATCGATCGGGGCGAGGAGCCGGGGCGCCAGTGGTTCGAGCACCGCTACGCGGTGTCCTATCGCATGTCGCCCACCTTCCGCGCGGGACTGTTCGTCGACACCATGGAGGTCGCCTCGACCTGGGAGCGCCTCATGGACCTCTACCGCTCGGTCAAGCAGGCGATCGCCCAGCACGCGGTGGTCATGGCCCACTTCTCCCACGCCTACCCCGAGGGCTGCTCGATCTACTTCACCTTCGCGGCCCGCGCCGATCCGGCGCGCGATGCGCGGCGGGCCTACGACGCCGTCTGGCGCGACGGTCTGGCCGCGGCCAGCCGCGCCGGCGGCACCATCAGCCACCATCACGGTATCGGGTTGCTCAAGGGCCAGGCCATGGCGGCCGAGCACCGCGAGGCGATGACCATCCTGCGCGCGCTCAAGTCCACCTTCGATCCGGACGGCATCCTCAACCCGGGCAAGCTCGGGCTGCCCGCGGCGATCACGCACGACGAGGGCGAGTGGGCGGCCGACGAGCAGGCGGCCGCGCCATGAGCGCACTGGTGGCCGGCGCGGCGGGCGATCTGGGCGGCGCGCTCGAGGCGATCGTCGGTCCGCTCAACCTGCGCCGCCCGCCTCCGGCCTTGACCCGCCGCCTCGCCGCCGAGGGCGCGCCGCCGGCGACCGAGGCGGCCTACCTGGTCCAGCCCGGGTCGGCGACCGAGGTGGCCGAGATCCTGGCCCTGGCCAGTCGCATCGGGGCCGCGATCCTCCCGGTCGGCAACGGCACGCGGGCGTCGCCGGCGCCGCAGAGCCCGGCAAAGCTGGCCGGCCGGCCGCGGCTGTTCGTCGACAGCCGGCGCATGTGCCACGTCCTCCACCTGGACGAGACCTCGCTGGTCGTGCACGTGCAGGCCGGGCTCACCGCGCTCGCGCTCGAGCGCATCGCGGCGCCGCGCGGGCTGTCGCTGGGCGATTTCCCGCCCCAGGTGCTGGGCTCCACCATCGGCGGCCTCCTGTCGGTGCGCACGCCGGGCAAGTCGTCTCCCCGGCACGGCTTCATCGAGGAGTCGGTGCTGGGCGTGTCGGCGGTCCTGGCCGACGGGCGCACGGTGCACACGCGCGTGGCCCCGCGGCGGTCGACCGGCCCCGACCTGGCCCGCGCGCTGTGCGGCAGCGAGGGCACGATCGGGTTCCTGACCGCGGCGGTCCTGCGGCTCCACCGGCGGCCCGAGGCGCGCTTCCTCGCCGCCCACGCGCTGCCGTCGTTCGAGGACGCGCTGGCCGCGGTGCGGCTGGCGCTGCGCGAGGAGGCGGCGCCGGCCGCGCTGCGCGTGTACGACGCCGCCGAGGCGCGCGCCCACCTCGGCGCCGACGTCTGCCCGCCCGGCAAGGACGAGCAGGCGATCATGGTGGTGGCCACGGCGGGGCCGACCGACCTGGCCGCGTGCGACCGCGACCTGGTGGCCAGCGCGGCGGCGGCGATGGGCGGCCGGCAGCTCGACGAGAAGCTGGCCGAGCTGTGGTGGCGGCGGCGCACCGGCCAGGACCGCGGCGCCGCACTGCCCGCCCCGGTGATCCAGGTGACCGCGTCGCCCAGGCGGCAGGCCCCGGTCTACCGGGCGGTGCGGGTCGCGTGCGCCGGCATGGGCGTCGGGCTGCGCGCGCACGCCTCGCGCTTCGAGGCCGACGGCGCGGTCCTCTTCTTCACGCTGCTCGGCCCCGGCGGCCAGCCGCTGGCCGGCGACGAGCTCGCCTCCGCGCGCGCCATGGCCGAGGCGGCCGCGTCGGCGGCGGGCGCGGTCCTCCTGGGCAGCGAGAACCGCGAGATGGAGCAGTACGCGCGCGAGCTGCGGCGCCGGCTCGACCCCGCCGGGATCATGAATCCGGGGGTGTGAGGAGAAACGGGGCTGGAGTTGATGGTCTAATCGATCCGCATGCCCGACGTCTTCACCGCCTCCTCGGTCGCGCGGCAGCTCGACAACTGCACCTTCTGTCCCAAGATGTGCCGCTTCGCCTGTCCCGTGGCGGAGGCGAGCGGGCGCGAGCAGTACACGCCGCAGGCGAAGATGGATCGCCTCAACCAGCTGCGCCGCGGTCACGTGGCGTGGACCGAGCAGTCGACCGATCTGCTCTACGCCTGCACCGGCTGCCGCCAGTGCACGACCAGCTGCATGCACGGGAACGAGCCGGGGCTGGTGCTGCTGGCCGGGCGGGCGGCGGCCAACGCGCGCGGCGCCGGGCACCCCGCGCTGGCCGGCTACCCGGAGCGGTTTCGCAGCCGCGAGCAGCGGCTGGTCGAGATCCTGCGCGACCACGTGCCGCCCGATCGCTTCGCCGACAGCGCGCCGGTCGGCTTCTGGCCCGGGTGCGACGCCATCGACAAGGGCCTGGGCGACATCGACGCCGCGCTGCGCCTGTTCGACCGCGCGGGAGCCAGCGAGGTCGCGGTGGTGGCGGCGGGGCAGGCCTGCGCCGGCTACCCGCTCCTGGCCGCCGGGCTGGTCGACATGTTCCGCTGGCAGGCGGCGCGGGTGGCGGCGGCGCTCAAGCCGTACCGCACGGTCGTCATCAACTGCTCGGCCTGCGTCTACACCATGCGGGCGCAGTACCCGGCCGAGGGCGTGAACCTGTCGAGCGAGGTGCTCTCGCTGGCCGAATTTCTGGACCGGCTCGAAAAGCGACTTCAAGAAGCGCCGGCGCCCAGCTGCAACCTGCGCTCGGTCTACTACCACGACCCCTGCTACCTGGCCCGCTACGCCGGCGTCATGGACGAGCCGCGGCGGGTGCTGGCCCGCCTGGTCGAGGTGCGCGAGCTGCCGGGCGCGCGCGCCGACACCGAGTGCTGCGGCGGGGCGGGCCTCCTGCCGAAGACCATGCCGGAGGTGGCCGACGCGATGGCCCGCGCCCGCCTGCGACAAGTCGCCGCACGCGGCGGCGGCACCGTGGTGACGTCGTGCGCGACCTGCGCCTTCATGCTCAAACGCAATGCGCCGAGCGGAGTTGTGGTGCAGGACCTGGCCTCCATGGTCTCCGGCCAGGACGCGCGCTCCGGCCCCGGCTGATCGCGCGCTGCGGTGGGCGGCGCCCAGCTGTGCTATACGAGCGGCATGTCGCCGAAGGTGCCCCAGCTCAAGAAGCAGCAGCTGGATCTCATCGACAAGAGTCTGCGCAGGATCTGGGTCCTCGGGGTCGGCGCCGCGCTCGTCCTCCTCGGGTTCGTCTACCTGCTCAGCCTCCACACCCCGCCCCCGCTGGGTGAGACCCCGTCGAGCCAGTCCGAGCGCGCCACCCGGTAGGCCGGCGCGTTGACCGGTCCGGGTCAGCTCGCTAGGCTTGACCCAGGAGCTGCCGCTTGGGACTCACCGTCGAGACAGCGCACCGCCGGTTCACGACCGACGAGGTGCTCCGCATGGTGGACGCCGGCATCATCGAACCGGACGAGCCGCTCGAGCTCCTGGAAGGGGAGCTGGTCGTCGTCACCCCGCAAGGGCCTCCGCACTCGTCGCGCATCATGGCGCTGCAAGACTTCCTGGCAGACGCGTACCGGGGCAGCGGCGCGCTCCGCGTGCAGCTCCCGCTCGACGCGTCACCCGATGGGCTGCCGGAGCCCGATCTGGCGGTGGTCCGGGGATCGGCGGCCGACTACGCCGAACATCATCCGGTCGGCGCGGACGTGATCCTGGCGGTGGAAGTGGCCAGGACCAGCCAGGACACCGATCGCAAGAAGGCGCGCACCTACGCCCGGATCGGGATCCCGGTCTACTGGCTCCTCGATCTCACGGCGCGTCGACTCGAGGTCAGCACGCAGCCGCTCTCCGAGGGCAGATACGCCCGCACCGCGCTGTTCGGCCCGGCCGAGACCGTGGAGCTGCCGCTGCTGGGGCGCGTGGTCTCGGTCGCGCAGCTCCTGCCATGATCTGCGAGCCATGAGGCCAGCGCTCGTCGGCCTCGCCCTGCTCGTGGCGGGGTGCAGCCCCTCGCCGGCGCGGCCCGCTGCCGGGCAGGGCGCCGTGCGGCGCCTCGACGGCAGCGCGATCTCGTTCCGCGACGTCGACCTGACCGTGGAGCGCCTCATCGCCGCGGCGCGCGTGCCCGGGCTCGCGCTGGCCATCATCAATGACGGGAAGGTCGCCTACCTCAGGGGCTACGGCTACCGCGACGTCGCGCGGCGCGCGCCGATGACGCCGGACACGGTCATGGTGGGCGCGTCGTTCAGCAAGCCGGCGTTCGCCGTCGCGGTGATGCAGCTGGTGGGCGAGGGGCGGATGGACCTGGACCGCCCGGTGGTCGAGTACTTCCCGGCGCCGCTCGCCGAGGACGAGGACTACCTCGACCTCGCCGGCGACGATCGCCTGAAGCGCATCACGCCGCGCATGCTGCTCAGCCACACCAGCGGCCTCCCCAACTGGCGGCGCTTCAACGACGACGGCAAGCTCCACATCGAGGCGGAGCCGGGCACGCGCTACATGTACTCGGGCGAGGGCATCCTCCTGCTGCAGCGCGCCTTCTTCCAGGCCATCGGGAAGCGCTCGACCGCGGACGAGATGCGCGAGCGCGTGTTCGCCCCGCTCGGCATGACCCGCACCAGCATGGTGTGGCAGCCGGGGCTCGCCGACGAGGCCGCCGTCGGCTACGACGCGGCCGGCAAGCCGCTCGGCCACGCCCACCGCGAGCACGCGGACGCGGCCGGCTCGATGGACACGACCGCGCGCGACTGGGCCGCCTTCCTGTGCGCCGTGCTGCGCGGCGACCGCCTGGGCCGCGCGGCGCGCGCCGAGATGCTGCGCCCGCAGATCCGCATCCGTTCGGCCCACCAGTTCCCCACCACCGATCCCGCCACCACCGACGAGAACGACGCCATCCGCCTGTCGTACGGGCTCGGCTGGGGGCTGCTGACGACGCCGTACGGCCCGGCCTACTTCAAGGAGGGCCACGACGACGGCTTCCAGCACTACTCGATCACGTTCGAGCGGCCGCGCACCGCCATCGTCATCATGACCAACAGCGACAACGGGGAGAGCATCTTCGTGGAGCTCCTGGACACGCTCATCGGCGACCGCTTCACCCCGTGGCGCTGGGAGCGCTACATCCCCTACGACCGGGCGGCCGATCAGAAGGGCGATCCGTCGGCCCAGTCGGCGCGCCCGATGCCGTAGGCGCGGCGCACCAGGTCGTCGATCTCCTCGCGCCGCCCGGCCGCGTCCGGCGCCAGCGCGGCGGCCTCCGCCGCGGCGGTGAAGCGCGACGGCGGCGGCAGCGGCAGCGGCTCCAGGTAGGCGGTCTTGAGCCGGACGTAGCCGCCGCGCAGCGGCACGCCGGTCTCGCGCAGCCACAGGGCCACCACCCCGGAGTTGAAGACGGCGAGCAGGAGGCCGAGCGAGGCGGCGCGCGCGCCCGCCAGCGGCCGGATCGCGTAGGCCGAGTCGAGCACCATGGCGGCGCGGCGATCGATCAGCGCGCGCCCGGCGCGAGCGACGTCGGGCACCACCAGCTTGGGCGCCGGGGCCGACAGCCAGGCCAGGTTCTGCGGCCGGCCGAAGCGGTAGAAGGCCGGCCCGCGGAAGCGGCCGCGCTCGCGCCGCTCGAGCGCGCCGCGGTGACCGGCCAGGTAAGCGGCCGCGCGCGGGTAGCGCCGGCCGAGCTCGTCCGGCTCGATGAAGCGGCCGTCGCGCGCGTACGGCACCAGCACGCGGGCCGGGCGGCCGGCGCCGAACGGCTCGACGTCGCGCCCGCGCAGGCACGGCCGCACCAGCGCCGGCTCCACCTCGCGCGCGGACTCGGGGGCGAGGACGAACACCGGGTCGGCGTTGGTGCCGGCCCCCTTGGCGACGCGCGCCACCTCGGCGAGCGCCGGACCGCGGCCGGCCAGGCGCTCGACCAGCGCGCGCCGCCGCCCGATCGAGAGCCGCCACGGCGCGCCGTCGAGCTCGCCCGCCGGCACCTGCCCCACCTGCCACGCGGCGCCGCTCCTCCGCGCGACCAGCACGCGATCGCAGCGCGCGCGGGCCAGGAACGCCACCGACGCGTAGGTGGTGGCGCCCTGGAAGATCTGCTCGGCACCGAACAGGACCAGCGCGCGCACCGAGCGGGCCGCGGCCAGCTTGCCGCGCAGGAGCGCGGCGCAGCGCGCGGTCAGCCAGCGCGACGGCACCACCAGCGCCACCTCGCCGCCGGGCGCCGCCCACTCGAGCGACTGCTCGAGGAACGCGGCGTAGAGGTCCCACTCGCCGCGCGAGGTGGCGGCGTAGCGGCCGCGCAGCGCCTGGCGCAGGCGGTCGTCGGCCAGCCCGAGCCGGATCGACCTCACGTACGGGGGATTGCCGACCACCACGTCGGCCGTGCCCTCCAGCGCGCGCGCGGCCGGAGACAGCAGCGCCTCGTCGCAGTGCACGGTCGCGCCGCCGCCACCCCCGCCGCCATCGCCGGCCAGGCGCGCGCGGGCCAGCGCCGCGAACTCGGGGTCGCGCTCGATGCCGACCAGGCAGCGCCGGACGATGGCGGCGCGCGCCGCGGCGGCGTCGAGGCCGCGCCGCGCCGCCCGCGCGGCCAGCTGGTCCGCCGCCGCGGCCAGGAAGCGCCCGTCGCCGGCAGCCGGATCGAGGACGGTCAGCTCCGGCGAGCCGTCGGCGCGCCAGGTGGGCGGGCGCCGGGCCAGGCGCGCGGCCAGCGCCTCGCGCACGACCAGCTCGACCAGCGGCGCGGGGGTGAAGTACGCGCCCTCCGCGCGGCGGCGCGCGCGCGGCCGCTGGCCGTCGGCGCCGGCGGCGGCCGGGCCGTCCAGGTCCCGGCTGAGCCGCGCGAGCGTCCGCCGGGACAGACGTTGGTCGCCAGCGCTGTCGAGGTCCGGGCCCAGCGGCTTCACCCTTCCTTGTATAAGATACTCGCCCGACATGCCCGCCCCGCGCACCCTGCTGATCGTGAACCCGTCGGCCCAGAACGGTCAGCTCGGCCGCCTCTGGCCGACGCTGGGCGCCGACCTGCGCCGCGAGCTCGGCTCCTTCGAGGACGCGATGACCGCCAGCCCGGGCGACGCCACCCGCCTGGCCCGCGAGGCGATCGACGCCGGCGTCGACACCGTGGTCGCGGTGGGCGGCGACGGCACCATCAACGAGGTGGTCAACGGCTTCTTCGACGGCGACCGCGCGCGCAGCCAGACCACGTCGCTGGCCGTCCTGCCGTTCGGCACCGGCGGCGACTTCCGCAAGACCGTCCCCTTGCCGCGCGACACGCGCGAGGCCGCCCGCGTGCTGGCCGCCCGCCACACCCGCACCATCGACGTCGGCCACCTCGAGCTGACCGGGCGCGACGGCGCGCCGCAGAGCCGCATCTTCATCAACATCGCGTCGTTCGGGGTGAGCGGGCTGGTCGACGAGTACGTCAACCAGACCTCGAAGCGGCTGGGCGGCCGGCTGTCCTTCATGCTCGCCACCGCGCGCGCCGGCATCACCTACGACAACCAGCGCGTGCGCCTGGTCTTCGACGGCGACCCCGCCTCCTCGGTCGACACCACGATCTACGTGGTGGCGGTGGCCAACGGCCGCTACTTCGGCGGCGGCATGCAGATCGCGCCGGACGCCGAGCTCGACGACGGGCAGTTCGACGTGGTCGCCATGGGCGACATGGGCCTCTGGGACCTGATCCGCCACGGTCGCCGCGTCTACAGCGGCACGCACCTCGAGCTCGACAAGGTGAGCCACCGGCGCGCGCGCTCGGTGCGGGCGGAGCCGATCGGGGCGGAGGCGGTGCGCCTGGACGTCGACGGCGAGACGCCCGGCATCCTGCCCGCCAGCTTCCGCGTGCTGCCGGCGGCGCTCCGCCTGGTGGTGCCGGACGGCGCCGGGGCCGGGACCGGGGCCCGGCCATGACCGCGCGGGGCAAGGGCCGCGCCGGCAAGGGCAAGGGCGCGCGGCGGCCGGCGCCGCGCGCGCGCGAGCGGGGCGACGAGGCGGCCGCCGCGAGCCCGCCGCCGGCACCGCCCACGCCGCCGGCCTTCTCGCCCGACAGCCCCGTGGCCAGATTTCTGGCCCGCTTCGCGGCGGGCCGGCGCGACCTCGTGCTGGCCGGGCTGGCCGCCCTGTCCGGCGCGATGTGGTTCCTGTCGTGCGCCGACTGGGACATCTGGCCGATGGCCTGGGTCGCGATCCTGCCGTGCCTGGTCGCGATCGAGGGCGCGAGCACGGTGCGGCGCGCCGTGCTGTTCGGCTGGCTGAGCGGGCTGGTCGCCAACGTCGGCGGCTTCTACTGGGTGACCGGCATGCTGGTCCGCTTCGGCCACCTGCCCCGCCCGGTCGCGCTCCTCGGCCTGTTCCTCCTGTGCGGCTACCAGGGGGTGTCGTTCGCGCTGTTCGCCGCGGCGGTGCGCCACGTCCGCGCGCGCAGCGCCGCCCGCTCGGGCAGGCCGCTGCCGATGGCGCTGCTGGCGCCGATCGCGATCGTCGCCTTCGAGATGCTGGTGCCGTTTCTGTTCCCCTGGTACCTGGCCATCACCCAGGCGTGGGTGACCCCGGTCATCCAGATCGCCGAGCTGACCGGGCCGGTCGGGGTGAGCGCGATGCTGGTCGCGGTGGGCGGCGGCCTCTACGACCTCCTCGCCGGGGCCGGCGCGCGCCGCCGCGTCCTGCCGCTGGCCGGCGCGGCCCTGTTCGCCGGTGCCGCCGTCGTGTTCGGCCTGGTGCGCATCGGGCAGGTCGACGAGGCGCGCGCCGCCGCGCCGTCGATCGAGGTCGGCGTGGTGCAGGGCAACATCTCGTTCGACGAGAAGGGGCTCAACCACCAGCAGCTGGCGCCCGGCCAGCTGCGCGGGCTGCAGAAGGTGTCGTCCGAGCTCGCGGCGAAGGGGGCCGACCTCATCCTGTGGAGCGAGTCGTCCTATCCCTATGCCATCAGGCGCGACCGCACCGGCGACTTCCCCGAGGGCGACCGCCGCCGCATCCGCGGCGACTTCGCGCCCCCGGTGGTCGTCGGCGCCTTGACCACGACGGGGGGCACGGACCCGCTCGCCTACAACAGCGCGGTCTACGTCGGCCGCGACGGCAGCTTCGCCGGTCGGTTCGACAAGATCTTCCTGCTCATGTTCGGCGAGTACGTGCCCTTCCGCGACCTGCTCGGCCCGCTGGTGCCGAAGAGCGCCGCCCAGTTCGAGCGCGGGGAGAAGGTCGTCACGTTCCCCTTCGAGCACGGCGGGACCACATATCGGCTGGGCCCGATGATCTGCTACGAGGACATCATCCCGCAGCTCGGGCGCGAGCTGGCGGCCCTGCACCCTCACCTGCTCATCAACCTGACCAACGACGCCTGGTACGGCGACACCTCCGAGCCGTGGGAGCACCTGGCCCTGTCGGTGTTCCGCGCCGTCGAGGCGCGCACCGACCTGGTCCGCTCGGTCAACACCGGCGTGTCCGCCTTCATCGACGCCAGCGGGCGCGTCATGTCGCGGAGCTACGCGGTGGATCCGCACGTGACGCCGACGCCGATGACCGGTCACCTCGACAAGGTCGCGCTGGTCGAGGGCGGCCACACGTTCTACGCCCGCTTCGGCGACCTGTTCGGCTGGACGCTCACGGCGGCGGCGTTGCTCCTGTGGATCGGCTGGCCGCTGGCCACGCGCCTGCGCAACCGGCGCTCCGGCGCCGGCTCACTCGGCGCCTGACGACCGGCCGCCGCGCCGCGCCGCGCGAGCGAGCGAGAACTGCAGCTCGCCGTCGCGGTCGAGCCTGACCCAGCGGGTCGCCGGCGTGTGGCCGCTCAGCTCGAGCATGAGCTTCCCATCCACGTCGCTGGCCGGCAGCAGGATGTCGATCGGGGTGCGGCCGAGCGGCCTGCCGTCGAGCACCGCCCGCGCGCCGGGCGGCGAGCTGTCGATGCGCAGCCGGATCTGGCCGAACACCGCGTCGCCGCGCCCGCTGGTCGCGATCGCGCCGCTCGGGATGGCGGCCGGCTCGGGGATGGCGGCCGGCTCGGCGGCCCTCGCGCCTGCCGCCGGGGCGCGCCGGCCCGGATGGTCGTCGACCCGGTGCGCGAGCGTGAGCACCACCGCGATCACCGTCATGAGGGCGGCCGCGCTCCACAGGACCGCGAGCAGGGCGTTCTGCCCGCGCGGCCGCACGTCGATCGTGCTGCCCTGCCCCGGCGGCGGCGCGGTCGACGCGACGCGCTGCGAGCGAGCCGGGTCGGTGCCGAGCACGATCGCCGGCGCGGACGCCGATATCGCCCGCTCCCACGACCCCGACAGTCCCGACGCCGATGTCGCCCGCTCCCACGACCCCGACAGCCCGGACGCGCGCTCCCACGACCCCGACAGCCCCGACGCGCGCTCCCACGACCCCGACAGCCCCGACGCCGATGCGGCACGCTCCCACGACCCCGACAGCCCGGGGCCCGGCGCCTCGTGGAAGACGCGATGCGCCGCGTCCGGCACGGCGGCCATGAGCTCCAGCTCCAGCGCCTGGATGCTCGGGTGCCGCCGGCCGGGATCCTTCTCCAGCGCGCGCATGATGACCCGCTCCACCTCCTCGGGGAGGTGAGGCGCGAGCTCGCGCGGCGGCCGCGGCGAGTCGAAGACCTGCATCTGGAGCAGGTGGAAGGAGCTGCGGTGGCGGAAGGGCACCTCGCCGCACAGGAGCTCGTAGAGCAGGACGCCGACCGCGTAGGTGTCGGCGCGCGGGTCGACCTCGTCGCCGCGCGACGCCTCCGGCGACATGTACTCGGGGCTGCCCAGGAGCTGGCCCTGCCTGGTGATGCGCCCCTCGCGCACCGGCTGCTTCCACTTCGCGATGCCGAAGTCGAGCACCTTGACCAGCGGCTGGCCGCCCGGCCGCCTGGTCAGGAAGATGTTGTCCGGCTTGATGTCGCGGTGGACGATGCCGGCCTCGTGGGCGGCGCCCAGCGCCCGGCAGACCTGTATGACGATCGTTGCCGCCTGGTCGAGCGAGAGCGGACCGCGGTCCATGCGCGCCTGCAGCGTGGTGCCGCGCAGGAGCTCCATGATGAGGAAGCAGAAGCCGTCGTCGGTGCGGCCGCAGTCGATGACGCTGACGATGTTCTCGTGGTCGAGGAGCGACGCGGCGGCAGCCTCGGTCTCGAAGCGGGCCATCGCCTGGGGCAGCTGCGCCAGATCCGGGCTGAGCAGCTTGGCGGCGAAGCGCTTCCTCAGCCGCGTGTGCTCGACGACGTAGACCATGCCCATCGCGCCGGCGCCGAGCGGCGCGACCACGCGGTAGTTCTCGCCCAGGAGCTTGCCGACGAACGAGCCCTCCACCGCGCCCGTCGCGCTGCGGTCGGGCGACCGGGACTCGTCCACCTCGGTGGGCCGGTCGACATCGGCGCAGCTGTGACCGGCCACGGCCACCTTGCCGCAGACCGGACACGCCGGGACCTGGTCCTGTCGCTCCACGTCGGCCTCCGCTCAGCCGATCGCTGCCGCGCGGATGGCCGTGGAGATGTCGGGCGCGAGCAGCGGCAAGAGGGAGTGCGCGGTCAGGCGAGGGGGACTGACTGCGAAGGCCATGGTTTTCAAGCTGGCATGTGAGTCGCGATCGGTCCCGGCAGATCTTTCACGCGCGGCAGATCGGTCGTGTGCCGTGATGCCGGACGTGTCGCCGCACCGCGCACCTCGCTCGGATCGATCCGATCGGGAGCGATGCGGGCGCCGCGCGGGCCGGTCTTCTGACCCCGGGTTCGAGCGACGCGTCGCCGGACCGCGCCCGGCCGACTGCACACGATGCTCCGCACTGCAGCGCAGCGACGCATCTCCGACGCACCGGACCGCCCGCGGCGCGCGGCGCGCTAGCGTCGGCGCGCGAAGTCGATGAAGCCGCGGTCGACGTCGGTGCCGACCAGCTCCACGCGCGTCCGATCGCCGACGTCGAGGCCGTCGGCGCCGCGCGTCACCCTGCCCTCGACGGCGGGCCCGGGCGGCAGGATGCGCACCCAGGTGCCCTTGTCCGACGCGCCGGTCACCAGCGCGTCGAACTCTGCGCCCACGCGCGACGAGAGCAGGAGCGCGCCGGCCGACTTCCGCACCTGCCGCTCCACCTTGGCCGCGCTGTCCTCCTGCACGGTGCAATGGCGCGCCAGCGCGGCGAGGTCCTCGTTCGACGAGGGCGGTGGGCGGCCCGCGATGGCGGCCTTGACCAGGCGCTGGGTGGCGAGATCGGGATAGCGGCGGTTGGGCGCGGTCGAGTGGGTGTAGTCGCGCGCGGCCAGTCCGAAGTGGCCCTCCGGGGCCTGGCCCGGCACCTCCAGCGCGTACTCGCCCGAGCCGAGCAGCTTGATGACCGAGACCGAGAGGTCGGGGAACCGCTCGGGATCGGCGGCGCGCCGCCGGGCCAGGAAGGCGTCGAGCGCGCGCGGGTCGGGCGCGTCGGGCAGGTGGTCGCCCAGCTCGGCCGCGATCGCCGCGATCCGGTCCCAGCGCCGCGGCGCGCGCAGGACCCGCCGCAGCGACGGGAACCCGCGCCCGGCCAGGAAGCCGGCCGTGGCGACGTTGGCGGCGATCATGAGGTCCTCGATGAGGTCCTTGGCGCGGTTCTTCTCCACCCGGCGCAGATCCGACACCGCCTCGCCGTCGAACACGATGCGCGCCTCGGTGGTCTGCACGGTGAGCGCGCCGCGCTCGTGGCGAAGCCGACGCATCTCGCGGGCGGCGCGCTCCTGCCCGCGGATCTGCTCGTCCAGCCCGGGCACGGCCGCGAGCGCGCGGGGCGGCGGTCCGCCGTCGAGCCAGGCGGCGACGCCGTCGTAGGTGAGCCTGGCCCGGTTGTGCACGAGCGCGCGGTAGAGATCGAACGCGCTCACCGCGCCGCCGGGGGCCACGGTCATCTCGACGACCAGCGCCAGGCGATCCTGCCCCTCGCCGAGCGACGTGAGATCGGTCGACAGGCGCTCCGGGATCATCGGAAAGACCTGGCCCGGGGTGTAGACCGACACGGTGTTGGCGCGCGCGTGCTCGTCGATGGCCGAGCCGGCCGGCGCGCAGGCGTCGACGTCGGCGATGGCCACCAGCAGCGCGACCGCGCCGCTCCGGGGCTCGGCCACCGCCAGCTGGTCGAGGTCGCGCGAGTCGTCGTTGTCGATCGACGACCACAGGAGGCCGCGCAGATCGCGGGCGCCATCGCCGCCGGGCGCGGCAGGGCCGAGGGCAGCGGCCTCGGCCAGCGCCGCCGGCGAGAAGTCGGGCAGGAGCCCGCGCTCGGTCATGGCGCGGCGGGCGATCCGCCGCAGTCGATCTCGGTTTGCCTCGGCGTCGCGGCTCACCGCCGGATCACCGCACGCCCGCCCGCGCCGCGCAAGCCGGGCGAGCCGGGCGGGCCGGGCGGGCCGGGCGGGCCGATCAGCTGCACACCGGGTGGCCCCCGGTGTGACCGCGGATGTACCGCTGCACGCGCTGGAAGGCGCTGAGCGGGACCTGCCAGTCCCCGGAGAAGCAGCTGTCCAGGTCGTGGATGAGGTAGAGGACGTGCGACAGGGCGCCGGCCAGCGCGCCGGTCAGGATCGCGTGGATCCACGCGCGCTCGACGCCGAACAGGTACATCGAGCCGACCACGATGACCGCGCCGGCGTAGAGCAGGAGGTTCATGGCCAGCGGGATCTTGAGCATCGCGGACGTGAGCCGGTTGGTGCGCGCATCCGACAGCTCGTTGAAGCGCGCCAGCATGTCGGCGTGGACCGCCCGCTCGCACTCGGTCTCCGGCTCGGCGGCGTGCAGGTCGTCCCACAGGTTGTCGAGCAGCTGCGACAGCTCCTCGAACGCGCGCTCGTCGCCGCAGGCCATGGCCGCCCACTCGCGCTCGAGCACGCCGTCGACGTAGTCCGACAGGCGCTGCTGCACCCGCCCGCGCGATCCCGCCGGCAGGCTGCGCGCGGAGCGGTAGAGGTCGACCAGGTCGTTGGCCTCGCGCTCGACGTACCCGCGAGCGTCGTTGAACTGGGACCAGACCACGAACACCACGAAGGCCAGGAGCACCGCATACACGGTGCCGAGGGTCTGCAGGTAGTCGCCGACCGGGCCGCTGCTCTGGTCGAGGACGCCGGGCGGCAGGAGCTCGCGCGTCGCCACCAGCCCGGCCTCGGCCAGCCCGATGCTCAGCAGCACCGGGGGCATGAGCGCCAGCAGCGTCCGGGACAGCGGGCGCCTCGTCATCGCGATCCCGTCCCCATCGTGTCGCCGTTCACGCGGCGAGCATAGCGCGGCGGGCGCCGGCGGACGCGCTCCTCGCGCTCCTCGCGGCGCCGGCTACTTGCCCGGCTCGCCCGGACCGCCCTGGCTGCCCGGCTCGCTCTGCCCGCCCGGCTTGCCCGGCTGGTCCTGCTCGCGCCTGGCTCGCTTCTCGATCTCGGAGCCCAGCCGCCGGAGCGCGCCGCCCAGCTGCTCGAACGACGCCGCCAGCTCGCGCCCCGCGTCGCGGCCGGCGTCCACCAGCTTCGCCTCGAGATCGTCGAGCCGGGGCTCGACCGCCTTCCAGGCGTCGCGCACGTCCATGCCCGCGAGGTGGAGCTTCAGCTTCACCTGCTCGAATGCCTTCTTGAGCTCGTCCATCTGGTCCTTCATGTCATCTCCGTTTCAAGAACATCTCCGTCTCAGCTCGCCTGCGCCAGGTACGCGCGCACCGGCGTGTCGGCCGTGTACAGGTCCTCGAGGGTGCCCAGCACGGCGCAGTCGCACGCGCGCAGGCGCGCCTCGCCGTGGTGGCCCTCGGCGATGAGCACGCAGTGGGCGCCGATCTCGCGCGCGACCTCGTAGTCGTGCATCGTGTCGCCGACCAGGAGGAGGCGCGCGGGGTCGACCCCGGTGCGCTCGATCCAGGCGCGCGCGACGTCGAGCTTGCCGCTGGCGTGGTGATCGTCGCGCCCGAGCAGCTCCTCGAAGAAGTCGCCGAGCTCGTGCCAGGTGATCATCTCCTGCAGGTGGCCCGCGCGCGCGGCCGAGAGCACCACCTGGCGCAGCCCCGCGCCCTTGAGCCGGGTCAGGATCGCGCGCGCCTCGCGCCGGATCGGGATGCCCGAGGCGCCGCGGTCGTACGCGTCCAGGAACGCGCGCGCCCAGTCCTCGAAGGTCCCGTGCTCGGGGCCGAAACCGAGCCGGCCGTAGTAGTCCTGGACCGGAAAGCCGAACACGCTGCGGTAACGCGCCCTGTCCAGGAGCGGCAGCCCGCTGGCGGCGAGCACGCGGTTCATGGCGTCGATGGCCGCGTCCAGGTCGTCGAGCAGCGTCCCGTTCCAGTCCCAAAGCACATGTGTGAGCACCGACATCGCGCTGCCCACCTTATACCCTCGGTCCGCCGTGCTCGCCCGGTGCGCCTATTGACACCGGGAGTCGGCTCCACAAACATTCTCGCGGCCGCCACCGGCGATCCGGGAGGCCAATGCCAGCCTGGCTCGACACTCACCTCGTCAGCGTGCTGAACGGCCTGGCGATCGGCTTCCTCCTGTTCATCCTCGCCGTCGGGCTCTCGCTCGTGTTCGGCATGATGGACGTGCTGAACCTGGCGCACGGCGTCCTCTTCCTGACCGGCGCATATCTGTCGTGGCTGATCGGCGGACCGTCGCCGAGCTGGCCCAGCTTCCTCGTCGCGCTGGTCGCGGCCGGGGCGCTCGGCGCCGCCGCCGGCGCGGGCCTGTCGCTCGCCACCGGGCGGCTCGCCAGGCGCTCCCACCTCGATCAGGCGCTGCTCACCCTCGGGATCTCGCTCATCGCCGCCGACGCGCTGTCGGCCATCTTCGGCGACGACGTGCTGGCGGTCGATCCGCCGCCCGGGCTCGACGGCAGCGCGATGGTGCTCGGCCACCTCTACCCGGTCTATCGCCTGGCCCTCATCGCGGCCGGCCTTGCGCTGGCCGCGATCGTGCACCTCGGCGTGGAGCGGACCTCGCTGGGCGCGCTCGTGCGGGCCACGGTCGCGGACCGCGAGATGGTGTCGGCGGTCGGGGCCGACGATCGAAAGGTCAAGGCGATCGTGTTCGCCCTCGGCTCGTTACTGGCCAGCTGCGCCGGCGTGCTGGGCGCGCCGATCTACGGGGCCGGTCCCGGCCTGGACACCACCGTCCTCATCCTCGCGCTGGTGGTGGTGGTGATCGGCGGCCTGGGATCGATCCGCGGCGCGCTGGTCGGCGCCCTGGTCATCGGGCAGATCGAGACCCTCGGCCGCTCGCTCCTGTCGGACCTGGCCTCCTTCGTCCTGTTCGGCGCGCTCGCGCTCGTCCTCATCCTGCGGCCGCAGGGCCTGTTCGGCGCGCCCGGCGGTGCCAGGCCATGAGCGTGGCCCTGCCCCGGCTGTCGGGCCGGGCGGCCGAGCGCGCGGCGCTCGTCGCCGTGCTCGCGCTCCTGGCCGCGGCCCCGCTGTTCCTGACTCCGTACGCGACCAGCACCGTCACGCGCATCATGGTGTTCGCGCTCCTGGCCGCCAGCCTCGATCTGCTGGTCGGCTTCACCGGCCTGCCGTCGCTGGGCCATGGCGCCTACTTCGGCGCCGGCGCCTACGCGGCCGGCTGGTGCGCCGTCCACGTGACCGCGAGCGGCCCGGTCGCGCTGGCCGTCGCGATCGCGGCCGGGGCCGTGGTGGCGGCGATCGCCGGCTGCGTCGCGGTCCGCGCGCGCGGAGTCTTCTTCCTCATGCTGACCCTGGCCATCGGCGAGGTCGTGCAGCAGCTGGCGGAGAGCTGGCACGACGTGACCGGCGGCTCCAACGGGCTGTACGGCATCCCCGCGGCCCGGCTGGGCGGCTTCTCGCTCATCGACGTCGGCGCGCGCCACTGGTTCGTGCTGGCCGGCTTCGCCGTCGGAGCGGCCGCGGTCCGCTGCATCGCCGCGTCGCCGCTGGGCGACACGCTGCGCGGCATCCGCGACAACGAGGCGCGGATGCGCGCGCTCGGCTACCGCGTCTACCACTACAAGCTGGCCGCGTTCATCATCTCCGGCGCGGTCGCCGGGCTGGCCGGCGGCCTGCTCGCGGCCCACCAGCGCCTGGTCACGCCGCCCGACGTCGGGCTCGGCACATCGATCCTCGCGCTGCTCGCGGTCACCATCGGCGGCGAGGGCAGCCTGTGGGGGCCGTGCGTGGGGGCCGCGCTGGTGGTCGTCATCACCGACGCGCTCGGCTCCAGCCTGGGCGGCCACGGCCCGCTCGTGCTCGGTCTCCTCTTCGTCGTCGTTGTGTTCGCGCTGCCCGGCGGGCTGGCGCGCGCGGTGGCGGCGCGGCGGAGGGCGGCCTCGTGAGCGCGGCGCTGTTGTGCGCGGGGCTCCGCCGCGAGTTCGGCGCCGTGCGCGCGGTCGACGGCGTCGACCTCTCGCTGCCGGCCGGCGCGCGCCACGCGCTCATCGGCCCCAACGGCGCCGGCAAGAGCACGCTCTTCCGCCTGCTGGCGGGGGGTCTGCGGCCCAGCGCCGGGCGCATCGCGCTCGACGGGGCAGACGTCACGCGCCTGTCGGAGGCGCGGCGCGCGCGGCTCGGCATCGGCCAGACCTTCCAGCACTCCAGCCTGTTCCTGTCGATGACCGCGGGCGAGAACGTGGCGCTGGCGGCCGAGCGGGCCCAGGGCCGCCCGTGGTGGCCGCTGCCGCGCGCGCACGCGGCGCGCCGCGAGCGGGTGGGCCAGCTCCTCGGCGAGGTCGGGCTCGACGGGCGCGTCGACGCGGCGGTGATGGCGCTCTCGCACGGCGAGCGCCGGCAGCTCGAGATCGCGGTCGCCCTGGCCACCCGCCCGCGCGTGCTCCTGCTCGACGAGCCGGCCGCGGGGCTGTCGCCGGCCGAGAGCGCGCGCCTCGCCGACCTGGTGCGCCGGCTGCCGGACGAGGTGTCGCTCCTGTTCGTCGAGCACGACCTCGACCTCGTGTTCCGCCTGGCCACCCGCGTCACCGTCATGCACCTGGGCGCGGTGCTCATGTCGGGCAGCCCGGAGGAGGTGCGGGGGAGCCCCGAGGTGCAGGCCGCCTACCTGGGCAGCGGCAGGCGACAGGACCTGTTCCTCGCGCCGGCGAGCGAGCCGGCGAGCGAGGAGGAGTAGCGTGTTCCTCGAGCTCCGCGGCCTGCGCTCCGGGTACCGCCAGGGCACCGTGCTGCACGGCGTCGACCTCGCGCTCGACCGCGGGCAGACCCTCGCCCTGCTGGGGCGCAACGGCGTCGGCAAGAGCACGCTCGTCATGACCGTCATGGGCCTGGTGCGCGCGACCGGCGGCACCATGCAGCTGGGCGGCGCCGACCTGACCGGACGGCGGCCGCACGAGATCGCGCGCGCCGGCGCCGCGCTGGTGCCGCAGGGGCGCCGCATCTGGCCGACGCTCACGGTCCAGGACCACCTCGAGCTGACCGCGCGCGCGGCCGGCAAGAACAAGGGCGCGCCTGGCCGGTGGACCCGCGACGCGCTGTTCGAGCTCCTGCCCGGGCTGGCCGGCCGCCGCCGCCACCTCGCCGGCCTGCTGTCGGGCGGCGAGCAGCAGATGCTGGCCATCGCGCGCGCGCTGGTCACCGATCCGGCGCTCATCCTCATGGACGAGCCGTCCGAGGGGCTGGCGCCGCTCGTCGTCGATCAGATAGGCGGCGTCATCCGCGAGCTGGCCGCCGGCGGGGTCGCCATCCTGCTGGTCGAGCAGGACCTCCACCTGGCCTTCGACGTCGCGCAGGAGATCGCCGTCATGGCCAAGGGGGTCATCGTCCACCGGTGCGCAACCGACGCTTTCCGCCGCGATCCAGCGACCGCCGGGCGCCTGCTCGGCGTCGAGGCCTGACCGACGCCACGCCGAGAGGCCGCACAGCCAGGGACAGGACGACCGCCATGACGACCAGGACCACGAGACACATCAATCCCCCGACGCTGCCCGCGCCGCGCGGCTACAGCCACGCCGTCGAGGTGACCGGCGGACGCACCATCTACGTCTCCGGACAGATCGCCGTGGACCGCGAGGGCCGCGTGGTCGGCGCGGGCGACTTCTCGGCGCAGGCGCGCCAGGTGTTCGAGAACCTCGAGGCCGCGCTGACCGCCGCCGGCGCCGGCTTCGACGACATCGTCAAGCTCACCATCTTCATGGTGGACGTGTCGCAGCTGCAGGCCTTCCGCGACGTGCGCGACTGGTACATGACCGGCGACAAGCCGGCCGCCAGCCTGGTGCAGGTGAGTCAGCTCGTCCTGCCCGAGCTCATGCTCGAGGTCGAGGCCATCGCGGTGGTGGGCGCCGATCGCCCGCCGCGCTGAGACCCACGCTCACAGCGAGCCCCACACCTCGAGCGCGGTGGCGACCACCAGCTCCAGCTTCGCGATCTGCACGTCGCGCGAGATCTCGTTGCCGTGCACGGTGCTGGAGAAGCCGCACTGGGGCGACAGGGCCAGCTGGTCGAGCGGGACGTGGCGCGCCGCCTCGTCGATGCGGCGGGCCAGGTCGTCCTTGTCCTCG
>DATFRY010000278.1:0-2242 GCA_035262925.1 Kofleriaceae bacterium | reverse complement strand
GTGCATGGTCGTGTCGCCGAGGACGACGTCCTCGCCGTCGCGGAGCACGCGGTCGACGGCGACGGGCTCCCAGCCGCCCTCGCCCAGCGCCGACAGATCCTTGCCCGACGAGATGGCCGGCGCCTCCTGGGCCATGACCATCACCCGGGCTCCCGTCAGCTTCTTCATCGCCGCCAGCCCCTCCACGTGGTCCCAGTGCGCGTGGCTCACCAGCAGGATGGAGACATCCTCGAGCTTGAAGCCCAGCCGCACGATGCCGGCGCGCACGACCGGGATCATCTCGCGGGGGCCGGTGTCGAGCAGGATGAGCCCGCCCGACGTGGCGATGAGATAGGACGCGATGTTCGCGCCGCCCACATAGTAGATGTTGCCGACCAGGTGGAACGGCTCCACCGGGCGCGCCCACTCGGCGCGGATCCTGGCGCTGTCCGCCGATCCGGGCGGGCGCGCATGCTCCTCGCGGAGGTGCTGGCCGAGGATGTCCTGCCCGAAATCGCCATCGGGCTCGCGCGCGTGCCACACCGTGTGGACGTGGTTGGCGTGCTCCTGCGTGTTGTCGAGCTCGTAGAGGAAGCTCGGCCCGGCCACGCGGTAGTAGTGCGGCTCGGCCAGCGACGGCGGGCCCGCCCAGGTGAAGACGATGTCGCCGGCGCCGCTCGCCGCGACGCGCGCGCGCGCGCGCGCGGCCAGTTCGGCCGGCAGGTTGCCCAGCGCCTCGTCGATGACCGCCTCGAGCAGCGCGCGCTGCGCCGGCGTCATGCGGGCGGCCGCGAGCCCGGGCAGCGGATCGAGCCGCGCGCCCGGCCCGGTCAGGATGTCGTCCGGCGCGGCCGCCTCGTAGACCGCCTGGCCGCGCTGCTCGTCATCGAGGCTGGCCAGCAGGCGCAGGCCACGCTCCTCCTCGGCGCCGAGCACGCGCGCGTCGCGGAGAAAGTCGCCGGCGCCGGCGCCGCCGCCGACCCGCGCGGGCGCCGCGCCCAGGAACGCCGGCCCCGCGACCGGATGCACGCCGCCCACCAGCGTCAAGTTGATCGACAGATGGTGCCCTTCGAAGCGCCAGCCCCAGGTCGCCGACGCGGACGGCTCGCCGAACACCGACACGAAGTAGGCGCGCGGATCGCGGACCAGGCTCGACTCGCCCCGGCGCCGCAGCACCTCCTCGAGCGACATGATGGCGCTGGCCTTGAGAAAGCCGCGCCGGCTGAGCGCGGTCACCACCAGCCCCTCCGCCAGCTGCCGCTGTGCGTCGCCCAGCTCGCCGAGCGAGACCCCGCGCCGCGCCTTCGGGATGTAGTGCCACGCCATCCGCTCGCCGGCGCCGAACGGGAACAGCGCGCGCCGCCGCTGCTCGGGAGGCAGCCCCGACAGGAACCGGCCCGCCGCCTCCGCCATGTCGAGCGCCAGCGCGACATCGTCGCTCGCCGAGGCCCGCGCCTCCCTCTCCGGGCTCCGCTCGGTCCTCACCGCCGGCCGCGGCGGCCCGTCCTCGGTGGGCGGCGATCCGGCTGCGCACCCGGCCAGCGCCGTGATGAGCGTCGACTCGATCCATCGTCCCGACATGCCGCAATCGTGCGCGGCGCCCGCGGGCGCGTCCAATCGATAGGTGACCGGACGAGGAATAGAATATTTCGATGCCAGCGTCATACCCGCCCGACCCGGCGGCGGCGCGGCGTCGAATCGCCGGCCCTCGCGGCTGGTGGGCAAGGGCGGCGTCTGGACGTATGCTGTCGCCGACGGTCGCGATGTCGGGCGACCGTGTCATGCTGACTCATCGATGCTCACGCGGGCTCACCTCGATCTCGGCAGGATCCGCAGAGGACGAATGACCAGGCCAGACCCCCGGCTCCTGCAGGATGTCGTCTCACCCGTGGTCCTCGACGCGATGCGCAGCGCCTCCGAGGCCCTCGCACGGCTGGGCGTTCGCCACCTGGTGGTGGGCGGCCTCGCCGTCGGTGCGAACGGCTACCCGCGGGCGACGAAGGACGTGGACTTCCTGGTCGGGGACGAGGCGTTCGAGCACCATCCCGGTGGATTCGTGACCATGCGCCCCGGCGTTCCGATCCAGATCGCCGGTGTCGCCATCGACCTCCTCTCCATCAAGGAGGGCGAGGAGCACTTGACACCGGCACTCGCGACGACGCCCGGCGCCTTCGCCGAGCCACCGGTGCTCGTCTATCTCAAGCTGAGCTCGCCGCGGCAGAAGGATCGGGTCGACGTGATCGAGCTCGTCAAGGCCGGCATC
>DATFRY010000277.1:0-6518 GCA_035262925.1 Kofleriaceae bacterium | reverse complement strand
GGTCCCCGAGGAGAAGCCGCCCGAGCCGGAGGCGCCGAAGGTCGACACCGACAACGTCGTCCAGCAGGAGGAGCCGCCGCCGGCGCCGAAAGAGAAGCCCAAGCACAAGATCAAGCCGAAGCCGGACGAGATCGATCCCGACAGCGTCCTCGAGAAGAACCACATCCAGGACGAGGACCTCAGCTCGACGGGCGTCGACGAGGTGCCGAAGGAAGGATCGGCCGACGGGTCGGAGTGGGGCACCGAGAAGGATGCCCGGGGGGATCCCTACGCGGGCGAGCTCAGGGGACGCATCGAGAGCGTGTGGGCGGTTCCGTCGGTGGAGACCGAAGGTGGCGTGGCGCAGGGGTGCGTGAGGCTGGATGCAGATGGAAAGATCGTGGATCGAGCGGTGAAGAAGAAGTCGGGGAATGCCACGCTCGATCGCTCCGTCGAACTCGCACTGAAGAAGGCACCCGACATGGAAGAGCCGGTGCCTGAACACCTGATCGACCTCATCACCGTGAAGGGCATATGCTTCCGATTCACTCTCGAAAAGGGCCAGTGACGACGCCGCGAGTCTTTGTCGTCGCCGCCGCGGCGCGGGTCTCGATCCTCGTGGGCTGCGCTCTCGCCGGGCTCGCCGGCAGCGCGCGCGCGCAGGGCGCCGACGACAGCGGCGCCGTCATCGACATCAACAATCCTCAGCGCTCGAAGTACCCGATCGCGGTGCCGCCGGCCACCACCGGTGACCCGCAGAGCGGGCGCGTGATCGCCGAGGTCGCCAGCTTCGACATGAAGCTGTCCGGCGACCTCAAGCCGCTCGACATGACCGGCGTCTCCGGTGATCTCCGCGCCGAGGGCGTGGGCGTCGATACGCAGCGCTGGAAGGACGCCGGAGCCTACGGCGTCATCAAGTACCGCTCCGAGGTGACCGGCGGGCGGCTCACCATCGACTTCAAGCTCTACGAGGTCGAGAAGGGCGACCAGCCGGTCCTCTCGCGCACCTATCGCGGAGCGGCCGGCGACGTCCGCAAGCTCACGCATATGTGGTGCAACGAGGTGGTCCTCTACTTCACTCATCAGCCCGGCTTCTTCGGATCGAAGCTGACCTTCAGCACCAAGGGCGCGAAGCTCACCAAGCGCGTGATGGTGGTCGACTTCGACGGCCACGGCGCCTACTCGGTCACGCGCAACAGCTCGATCAACATCCTGCCGGCCTGGTCGCCGTCGGGCTCGCACATCGCCTTCACCTCGTACATGCGGGACAACCCGGACGTGTACATCGTGCCGGTCGGGGGCGGGCGGCCGCAGCGGGTCAGCTACTACCGCGGCATGAACACGGGCGCGGCCTGGTCGCCGGACGGCTCCAAGCTGGTCGTCACCCTGTCGAAGGACGGGCAGCCCGAGCTCTACGTCATCAGCGCCAGCGACGGGAAGATCATCCGTCGCCTCACCAACAACCGCGCGATCGACAGCGGCGCGGCCTGGTCGCCGAACGGCAACGAGATCGCCTTCGTCTCAGACCGCGAGGGCGGACCGCAGATCTTCGTCATGAACGCCGACGGCTCCAACCAGCATCGCGTGTCGATGAACGGCAACTACAACACCACGCCGAGCTGGAACCCACGCAAGGGCGCCCACCAGCTGGCCTACACCACGCGCGCGGGCGACACCTTCGACATCGTCACGCTCGATCTCGGCAGCGGCAAGATGGTGCGCATCACCCAGAACGAGGGCGTGAACGAGGAGCCGAGCTGGGCCCCCAACGGGCGCGCCATCGCCTTCGCCTCGCATCGCCAGGGAGGGACCGGCATCTGGATCGCCAGCCCCGACGGCAAGGGCGACGCGACCATGGTGTGGAAGGGCTGGGCCACGTCGATCGACTGGGGGCCGACGCCCAGGCAGTGAGCCGCGGCCGCCACGGCGCGCGCCGTGGCACACTCGCCGCATGACGCGATTCGCGGCGGTCGACATCGGCACCAACACGCTGCTGCTCCTCGTCGCGGAGGCGGGCCCGGACGGGGCGCTGCGCGCGCACCGCGACGAGTGCCGGTTCGGGCGGCTCGGCGAGGGGCTCGATCGCAGCGGGCGGCTGAGCGACCAGGCGGTGGAGCGCTCGCTCGCCATCCTGCGCGAGTACCGCCAGCTCATCGACGATTCCGGGGCGGCGAGGGTGGCGGCGTTCGGGACCCAGGCGCTGCGCGAGGCGGCCAACGCGGCCGATTTTCTGGCCCCGGCGCGCGCCATCCTGGGCGCGGCGGTCGAGGTGATCGACGGGCGGCGCGAGGCCGAGCTGGTCTACCGCTCGGTCGCCGCCGCGTTCCCCGAGCTGGCGCGCCGCGACCTGGTCGTGGCCGACGTCGGCGGCGGATCGACCGAGGTCATCGCCGGGCGGGCAGGCACCGTGCGCTCGCTCATCAGCCTGCCGATCGGCAGCGTGCGGCTCACCGAGCGCCACCTGCGCGGCGATCCGCCGGCGCCGGACCAGGTCGCCGCGCTGGTCGCCGACATCGACGCCCACCTCGCGCGGCTGGACTCCGCGCTGGCCGGCAGCGCCGCGCCTCATTCCTCTGGCGGCGCGACCGGTGCGGGTGCAGAGCCCTCCGAGGGGCCGCCGGCGCTGGTCGGGACCGCGGGCACCGCCACCACGCTGGCCGCGGTGGAGCAGAAGCTGCGCGCCTACGACGCGGACCGGGTGCAGGGCTTTCGCCTGAACCGCGGCGCGCTGGAACGGCAGCTCGCCCGCTATCTCGAGCTGACCGTGGCGGAGAAGCGCGGCCTGCCCGGTCTGGAGCCGGAACGAGCCGACGTCATCGCCGCCGGCGCCGCGATCTATGCGCGGCTGGTGGCGCACCTCGGCGCGACCGAGCTCATCACCAGCGATCGCGGCGTGAGGTGGGGCGCCGCGCTCGAGCTCGCGGCGGGGCCGGCTCCCGGCCCGACCCCGGCTCAGGGATAATCGATGTAGGGCCCCTCGCCGCGCTCGGTCGTACCTGGGGTGGCGTTGCCGTCGACCTCGCCCTCGATGTCGGTGGCGACCGCCTCGCCCTCGCCGGAGACGGCGAAGATCTTGATCGATGTGGGCGACGTGCGCACCGACGGCGCCACCCGGCGCAGGATGGACACCACGTTGCGCTGGATGTCCTCGACGTCGCTGACGTTGACGCCCCCGCTCATGACCTTTCCGATCCAGCGCTCGTCCTCGAAGCTGAGCACGCGGAGGAACTCGCCGGTCGGATCATCGAAGTAGCGGCGCTCTCCCGGCTTGGCCTGGGCCAGCGCCTCGCGCAGCTTGCTGTCGATCTTGCAGCCGAAGAAGAGCCGTTCTGCTTTGAGGAGCTTCATGTGGTCGAGCGTCGTTTTCGCTTCCGCGCCGTTCGGTCATGTGGGGTCGAGTTCGGGGAGAAGGATTCGAACCTTCACGAGCGGCTCCAAAGGCCGCTGTCCTGCCGTTAGACGATCCCCGAGCGCGCTCGCGAAGCCGCCTGGTGGCCCCACCAGGGGCCCTCTGACACTGCCCCGCAGCCCGCCGGAAGTCAACCGGCGCTGCCCTCTTGCCCCCGTAGCGACAGGCTATTATCTTCCTTCCCCCTTCTCTGGCGGGGTAGCTCAGTCGGTAGAGCAGGGGTCTCATAAGCCCTTTGCCGGCGGTTCGAGTCCGCCCCTCGCCACAACCTTACGGGTTCGCCCCATGGAGTTCGCGCTCGACGACGAACAGTCGCTGCTGGTCACCACGATCCGGCGCTGGAGCGAGCGCGCCCTCCGCGGGTGGGCCGCCGACGCCGACCGGCGCGGCGCGGCTCCCGACGCGCTGTGGGGTGCAGCCTCCGAGCTCGGTCTCCTTCTCGACGCGGTTCCGTCGTCGGCCGGCGGGCTGCTCGACGACGGCGAGGTCGCCGCCTACTCGCACCTGGCGCGCGCGCTGCGCGGGCTCGAGCTCGGCCGCGGCTGCGCGGCGCTGGCCGCGCTGGTCGAGAGCAACGTCGAGCCGGCCCTCGCGGTGCTGCGCTGGGGCTCGCCGGCGGCGCGCGAATCGCTGTTCGGCGCGATCGGCGCGGTCGCGTCGCCCGGCGGCGCGCCCAGGATCGCGATCACCGCGCACGACTTCTACGAGCGCCTCGCCATCGAGCCGAACGGGTCGGCGCTGACCGTGCGCGGCCGGATGGGGCCGCTGCCCGGCATGGCGCTGGCGTCGCACGTGCTCGTCGCGGCTCGCATCGGCGATGCGGCGCGCACAGCGGAGCCGGCCGCCGGCGAGCCGGTGCTCGCGCTGGTGCCGGTCGCGGCCGGGCGGGTCGCGCCGTGCGAGCCGGCGCCGTCGGGCTGGCGGGCGGCGGCGTGGGGCGCGCTCGAGCTCGACGGCGCGGCCATCGCGCCCGAGCTGGTGCTGGCGCGCGGGGACGAGGCGCGCCGCGCGGTGGACGAGGTCCTGTCGTGGTATCGCGTGGGGCTGGCGGCGCGCGCCGTCGGCGCGGCCACGGCGGCCATCGAGCACGCCGGCGCGTACGGCCAGGATCGCATCCAGTTCGGCCGGCCGATCGGCCGCTTCGAGTCGCTGGCCCGCATGCGCGACGAGAACCAGACCGCGATCGCCGCCGCGCGCCTGCTGGTCCTCGGCGCTGCGTGGGAGATCGATCGCGGGCTGGCCAGCGCGGCCGACAGCGCCAGCCGCGCGCGCGACCTGGCGGCCCAGGTGGTGACGCGGGCGACCATCGACGCGGTGCAGATCTTCGGCGGCTACGGCTTCGTCAACGACTTCCCGGTCGAGAAGCTGATGCGCGACGCGCGTCCCTTCGAGGTGCTGGGCGGAAACGAGGCCCTGGCCCGCGTGCTCGCGGCGGTCGCCGACTCCTGACCCCGACGGAGGCCGAGATGGACCTGTTTCACGGAGAGCCGATGTTCAGCGCGGTGCGGCAGATGATGCACGCGCTCGCCGAGCAGGAGATCCGGCCCATCGCCGCCCGCCACGACCGCGAGGAGTCGATGCCGTGGGAGCTGATGAAGAAGGCGCGCGGCTTCGGCCTGAGCCAGACCGCGATGCTCGACGCGCGCCGCCTGATGGGCGACGGCGGCGCGGCGGCGGGGGCGGACGGGGCGGACGGCGCCGACGGGGCGAAGGGCGCGGCCCGCGAGAAGAAGGCCGGCCGCGGCGCGCGCGCGGCGGTGGTCGGGGCCGAGGAGCTGGCCTGGGGCTGCGCCGGCATCGCGCTCGCGCTGGGCGGTTCGGGCCTGGCCGCCGCGCCGGTCGCGCGCATCGGCACCGAGGAGCAGCAGCAGGTCTTTCGCGGCGCGCTCAAGGGCGAGGACGAGGGCGGTCGCATCAAGGTCGCGGCCATGGCGCTGTCGGAGCCGCAGACCGGCTCGGACATCTCGTCGCTCGCCACCAGCGCGCGCCGCGACGGCAACCACTGGGTGCTGCGCGGCCACAAGCAGTGGATCACCAACGGCCAGTCGGCCAGCATCTACGTGGTGTGGGCGCAGACCGACGCGTCGCTCGGGCGCGGGGGCGTGCGCGGCTTCCTGATCGAGCGCGGCACGCCGGGCCTGGTCCCGGGCCGCAAGGAGACCAAGCTCGGCATTCGCGCCAGCGAGACCGCGCAGGTCCACTTCGAGGACTGCCGCGTGCACCAGGACCTCATGCTCGGCGCGAACCGGACGAGCGAGGGTCTGGGCGACACCAAGAAGATGCTCGACGCCACCCGCCCGGTCGTCGGCGCGCAGGCGGTCGGCATCGCGCGCGCGGCGTTCGAGCACCTGCTCGAGCGAGTGCAGGCCGGCTCGCTGCGCGGCGCCCCGCTGGCCGGCCACCAGCACGTCGCCTTCGCCCTCTCCGAGATGGAGATGGAGATCCAGGCGTCGCGCCTGCTCGTGCACCGCGCGGCCTGGATGGCCGATCACGGGCTGGACAACGTCGCGTTCGCGTCCATGGCCAAGGCGCACGCGGCGCGCACCGCCCAGGCGGTCACCGCGCGCGCGATGGCGCTGCTCGGCGAGGAGGGCCTCGAGCCCGGCCACCCGGTCGAGAAGTGGTACCGCGACGCGAAGATCTACGACATCTTCGAGGGCACCGGCCAGATCCAGCGCCGCATCATCGCCAGGCAGCTGACCGGCGTGAACGCGGTGTGAGGCCGCGCGCGAACGCACGCGGCCCGGCAAACCTCCGATGAGGAGTTGATTCCGCGGACCGGCCCGGTATGGTCGGGTCGATGAGGCGGATCGCGCTCGCATGTGCCGCCCTGGCGGCTGCTGTCTGGTCGTCGATCTCCGGCTGCGCGTGCACGCATCAGACCATCCCGCGCCCCTACGCGGCGCCGACGGTCGAGCAGCTGCTCGCGCACGTGCGGGAGAGCGGCGAGGCGGCGCGCTCCTACAACGCCGAGAGCACGATGGACTACTGGGTCGGCGATCAGCGTATCAAGGCCACCGTGCTGGTCATGGGCGAGCGCGGCGCGAAGGTGTTCTTCAAGGCGATGAACCCGGCCACCGACACGGCGGCGGCCGATCTGGTGTGCAACGGACAGAGCTTCGTGTTCGTC
>DATFRY010000276.1:0-27393 GCA_035262925.1 Kofleriaceae bacterium | reverse complement strand
AAGCTCACGAAGCTCCAGCGGGCGCCGATCCTGGGGCCGCGCGTGGGCATGCGCATGGATCTGGACCTGTCCTCCACCAGACTCGGCAAGCTCCACCATGCCTACAGCAGGAAGCTGCGCCTGCCGCCGCTCCTGGCCCTGCCGGAGGTCATCTTCGACGCGACCTGGAACGGCGCCAAGGCCACGTGCGAGCTGATCGGCAACGGACGGGTGCTCCGCGTCACCTGCCGTGGCGCCGTGCACCACTTCGAGGCGAAGGACGGCGACGTCGACGCCCTGCACGGAGAGGTGCAGGCGCTGCTCACCGTGCCCTGAGCGGGTCACTTCCGTGGTGAGTCCCACGGCGGCGCTCCGCCGCCGGCCGCGCAGCGGACGCCGCTCGTGAAGTCGAAGAACCTGGCCTCGCGCTCGTTCCTGAACACCGTCGTCGTGTGCTGCCGCTCGGGGGGCGACATCGTCGATCCGCCGCGGAAGACGCGCAGCGGGTTGTCTCGGTCGGTCTGGCCCTCCCGCGAGATCCACTCGGCGACGTTGCCGGCGAGGTTGAGGACGCCGTAGGGGCTGGCCCCGCAGGGGAACGACTCTGCCGGGGCCAGCCAGTCCACGCCGTCGGCCATGCCCTCGGCGTTGGCGCAGCGCTCGGCTGCGACCACGCCCCACGGGTAGAGCCGGCGCGGATGGGGGTTGGGGCGGCCGCGGAGCTCGAGCCCGCCCCGCGCCGCCTTGGTCCACTCGTCGTCGCCGGGCAGGCGCTTGCCCATGTAGCGGCAGAAGGCCTCGGCGGTGAAGGCATCGATCGAGGTCACCGGGACAGCGGGCTCGTTCGAGCCGGGGAGAGATCCATCGGCTGGATACTTGGGCGTCGGGTAACCGGTCTGGGCCTCGAGGGCGGCGAACGGGCCGTAGGCCGCGTTGGTCACCTCGGTGCGATCGATCCAGTAGGTCGGCAGCGACACGGTGCGCTCCGCCTCGACATACTCGGCGAACGCCGTGGGCGGCTCCCCCGGCCCGCCGTAGATGAACGGACCGGCCGGGATCTCGACCATGCCTGCCGCGCTCGCCCGGCAGGTGGGGATGTCGAGCCGGATCCTCGGCGCGCTGCCGCGATCGGCGTAGCCGGGGAGCGACTGCAGCCGGATCCAGGACGGGGCGCACTCCTCGCCGGCACGCCCGCGGCCGTCGATGCGGAGGAACGTCATGCCCCCGGGCGCCTCCACCCGCACGACGATCTCCGACGGTCTGGCGCCGACCAGCTTCTCGATGTGCACCAGCTCGGCGTCGACCGGCGCGCCGGGCCGGTGGACGTCGCCCCGCGCCGCCGCGTAGAAGCGGGGCGAGAGCCGCGGCAGCTCGGCGGCCGCCACCGGCCGCGGCTCGCCGCCGACCCAGTCGAACGGGTGCAGCTCCAGGTCGACTCGCCCCAGGTTGCCCCCGGCCAGGCGGAGCGCGGCCGCCTGGGCCTCGGCGGCGATCTTCTTGTTGCGGAGCTCGCTGGCGATCGCGATCGAGCCGATGGTGACGATGGCGGCGACCAGCGCGGCCCCCGCCACGCGCAGGCGCGACCGGCGTCGAGCCGCCGTGTGCCGGCGCTCCCCCTCGGACAGGAAGACCTCGACGGCCGGCGGGACCACCACCGCGAGCTGGCGGATGCGGCCGCGCGCCAGGACCAGCTCGTCCGCGCTCCAGGTCTCGTCGAGGTGGCGGCCGCGCCGGTCCCAGAGCGACGCCGCGCCCTCGAGCTCCTCGAGGAGCCGGCGCTCCTCGCGCGACTCGTCGATCCAGCGGGCCAGGTGATCCCAGCTCTGGAGGAGCGACTCGTGGGCCAGCTCGATGAGGAAGCCCGCCTCGCCGTGCGAGCGCCGCTGCGTCACCAGCCTGGCCGACAGCAGCCGGTCGAGCACCCGGTCTGCCCGCGGGTCGAGGCCGCTCAGCAGGGCCCTGCGCTCGACGACGCGGCGGGTGGTCGAGCCGGACGCGAGTCGGGTCAAGAGCTGCCGTGCGAGCCGCTGCTCGCCGCCCGACAGCTCGGCCATGCAGGCGTCGGCGTGGCGGGCGAGCGCGCCGGCCACACCGCCGAGCCGGCGGTAGCTCTCGCGCAGGAGCACGCGGCGCTCGGTGTCGCGCGCCTCCCACAGCGAGCGGCACACGAACTGGAGGAGCGGCAGCGTGCCGGCGGCGTCGCCGATGTCGCTCAGGATCTCCTCCATCATCGCCGCGTCCTCGAGCCGGTACGCCGTGCGCTCGAGCGGCCCCGCGATGGTCCTGCGCAGGTCGCCGGCGCCCAGGCTTCGCAGCACGAACAGCTGGCGCAGGTCCGGGAAGCGGCCGAGGAAGTCGTCGCGCACCGTGAACACCGCCCGGACCGGCTCGGCCGGGTCGTCGCTCGCGCTCGCGAGCAGCTCCAGGAACGCGCGGACGTCGTCCTCGGGGAGATCGTGGGTGAAGAGCTCCTCCAGCTGATCGATGGCGAGGAGCACGCGCCCGCTCTCGGCCGCGGCGACGGTCGCCAGGCGCAGCGCCAGCAGGGTCGGAGCTGCGCGAAGCTCGGCGGCCAGGGCCTCGGCCGCCGACCGATCGGCCGACTCCGGCGGCGCGGAGGAGCGCGCGCCGGTGACGAGGAGGTGATGGGCGAGCGTGGCGAACGGGTCGGAGCCGGGCCGCATCGCGATGACCGTCCAGCGCTCGCGCGCGCGCAGGCGCGGGATCACGCCCGCGCCGAGGAAGGAGCTCTTGCCGGCGCCCGAGGGGCCGACGATGGGCAGGACCGGCGCGCCGCGCAGGCGCTCGAGGAACGCCTCGATCTCGGTCTCGCGCCCGAAGAAGGCGTGGGCGTGGGCCTCGTCGAACGCCGCCAGGCCGCGGTAGGGGCTGGTCTCCGACGCCAGCGGGGAGGCCGGCGTGAGCACGTCGTCGAGGATGCGGCACCACTCGCGGCACGGTGGACGGCCGGCGGGATCCCGGCTCAGCGAGCGGGCGACGATGTCGACGATCCGGCTGTCGAGGCCCTCTCGCTCGAGCGCGGCCGGGGGCCGGCTGGCGTCCAGCACGACGGCGCAGCGCTCCGCGGCGCCGCCGCAGTCGCCGAACGGATGCGCGCCGGCCAGGAGCTCGTGGACCATGACGCCGAGGGCCCAGACGTCCGTTCGATCGGTCACCGGCTCGCGGCGCCACTGCTCGGGCGCCATCCAGTCGGGCGTGCCGCCCACGCCTCGCGATCCCGCGTCGGGACCCTCCGCGTGGGCGAGGCCGAAGTCGACCACGCGGATGCGGCCGTCGTTGGACAGGACGACGTTGCTGGGCTTGAGATCGCAGTGGCGAACGCCGGCGGCGTGCGAGTGGGCCAGCGCCTCGGCGACGGCGCGGGCCAGGCGGAGGACCTCGTCCATGCTCAGGTGCTCGCGCCGGGCCCGCTCGTGGAGAGACTCGCCGTCCAGGTACTCGAGCGCGAGATAGGGCGCGCCGCGGTGCTCGCCGACGTCGTAGAGCACCACGATGTGGGGATGGCTGAGGCGGGCCACGATGCGCGCCTCGGCGATGAAGCGATCGACGTCGTCGGCGTCGAGGCGCTCGGTGCGCACGATCTTGAGCGCGACCGATCGCCCGAGCGTGACGTCCCTGGCCAGGTAGACCCGGCCCATGCCGCCCTCGCCGATGAGCCGGCGCACGCGATAGCGGCCGACCAGGTCGCCGGGCGCGAGGGTGCCGGCGGCGCTGCCGGCGCCGGCGACCGCGCCTGCGCCGCCGGCGCCCAGGTCGCCTGGCTCGGTCGCCGCCGTCGGGCGCGTGGCCGACGACCACGTCGCAGCTCGATGGGCTGGCTCCTTGGCCATCCCCTCCCCCATGACCGTCGAGGATACGACCGAACCGGCAGCGGAGAAAGATCGGCCTTCGCCAGCACCGCTCGCGAGACCGCTCGTGTGCCGCACACGGTGCGCGCATGTGCAGCTCCTGCGGGATCGGCCGCATGTGCTGGATCGAAACGGACCGGGAGCTGCCCGGGCGCTGGCCCGGAGCTTGCGATGCGTCGGGAGGCCGGCCGGTCGGGACGGTCACCGCGCAGTACGCAACCGGGGGAGGGAGCTACCATGCGCGAACGCGCGCCAGTGGCAGTGGATGCTGCGCCATCAGGCGAAGGCGCGCCGGCCGACCTGGCCGGCCGGCGGATGTATCTCGGTGATCGAGAGGTGGTGATCGGCGATCCGGTGATGGCCCGGGCGTTCGATCTCCTGGAGCGCCTCGGCGCCTCCGACCTCCCGGTCCTCATCATCGGCGAGACCGGGGCGGGCAAGGAGCATGCGGCCTGGGCGGTCCACCATCACTCGCGCCGGAGCGCCAGGCCATTCGTGCCGCTCAACTGCGCGGCCCTGCCCGAGACGCTGGTCGAGAGCGAGCTCTTCGGCCATGACCGCGGCGCGTTCTCCGGCGCGGTCAACGCCCGGGCGGGCCTGCTCGAGAACGTCGCGGGCGGCACGCTCTTCCTCGACGAGGTCGGCGAGCTCGCGCTGCCGGCCCAGGCCAAGCTGCTCCGCGCGCTCGACACGCAGCGAGTGATGCGACTCGGCGAGCACCGCGAGCGCGTCATCGACGTGCGCGTGGTGGCGGCGACCCACCGCGTGCTCGAGGACGAGGTCAGGGCGGGGAGGTTTCGCCAGGACCTGTTCTTCCGGCTCGCCGCGGCGCGGGTGGCTCTGCCGCCGCTCCGCGATCGGCCGCGGGAGATCCCGCTCCTGTTCCGGGAATTCGCGACCCGCGCCGCGCGCAAGGCGGGCCGCTCCGCTCCGGATCTGACGCCGGAGGCGATGGCCGAGCTGCTCGCCCACGGCTGGCCGGGCAACGTGCGCGAGCTCAAGCACGTCGCCGAGTACGTGGTGGCGACCGTGGCCGGCGACGCGATCGGCGCGGGCGACCTGCCCGGCCAGCTGGCGGAGTGGCGGATGCGCCCGCCCGCCGTCGCGCCGGCGGCCGGCGGCGAGGCCGGCGCGTCCAGCCCGGCGGCGGCCGTTCCACGGCGGCGTCTCGCCGACGAGGTGCAGGAGCTCGAGCGCCGCCGCATGGCCGAGGCGCTGGAGGCGACGCGCGGCGTGAAGACGCATGCCGCGAGGCTGCTCGGGATGCCGATCCGCACGTTCACCTGGAAGCTCCGCCCCGATCGCGACCGCGCCCGCCGGCGGCGCGCGCGCCTGCAGGCGGCACACGCGGCGCTGCCCGCGAGCCTGCCCGGCGGCGGCCACGGCAAGAGCGAGACCGGCCGCGGCAGCAGCGACAGCAGCGGCGCGCTCGGCTGACCGCGGCGCGGCGACCTGCGCGCGCGGATGGCGCGCGCGAGTCGTATGTCCGGCGCCGGATGGGAAGTCGGCCACTACCGATCACGGCCAGTTGGGCCGCGGCGTGCGGATTGCTTTGGCGCACACGCGACGTGCAACGCGCACACCGTGGTGTGGTCAGCCAAAGGAGTCGGACGTGAAGAAGCTCTCGTCGATGGTGGTCATTGTCATTCTCGGCTTCGCCCAGCGCGCACACGCGTTCTGCGTGCCGGGCGACGAACAGGCGTGCGTCCTGAACGGAAAGCACGGCACGCGAACCTGCGGCAGCAACGGCATGTACGGGCCGTGCGTCGTCCCCAGCGATCCACCTCCGCCCTCGGGCTACGCGCATCCCAGGTACAAGATCCTGACAGTCGTGTACGCGCCGCCGGGGCGCCAGGGCGGCGGCAGCCAGAGCTCGGTGGTGTACGGCTCGGGGAGCACGTGGGGCTCGACCAGCTCCTGCACCAGCTCCTTCAAGCAGGGCTACTCGGCGACCGTCACCGCGACCGGCGGGTTCCTGTCGAGCTCGACCGCCAGCCTGCTCTTCAGCTATGGCCGGTCTTCCGCCGACAGCACGGCGACCGAGATCAAGAAGTCGGCCTCGTCGCAGATCAGCCAGGCCGGCCCTGCGGTCGACGGCATCGACCACGATCGCGACGAGATCTGGCTGTGGCTCAATCCCAAGCTCTACGTCTCCCTGCCCAATGCCACGTCGATCGAGTGGCAGGTGGATGGGAGTCAGCCGATGGACGTCCAGTTCCTCTACGTCGGGTGGCTGAAGAACCCGTCGCAGATCCCGCAGTTCCTGGCCGACCACCTCGCCGCCCTGGGGTTCACGGCGGACGACTATGCCGAGATCCTGCGGGCCGATCCGTTCGCCAGCGGATCGACGGAGATCGACCCGCAGCGCTACGTCTCTCTCAACACGACGTTTCCGTACGAGCCGCCCTTCGCGCCCGGCGATCCGGGGCCGACGCTCAACTTCAACGCCACCTACTCCAGCACCACGACCACCGGCCACGAGGTGCAAAGCGAGATCAAGGCCGGGGTCACCTGGGAGGGCGGCCTGAGCTTCATCACCCTCGTCGAGGCCAAGCTCAAGGTCGCGGGCGAGTGGACGTGGACCGACAAGACGAGCACGACGGACTCCAGCGGCACCACCGAGACGGCGACCGTGACGGTCGGCTCGCCCTCCTTCGGCTACACCGGCCCGACCGACATCGCGGTCTACTACGACGTCATCTACAAGTCGTTCGTGTTCGCGCCGTACGAGGGCTTCGCGCGGTCGCCGGTGCAGGGCTGGATCTACAGCCGCTCGAACCGCGATGTCGCCGGCCAGGAGGTCGTCCTGGTCGACGCGCGCGGCGTCCGCCACCGCACGTTCGCCGACGCGAGCGGAGAGTTCCGCATCCTCGATGCGCCGGGCGGGCGCGCCCGGCTGCTGGTGGGCGGGGTGAGCACCGACGTGCCGGCGTCGGCCGACCCGGTCGACATCGAGCTGCCCTGAGAGGCGAGGGAAGGTAGCCCTCCGGCTCGGGGTAGAAGGGGGCTTTCGAACGGCGGGGAGGACCAGCGATGGCGCGCTACAAGGACGAGCTTGTCACCGGAGTGCTCGGGCAACAGTTACACCCGGGCGAACAGCTGTATCACTGGGCGTACGGGGTGAAACAGCCCAACATCGGGCTCATCATCCTCCTGTTCGCGCTCGCCATCCTGCCCGGCGCGATCGCGGTCGCGCTCCTCACGAAGGAGTACATCATCGGGCTCACCTCCTATCGGCTGCTCGTGCTTCAGGTCTCGGGCGGCAAGGCGACGATCAAGCAGATCACCGAGTACGACATGCGCGGGCCTCTGCCGGTGCGGACCTCGATGGGCGCGCTCTTCACGCACATCAAGATCAACGACCCGCAGCGCCCGTTCGCGGCCAAGTTCCACCGCATGGGCATGTCTCACAATCGAGAGCACTCGCAGGCCATCGCAGCCGCGCTCGAGCAGCGCAGGGCGGCCTGATCATGGACGCGTGGGGGGGAGGCGGGGGGCAGCGACCGGGCGGCTTCGCCATGCCCTGCCCGTTCTGCGGCGCTCCAGCCGCGCCCCCGCGCTGCGCGACCTGTCAGCGCGACCCGACCGCGATGCGGCGCATCTGCGCCGGCTGCCGCCGCCAGACGCCGGCGAGCGAGCCGGTTTGCATGCACTGCCAGCGGGCCCCGGCGAACGAGATGGCCTGGAAGATCCCGGTCATCGTGCTGCTCTTCGTCCTCGCGTTCGCCATCAGCATCGCGATCGCCCTGGCCCGCTGATCAGAGACCCTACCCGCGGAAGGCGTCGAACTGGTCCTGCATGCGGCCTTCCTGCTCGGCCGTGAACTGGTCCATGCAGTCGTCGTCCACGTAGTCCATGAAGTTGTGGATGGGATCGGTGCCGGGGAACTTCTTCCCGGTGCAGCTGTCGCGGTCGATGCAGATGAACTGCGGCTCCGCCTCGGCCGGCGTGTCGGCGATCTGATCGTTCTTCTTGGTGCAGCCGCCCTGGAAGGTGTGGAACAGCCCCAGCCAGTGGCCGGCCTCGTGGGTCAGCGTGTCGCCGGCGCTGTAGTTGATGATGCCGTCCGGCTCCTCCGGATCCGGGAACTCCAGCCCGCCGCCGGGCAGCGAGATGTCCAGGATGACGATGCCGTCGAGGCGCGGCTGAGCGTCGAACGACGAGGGGAAGGTGGCCCAGCCGAGCAGGCTGCCGTCGTTGATGCCGGTGTAGACGTTGAGCGTGCCGGCGTCTCCCTGGCGCAGCGCGCGCTTCATCTGCCTCTCCTCGGGGGAGTCGATGCCCGCGGCGTACCAGGTGTCGTTCTCGGTCACCTCGATCGCGATCAGCTTGAACTTGAAGCCGGCGCGCGCGTAGGCGGCGTTGAGGACGGCCATCTCGGCGGGCACGAGGTCCGACACGTCTCCCTGCCCGTCGCTGGTGGTGATGATGTGGAAGTAGACCGGTATCTGCGTCTTGCCGCGCCGCACCCGCAGCATGTTCATCTGCGCCGCGGCGGTCTCGGCGGCGTCCTGCTCGGTGACGCCGGGCTCGGGCGTGGCGCATCTGACCATGCCCGTCGCGCTCGGCGCGCTCACCGCTCTCGCGGTGGAGTCGACCTCGTCGTCGACTCCGGCGGTGTCGGGGTCGCTGCATGCGGCCAGCGCGACCGTGAGGGCAATACTCGAGCGGAAGAGCTTCGTGCCGTGCATACGACCTCCCTGTGTCCTTGATCGAGCCCCAGGCTACGGCGGCCGATTCGACGGGGTCAAGCACAACCTCGTCCGCCGCCGGCGTAGACCGCGGGCAGCGCGCGTGGAGACTCCAGTCCGCGCCCCGGCGCGCGCTCCGTCGGACGGCGCCGCGCAGGTCACGAGGACTCGGACGCGAGCCGTGGATCACGGATTGCTTGGCCGACCATGCATGTCCAATCCAGACAGCCCAGACAAGCAACCAGACAGGCAACCAGACAACCCGTCCGATGATCCGCTGCGAGAGGTCGATCCCGAGAACCTCGAGGCAGCCACCGGCGGCATGAGGTACGACGCGAACTCGCGCGAGTCGACGAACGTCATCGACTGTCGCGGCCCGACCTGCGTCGACTCCACCGGGAAGACCGACTGGAAGGCGACCATGCAGCACAAGTACGGTGTCGGCAACGAGGCCAAGCCGCTGCCGAAGGGCGACGGCGGGCCCCTGCCGGGCCCCAAGGTGCCGAGGCGGTAGATCGACGGGACGCCGCGCCCCGATCTGGGGGTACGATCCGGCGATGCCGACCTGTCGCGAATGCAATGACGAGGTGGAGAAGCTGGTGACCGTGAAGGTCGCGGGCAAGTCACGCAAGGTGTGCGAGGACTGCGCGGATCGCCTGCGCGAGGAGGGCGAGATCGCGGAGGCGAGCGAGGGAGTCATCCAGGGCATGATGGGCTACAAGGGCCGCCGATGACGCGCGGCGCCGCGCCGCGCCCCTGATCGGCCCCGTCGCTTTGCCGCCAAAAGAGGTCGCCGGCCGCGCCGGCCGCCGACAGAATGGCCGCATGGCCCGTCGCCCATCCGGCTCGATTCTCCTCGTCGCCCTCGCCTCGCTCGCGCTCGCCTCGCCGGCCGCCGCCGACGATCGCGACCCGGTCTACGCGCAGATCGGGAAGCAGCACGCCGACAGCGTCAAGAAGCTGCAGCGCTGGATCCACCAGCCGACCATCGCCGCCACCGGCGAGGGGATCGAGGAGGGCTGCGCGCTCACCATGCAGATGCTGCGCGACGCCGGCTTCCAGCACGTCGAGCGCATCCCCACCGACGGCAAGCCCGGCATCTTCGCCACCCTCGACGCCGGCGCGCCGCGCACCGTCGGCGTCTACTTCATGTACGACGTCAAGCAGGTGGATCCGAAGGAGTGGTCCTCGCCCCCGTGGGACGCCGCGCTGGTCGACAGGCCGGGGCTCGGCAAGGTGATGATCGGCCGCGGCGCGGTCAATCAGAAGGGGCCGGAGATGGCATTCCTGGCCGCGCTGCACGCCTTCAAGGCCAGCGGCCGCAAGCTGCCGGTCAACCTGGTCCTGGTCGCCGAGGGCGAGGAGGAGATCGGCTCGCCCCACTTCCCGCAGGTGGTCAAGCGGTCCGATATCCGCAAGGCGCTGGCCAGGACGACGGGTGTCTTCATGCCGTCGGCCGGCCAGGAGTCGGACGGCAACGTGGAGATCGCGCTCGGCGCCAAGGGCATCATCGAGGCGGAGCTGGTGTGCGACGGCGCGAAGTGGGGGCGCGGTCCGGCCAAGGACGTCCACTCGAGCAACCGCGCGCGGCTGGACAGCCCGGCGATTCACCTGATGCAGGCGATCAACACGCTGGTGTCGGCCGATGGAAACGATCCGGCGATCGACGGCTTCGCCGACGCGGCGCGCCCGCTCAGCGCCGACGAGGTGAAAATGATCGCCGACGGAGCGCGGCGCGGCAGCGAGAAGCTGGAGAAGAAGGACCTCCAGGTCAAGCACTGGGTCCGCGACATCGGCTACCGCGAGGCGCTCGAGCGGCTGCTCGGCAAGCCGACCGTGAACATCGAGGGGCTGGTGGCCGGCTATACCGGCCCCGGCGGCAAGACCGTCCTCCCCCACCGCGCGGTCGCCAAGATGGACTTCCGCCTGGTGCCGAACATGACCGCGGCCGCGTCGCTGCAGGCCATCAAGCGGCACCTCGCGAAGCGGGGCTTCGGCGACATCGAGGTCAACATGACCGGCGGCTACGATCCCAACTCGACCAGCCTCGAGTCGGGGCTCATCCAGGCCCAGCTGTCCCTCTACAAGCGCGCCGGCCTCTCGCCCATCGTGTGGCCCCGCAGCGCCGGCTCGTGGCCCGGCTACGTGTTCACCGGCGCGCCGCTCAAGCTCGCGGCCGGACATTTCGGCCTCGGCCACGGCAGCGGCGCCCACGCGCCCGACGAGTACTACGTCATCCAGTCGAGCAACCCCAAGGTGAAGGGCTTCGACGGCGCGGCCCGCTCGTTCGTCGACTACCTCTACGAGCTGGCCGCCCGGTAGCGCGGCGGAGGGGCATCGGGATCTTCGGCGGGCGCGGCGGTCGCGGACTCAGCGCACCAGAACGACGCCGAGGACGACGCCGCCGTCGCGCAGCTCGAGCACCGGGGCCGGCGGTGGCACCTCGCCTTGCGGGATGTCGAGGCGGCCCAGGAACCACGGCACGGCCCATCCGATCGCCGCGCCGGTCATCGCTCCGCCGAGCACGTCGCTCAGGTAGTGCTTGTCGGCGGCCATGCGCAAGTAGCCCGTCGCGGCGGCGGCGGTGAGGCCCACGCCCCAGACCCACGGCGCGGTCTTGTACCCGCGGATGCTCGCGACCGTCCCGCCCGCGACCGCGAGCGAGAACGCGAGCGTGGTGTGTCCGGACGTGAACGACTCGTTCTCGTTCGGATCCTGCGGCTGGGTCTGATCGGTGCGGAAGTGCGCGTACGGCCGCTGGCGCGCGAACGCGACCTTGGTGATCTTGTTGACCGCCACCGCCAGGACCATCGCCTCCAGCACCTCGAGCGAGTTCTCGCGCCACTCGTGAATTCGCCCCTCGCGGCCGGCGGCGAGCGCGCCCATCCCGAAGGCGACGATCGGCGCGACGATGTAGCCGGTGATGTTGCTCGCCGAGTCGGCCCGGTCCGGGCTGTCCCAGAGGACGAGATCGCGGGCGGACCTGTCCAGGCCGTTCACCGCATCGTCGTCGCCGTCGCGATCGCACCAGCGGCAGCGGTTCGGGGCGAAGGCGTCCTTGAGGACGGTCTCCTCGAGCAGCCAGAAGCCGCCGCCGATCCCGGTGATGATCCCGTCGCGCCACGGCCGGAAGTCGAGCGTGTCGGGCGGCTCGGCCAGCGTGTCCGGCTTCGCGGGCAGAAGCGGCGCCGGCTCGTCTACCTCGCGGTGTTCCGGCGCGCGCGGCTGCGCGGCCACCGGCGCGGGCGGCCCGACCTGCGCAGCCGCCGCCCCCGGTTTCAGGATCGCGAACATCGCGAGCGACGCCGCGACCACGCGCAGCTCGACGAGGGTGAGCGCCATGCCCCGCGTACCATGCAACGTCGCCGCGCGCAGCGCTCGCCCCGGAGGGCGTGCGTTGCGGCCTTCATGCAGTCTTAATGATCCGCAGCGGGCGAGGCACGCGTGCTGGCACACGCCGGCAGAGTGCCAGACGGCGCCGCGCCGATCATCGCGGCTCGCCGCTCTCGCCGCGCGGCATGATGGCGCAGGCCAGCGCGGGGAGCGCGAACAGCGTGACCAGCGTCGACAGCGAGAGCCCGCCGATGGTCGCGACCGCGAGCGGGCGCTGAAGCTCGGCCCCTGCCCCGAAGCCGAGCGCGAGCGGGACCAGACCGACCACCGTGGCCGACGTGGTCATGAGGATCGGCCGCAGCCGGCGGGCGCCGGCGCGCGCGACCGCCTCGCGGAATCCGCCCGACTCGCCGGCGTGAGCCTGGGCGTGCTCGAGCAGGAGGATGCCGTTCTTGACCACCAGGCCGGCCAGGAGCACGCAGCCCATGAGCGACGAGGCGTCGAGCGGGAGGCCGGCGACCAGGAGCGTGACCACGGCGCCGACCAGCGCGAGCGGCGCGCCGAGCAGGACCACCAGCGCGAGGCGCAGCGAGCGGAGCTGCACCAGCAGCACGGCCAGGACCAGCGCCACGCCGAGGCCGAACACGCCGGCCAGGTCGCGCTGGGTCTGGCGCGCGCTCTCCAGCTGCCCGCCGACCTCGACGCGGTAGCCGCGCGGCAGGGCGAGGCCGTCCAGCCGATCGCTCACGTCGCCGGTGATGGCGGCCAGGTTGCCTCCCGGCTGCACCGCCGCGGTCAGGATGATCACCTGGCCCAGGTTCTCGCGCACCAGCACCGAGGGGCCGACCGGTCGCGACAGCCTTGCGACCGCCCGCAGCGGCACGGTGGTGCCGCCGTAGGCCAGCGGGAAGCCGGCGATCGCCTCCGGGTCGAAGCGGACCGGGTCGGGCGCGCGGACCCGCACGCCGACGGTGCGGTCGCCCAGCCGGACCTGGCTGGCGACGCGCCCGGCCAGGGCGACCTCGAGGTCGCCCTGCACGTCGGCCGGCGAGACGCCGACCCGTGCGGCGCGCGTCGGGTCGATCTCGGCGCGCAGGACCGGCACGCTGCCCTCGACCCCGTCGAAGAAGTCCTCGAGGCCCGGCGCGTCCTCGATGCGTGCGGCCGCCAGCCGGGCGAGGCGCTCGAGCGTGGCCTGGTCGGGGCCGAAGATCTTCACCTCGATGGGACGCGGGTTGCCCGACAGATCGTCGAGCACGTCCTGCAGCACCTGGATGAGCTCGATGCGCGCCTCGGGCGCGTCGCGCGCGGCCCGCGCCCGCACCTCCGCCATGATGTCGTAGACCGGGCGCCGATCGCCGCGCGGCGCCAGACGGACCAGGATGTCGCCGCCGTTCTGCTCGGTCGCCGCGGCCGGCCCCATCTCGGCCCCGGTGCGGCGCGTGAAGTTGACCACCCCGGGCGTGGTCGACAGGATGCGGTCGAGGCGGCGCGCGATGCGGTCGGTCTCCTCGAGCGAGGTGCCGGGTGGGGTGAAGAAGTCGACCACCATCGCGCCCTCGTCCATCGCCGGCAGAAAGCCGGTCGCGGTCGCGCCGGCGGCCACGACTCCGCCGGCCGCCAGCAGGACGACGCCGAGCACGCTCAGGCGCGGATGGCGGATGACCGCGTGGGCCGCGCGCCCGTAGGCGTGCGACAGCCGGCCGCCGGGGACGTGCGGGGCGCCGAGCGCGGGCGGGCGGGCGCGCAGGAGGCGGGCGGCCACCAGCGGCACCACCGACAGGGCGACGACGAGCGAGAGGATGACCGCCGCGCACAGCGTCACGGCGAGCGCGCCGAAGAACCTGCCGACCACGCCGGCGATGAGGGCGAGCGGGGCGAACACGACCACGGTGGTGAGGGTGGTGCCGACCACAGCGGCCAGGAGGTCGCGCGTGCCGCGCTCGGCCGCGTCGGGGACGGCGGCGCCCTCCTCGATCCGCCGGACGATCGCCTCGACGATCACGATCGAGTCGTCGACCACGAGGCCGATCGCCACCGCCAGACCGCCCAGCGACATGAGGTTCAAGGTCTGGCCCACGAGGCGCATCACGCCGAAGGTGCAGCCGAGCGTGATGGGCACCGCCACCGCCGCGGCCAGCCCGGCGCGCGCGTCGCGCAGGAACACGGCGAGCACCACCAGGCTGAGCGCGATGCCCAGCAGGATGGCGTCGCGCACCCCACCCATGGCGTCGTCGATGAGCTCCGACTGATCGTAGACCGTCTCCACCCGCACGCCGCGGGGGAGCGCGTGGGCGCGGCGGAGATCGGCGATGACGCCGCGCGCGCCGCTCACCACGTCGGGCGCGCTGGCGCCTGGCGCGCGCGACACCGTCACCACCACGACGTCGCCGTCGGGCCCGGCCGCGCTGGTGGTGCGGTCCTCGGCGCCGTCGGTGACCTGGGCGACCGCGGAGAGCGGGATGGGCCCGTTGGCGCCGATGCCCACCGGCAGGGCCGCGATGGCCGCGGCGGTGGTCGGCTCCGACGCGGCCAGGACGGTCATGACCTGGTGCTCGGCGCCGGCGCGGCCGACCGCGGCGACGCGATCGCCGGTGGACAGGCTGTCGGCCACGGCGCGCGGAGTGAGGTGGGCGGCGGCGAGCGCGCCGGGACGCAGGATCACCTCGAACTCGCGCACGTCACCGCCCTGGACCTCGACCGAGCCGGTGCCGGGCACGCGGGTGAGCGCCGGCCGCACCACGAGCGCGGCGGCGTCGCGCAGGACGCGCGGGTCGACCTCACCGGTGACGTTGAAGGTGGCGATCGGCAGCGCGGTCGGCGTCACCCGCTCGACCCGCAGCTCGGTCTCGGCCGGCAGCTCGGAGCGGATCTCGGCCACGTGGGTCTCGACCAGCTGCAGGGTCCGCCACATGTCGGTGCCGGCCTGGAACTGGGCCGACAGCTCGGTCGCGCCGCGGATGGTGCGGGCGCGCAGGCGCCGCAGCGCGGGCACGGTCGCGACCGCCTCCTCGAGCGGGCGGGTCAGCGCGGTCTGCACCACCTCGGGCGGCAGATCGCCGGCGCGGGCGACCACCACCACGCGCGGGAAGTCGACGTCGGGATAGATGCCGCTGGCCAGGCGCGAGAGCGAGACCATGCCGTAGGCGAGCGCGGCAACAGTGGCGAGCGCGACCAGGCTCGCGCGGCCGCGCAGCGCGCCGACCAGGTTCATGGGGCGACCCTGGGCCGAGGCGCGGGCGGTCCGGCGATCTGGATGGCCGCGCCGTCCTCGAGGCCGAGCACGTGGCTCGTGACGACCAGCTGGCCGGGCGCGAGGCCCGCGGCGATCTCGATATCATCGCCGACGCGGGCACCGACCTGGACGGCGCGCACGCGGACCACCGCGACCGCGCCGCGCGTGCCGTGGCTGGCGGTGTCGTCGGCGTCGTCGTCGCCGGAGGTGCTGCCTGTGGTGACGGCGGTGCCGACCGCGGCGACGGCGCCACTGGCGGCCGCGGCCGGGGCGGCGGCGGCGGCGCACAGGACCACCTCCTCGGCGCCGGTCGTCGCTCGCCGCACGGCGCCGGCCGGGACGAGCACGGCGCCGGTCCGACCCGCGACCTCTGCCTCGATCTGGCCGGCCAGGCCGAACTTGAGCTGCAGCGCGCCGAACGACGCGGGCGCGATCGACGCCCGCACCTGCCCCAGCGACGTGGCGGGATCCACCGACGGACCGGCGAACACGATCGCGCCGCGCAAGTCCTGACCCGGCACCGCGTCGAGCCGGATGATGACCGGCGCTCCCTCGCGCAGGCGGACCAGATCGGCGGCCGGCGCGTCGGCGCGCAGCTCGAGCTCGACCGGATCGGCGATCTCCACCACCGGCGTGGCCGCCGTGCCGTCGACCAGGTCCCCGGCGCGGCGGAGGACGTGCACGACGACGCCGCCCAGCGGCGCGACGACGCGCGCGCGATCGCGCTGGCGCACGGCGAGCCGGTCGCGTGCCCGCGCGGTGGCGAGCTCGGCGGCGGCGGCCGCGCGGCGCGCCTCACCATCCTCCACGTCGCGGCGCGGCGCGATCCCCCTGTCGACCAGGCGGCGCGCCCGCGCCAGCGCCGCCTCGGCGTTGACCAGCGAGGCCCCGGCGGCGCTGACCGCGGCCTCCCCCTCACCGACGGCGGCGGCCAGCGCCGGATCGGCGACCCGCGCGAGCAGATCGCCCCGGCTCACGCGATCTCCCTCGTGGACGCGGACCTCGACGAGGCGCCCGGGCACCGCGGGTGCCACCACCGCGTCGCGATCGGGCGGCACCGCGACCACACCGCGCAGGGACACGCGCTCGGTGGCGGGAGCCGGGCGAGCGGGGGCGCAGGCGACCGCGACCGGCGTGGCGTCCGCTTCCGCCTCGCCCTCGTCGCTGTGCGAGCGCCCGCACCCGCCAGCGACCGCGACGATGCCGGCGGCGGCGATGCCGATCGCGACGGCCCGACGCGTCACAGCTCGCCTCCCACGGCCCACTCCAGGTCCGCGCGGCTCACAGCCGCGTCGGCGCGCGCCTGGATCCAGTCGGCCTCTGCGTCGGCCAGCGTCCGGTCGGCGTCGAGCACCGCGACCAGCCCGCCCTGCCCCTCGCGATAGGCGGACCGGGCCAGCTCCGCCGCCTCGCGCTGGGACGGCAGGACGTCCTGCTCGAGCGCGCGCGCCAGCTCGCGCGCCGACTGGTAGCGGCGATAGGCGGCGACCAGCTCCGCGTCGACGGTGGCCAGGGTCCGCTCGCGCTCGATGCGCGCCGCGCGGCCGGTGGCGGCGGCCGCTGCCTCGGCGGCGCCTCGCTTGCCGAGCAGCGGGACCGCCAGGGTGAGCCCCACCCGGTAGTCGGATCCCGGCAGGGTCGGGTCGTCGATCATCGCCTCGAGATCGACGGACAGCTCGGGCCAGCGCGCCGCCCGCGCCTCCCCCTCGCGCGCGCGCTCGACGCCGATCCGCGCGGCGGCGGCGCGCGCGTCGGGGTGGCCGGCGCGCCGGGCGCGCAGCCGGTCGAGCGGCGGCACGGGCGCGGCGGCGGGGAAGCCACCCACCGCGGACAGCGGCCCTGTCGGATCGATCCCGAGCAGCGCGGCCAGGTCGGCCGCCGCGGCCGAGATCGCAGCCCGGTCGGCGGCGGACTGCGCCCGCGCCCGCCGGGCCACGGCGTCGGCCGCCACCACCTCGGCGTGGGACGCGTCGCCGGCGTCGAAGCGAGCGCGCGTGATGGTCGCCAGCTCCGCCTCGCGCCGGATCGCGGCGGCCGACAGGTCCGCTCGCGCCTCGGCCCGCACCAGCTCCAGCCACGCTCGCTTGACGTCGCGCCGCAGCGCCAGGTCGACCGCGCTCGCCTCGATGCGCGCCACCTCGGCCTCGGCGCGAGCGACGCCGCGGCTCGCCGCAAGCGTGCCGAAGATCGGCAGCGGCAGGGACGCGACCGGCGCCGCTCGCTCGGCCCGGTGGGTGGTCGACACGCCGATCGACGTCGCCGGCCAGGCGCCGGCGGCCTCGACGCCGGCCTCGGCCGCGCGCCGGCGCGCAGCGGCCGCGCGGTGGGCCGGCGAACCTCGAGCCGCGTCCAGCGCGGACTCCAGGGTGAGCGCGAGGCCGCGTGGCGCCGCCGACGGGCCCGGCGCCCGGGCCGCGGCCGGCGGGCTGCCCTGCGCCGGACTACCCGCCAGGGCGATCGCGGAGGCGCCGACCCATGCGCAGGTGCGCGCCGCGGCGGCGAGGCACGGGCGCAAGCTCATTGCTCGTCCTGCATCCCGCGAAACCTATTGCGTGGCCGCCGCTCTGTCGGATTAAGACTGAATGAAGACACGAATCGTGTTTGCCCGCATCGGGCGAGCGGGCATGGTAGGTGCGGTCATGGGGCTGCTCCTGGTCGAGGACAACGCGCGACTGTCCGCGTCCCTGTCGCGAGGCCTGGTCGAGGATGGCTTCGCGATCGACGCGGTCGCCACGGGCAGCGAGGCGCTGGCGCGGCTCGGGCAGCGCGACGTCGACGCGCTGATCCTGGACCTGGGCCTGCCCGACATGGATGGGATCGACGTGCTCGGCGCGGCGCGCGCGCTCCGCATCCTCGCGCCGGTGCTGGTCCTCACTGCGCGGGACGCGGTGGAGTCGCGCGTGCACGCGCTCGAGCTCGGTGCCGACGACTACCTGGTCAAGCCGTTCGCCTACGCCGAGCTGCTCGCGCGCATCCGCGCCCTGCTGCGCCGCGCGGCGGCCCCGCGCTGGGCGCCGCTCGCCTGCGACGGCCTGGCGCTGGCGGCCGACGAGCCGGTCGTGACCATCCACGGGCGCGCGGTGCCTCTCTCTCCGCGCGAACACGCGCTGCTGGCGCTGCTCATGCGCCGGCGCGGCGAGGTGATCGGGCGCCCCGAGATCCTGCGCGAGGTGTTTGGCTACGACTTCGACCCCGGGACCAACCTGGTCGACGTTCACGTCGCGAACCTGCGCCGCAAGGTGGGCGGCGAGGCGACGCGGATCGAGACCGTGCGCGGCGTCGGATATCGGCTGCGCTCACGGCCGCCGCCATGACCCGGACCCGATCGAGGTGGTGGCGGCCGCGCTCGCTGCAGGCCCGCTTCGCCCTGTGGATCTCGCTGGCCACCGGCCTCAGCCTGGCGGTCTTCGCCGTCGTCGCGTTCCTGGTCGCCGTCGCCGAGGAGCGCGAGGAGGTGGCCAGCGGAGCGGTGGAGGAGACCGACGCCGACATCCGCAACGAGATCCTGACCGCGATGGCGTTCGCCGCGCCGGTCGGGCTCCTGCTGGCGACCGGGGGTGCCCTGTGGCTGGCCCGGCGCGCGCTGGCCCCGGTCGACCGCGTCATCCGCACCGCTTCCGAGATCACCGCCGAGCGCCTCGATCGCCGCATCGAGGTGCCGGAGCGCGAGGACGAGCTCCGCGAGCTCGCGATGGCGCTCAACGCGCTCCTCGCCCGCCTCGAGCGCGGCTACCAGGGGCTCAGCCTGTTCGCCGCCGACGTCTCGCACGAGCTCCGCACTCCGCTGGCCGTGATCGGCAACGAGCTCGAGGTGGCCCTGCGCCGTCCGCGCACCACCGGTGAATGGGAGGCGGCGGCGCGGAGCTCGCTCGACGAGCTGCGCCGGCTCGGCCGCCTGGTCGCCGCCCTGCTCGACCTCACCCGCGGCGACGCGACCGCTCCGTCGCGCAGCGAGCGGCTCGAGCTGGCCGCGCTGGTCGACGAGGCGCTGGCCGGTCAGGGGGCGGCGGCCGGTCGGGCCGAGGTGGCGCTGGTGAACCTCGCCGGCCGCACCCGCGCGGAAGTGGACGGGATCCCCGCGGCGCTGGCCAGCGCGGTGTCCAACCTGGTCGCCAACGCGATCCGCTACTCGCCGCCCGGGGGCCGGGTCGCGGTCTCGGTCGACGACGGCTCCGGCGGCAGCTGCGTGGCGCTCCATATCGACGACTCGGGCCCGGGGCTCGACCCGGGTGAGGTCGAGCGGATCTTCGCCCCCTTCGCGCGCGGCACACAGGGGCGCGCCGCCGATCTGCGCGACGGCGGAGCAGGCCTGGGGCTCGGGCTCGCGATCGCGCGGCGCATCGTGGAGCGCCACGGCGGCCGGCTGGTCGCGTCGAACCGACCCGCCGGCGGCGCACGCTTCACGATCGAGCTCCCTGGCGCGAGCGAATCGCCGCGCTGAGCGGGCCGCCACGACGGGCCGCCGCGCTCGAGCGGCGAGGCACTGGTCGACGACGGGCCGCCTAGCGCGGCCCCGCCCGGAGCCAGGGCGCGACCATGTACTGGATGGGCAGCGGCCGCTCGCGGCGGGTCTCCTCCTCGAGGTGCCGGCGGCGCGCGACCAGCAGGTCCTGCAGGGTCACCCTGCCGAGCGCGAGCGACGGATCGGCGCGATCGACGACGGTGACCTCGATGATCCTCAGGTGGGCCATGCGGTACGCGACGGTGCGCAGGGTCTCGTCGGGGTGACAGATGGCCGGAGGCTCGGGCGGCGGCCCGCCCTCCTCGGCCGTCATCACCTCGCGCGCGAACAGGATCTCGAGCGGATCGACGGCGTATTCGCGCGAGATGTGGAAGCCGCGGCGGCTGACCTTCTCGGTCAGGATCGACCGGCGCAGCACCAGCACGGTGAAGAGGTGCGCGATCACCACCGCGATCGCGAGCGGCAGCATCGCGTCCCAGTCGTGGGTGATCTCGACCGCGAACAGGATGCCGGTCAGCGGCGAGCGCATCGTCCCGCCCAGGACCGCGCCCATGCTGATGAGCGGCCAGAAGCCCGCGCCCAGATCGGGCAGCACGTGCCCCTCGAGCATGCCGAGCGCGGCCCCGATCATGAGCAGCGGGGCCAGCACGCCGCCGGAGGTGCCGGAGCCGAGGGCGAAGGACCAGATCGTCCACTTGACCGCGATGAGCACCAGCGCGGCGCCGAGCAGCATGTGGCCGGACAGGAGGTCGCCGATCGAGGCGTACCCGACGCCGAGCGCCTGCGGGCAGATGATGCCGCCGATGCCGATGACCACGCCGCCGATGGCCGGCCACCACATCCAGTGAATGCGGCGGAGGTGCTCCTGGAACAGGTCCTCGAACAGGTAGACGCTGGCGGTCATGAGGGCCGACAGCACGCCTGCCCCCAGCCCGGCCACCACGCAGCCGAACAGCCCGGCGATGCCGATGAACGCCGCGTGCGGCGGCACCTGGAAGAGCGGCCCGGTCGGCAGGAGGTAGTGGCGCGTCGCCATGGCCGCGATGCAGGCGAGCGCGACCGGGATGAAGCTGCGCGGCTTCCACTCGAGCAACAGGAGCTCGACGGCGAGCAGCATCGCGGCCAGCGGGGAGCCGAACGTCGCGGTCATGCCGGCCGCCGCGCCGGCCACCAGCAGCGTCTTGCGCTCGGCGCTGGTCAGGTGAAATCCCTGGGCGATGAGCGATCCGAACGCGCCGCCGGTCATGATGATCGGCCCCTCGGCGCCGAACGGGCCGCCCGAGCCGATCGAGATCGCCGCCGACAGCGGCTTGAGCACCGCGAGCCTCGGCTCCACGCGGCTGCCGCGCAGGAGGATGGATTCGAGCGCCTCGGGGATGCCGTGGCCGCGGATGCGCTCGGAGCCGTAGCGCGCCATGAAGCCGACGATGAGCGTGCCGGCCACAGGGGCGAGCACCACCCACGCGCCCATGTCGTGGCCGGCCGGATCGACGAAGTCCCAGCCCACGCGCTGGTAGAAGAAGAAGTTGGTGAACAGGCCGATGAGCCGAAGCAGGCCGAGGGCGATGAAGCCGCTCAGCACGCCGATGGCCAGGGCGATGACGGTGACCGGCAGCATGCGCCGGGTGGCGGTGAAGTCGCCGAGCGTCAGGTGAGGTCGGTCGGGAAAGAGAGCTTCGAACCAGGATGGGGGACTCTTGGCAGACTCGTCGTCGTTCATCATTTTCGGGTGGTTGCGGTGGCTCCGGTGGTGCGTCGGGGCGGTCGTGCCGTCGGGCGGATGCCCGACAGGTCGTGCAGTGCGTCCATGAGCTGAGGTCTGGCCCGGCGCAGCTCGGCCCGGTGCGCCACGGCCAGGCGGTGGAGGAGGCGCGCGCCGCTGGCGGTGATCTCGACGCCGGCCTGGCGCCGGTCGCGCGCGGACCGCACGCGGCGGACCAGCCTGCGCTGCTCGAGCCGGTCGAGCAGCCCGACCACGCTGTGGTGGCGGAGGATGAGGCGCTCGGCGAGGAAGCCGATGGTGGGCGTCTCGGGCGCCGACGCGCGGACCGCGAGGAGGAGCTGGTGCTGCTGCGGGTTCAGACCGACCGCGCGCGCCTGTCCCTCGGAGAAGGCGAGGAACGTGCGAAGCTGGTACCGGAACTCGGCGAGCGAGCGGTACTCCGCGTCGGATAGTGGCTGGGCTTGCACGGGCCGAACACATATCGCGATGCGATAGTTTTGTCCAATGGCGCCGGAGCGCCCGCGCAGGGTGCCGCCCTGCCACGTCTTGCCGCGCCGCGCCGGGCCGCGCCGCGCCGGCGGGGGCGGCGGGCCGGCGCTGGACCGCTGCAAGGCCGGTGTGGCAGCCCACGGCGCGGGCGGCGCGCTACACTCGAACCAGGGAGATCACGATGTCGCGACTCGTCAGATCATTCGCGCTGGCCGGCGTCGCGGCGCTGGCCGCGGCGGCCGCGCCCGCGGCATGCGTGCCTCGCCCCTCCCCCGGGTCCGCTGCCGATACGGCCGTCTCCGCGGACGACGCCTCGGCGGTGACCGTCGTGGTGGTCAGCCGCAACCCCCACCCGGTCGAGCTCCTCCTCGAGGGGGGAGCGCGGCCGGAGCGGCTCGGCACCCTGCGCGGACACGGCCGGACCACCTTCGCGATCCCGTGGCGAGCGCTGGCCGGGGGCACGCTGCTCCACCTGGCCGCCCGCGAGATCGGAGGCGGGCGCACGGTCTCGAGCTCGGTCGAGGTCGCGCCGGGCGCCCGGGTGGCGTGGACGCTCGAGTCCACCCTCGCCTTCTCCTCGCTGTCGGCCGACTGAGCGCCCGATCGATCGGCGCGGAGATCAGCGCGGAGGATCGAGCGCGTCGCTCAGCGCCGCCAGCCCGGGCTGGCCCTCGCAGCGCGCGAACCCGGCCTCGAGGCGCGACGAGATCGCCAGGTAGCGCGGCTCGCGCGCCTGGAGGACGGCGCGCGCCGCCTCCATCCGTGCCGGATCAGCCTGCATCGCGAGGGCGGCGCCGATGTCCGGCCTGCGATCGCGCGCGACCGCGGCCGCGCGGGCGATGCCGCTCGCGCAGTCGGAAGCGCCGGCGAGCGCCTCGGCCACAGCCTGGTAGGCTCCGTACGCGCGATCGATCGCGTCCTCGGCGTCGCCTCCGGAGCTGCGGCCGCAGGCACAGGCGGCGGCCAGCGCGAGCGCGGCCAGGATCGCGCCCGACGGGCGGCGCGCGGCGCTCCTCCGGCGGTGTGGCAAGCTCCCCATGGGCAGCGCGAGTGTACTCGACAGGAGGCAGCATGTTCATCGCGGTCTACTGGTGGCGGATCAAGCCGGGCAAGGAGGAGCAGTTCCGCGCGGCGTGGCGGCGCGGCACCGATCTCATCGCCGCCCGGTACGGCTCGTACGGCTCGCGCCTGCATCGCGACCGCGACGGCCGCTTCGTCGGCTACGCGCAGTGGCCCGATCACGACACCTGGCGGCGCGCGTTCGACGCCGGGATGCTCCACGACGACGAGGAGGCGCGCCGGATGTTCGCCGACAGCGTCGCCGAGGCGCCGCCCGGCGGCGACCCGGTCTTCGAGATGGAGGTCACCGACGACCTCCTGCGCCGCTGACGTCGAGTCCGCGCGCCGCGATCGGATCGGGCGCGCGGACTCGAAAGAGGGAGAGGGGACGCCTCTCAGCGCGCTTCGATCCGCACGTCGTCGACGGCTGCCTCGACCAGGCTGGCCCCGGCCGCGTCGGCCGCCTCGACCAGGATGCGCACGCTCTGGCCGGCGAACGCGCTGATGTCGACCGAGCGCGTCGCCCACACGGCGTCGTCGTCGCTGGTGGTGCCCAGCTCCTGGAACACGACCTGGTTGGTCGCGCCCACCACCCGCACGCGCAGGAAGTCGGCCGACGACGAGTTCGATCCGTGCGCCAGGTAGAAGGCGAACGACAGCGTGATGGTGCCGGCAGGCAAGGTGATGGCCGGAGAGCGGATCGACGTGGTGCCGCCGTCGATGTCGTTGACACCCGCGGACGCGCCGGCCGACGCGCCGGTCACCAGGTCGAAGGTGCCGCTCCGGGCGGTGCCGAGCTGCTTGGGCCCGTTGTCGCTGGTCGCCTGCGGATCGCCGCGCTCCCAGCGGCCGGTGGTCGCGGTGTCGGTGCCCGACGGGTTGGCGGTCCAGCCGCGCGCCTGCTCGAAGTCGTCGTTGAAGACGACCACCGGGCCGCCGCCCGCCACGACGACGGTGACGGTGTCGTCGTCCTCGGCCGCGCCGTCGCTGACCAGCAGGCGGAACGTGTAGGTGCCGGCCGCCGACGGCGTGAAGCGCGCCTGCGACGTGGCCGCGCCCGACAGGGTCACCGCCGGGCCGGCGGTCTGGGTCCACGCGAAGCCGAGCGGCGAGGGCCCGCCGTCCGGATCGCTCGAGCCGGTGCCGTCGAGCACGACCTGGGTGCCGATCTGTCCGCTCTGGTCGGCGCCGGCGTTCGCGACCGGAGGCTGGTTGCCGCCGGCTCCCGTCGACACGGCGCCGGTCACCACCAGCGCGAACGGCTGCGGGCCGCTCGGCACGCTGAAGGCGCGCACCGTGACCGTGTAGGTCCCGGCCGCCGGGCTGGCCAGCAGCACCTGCTCGACGGTGTTGCGGCGATCAGCGCTGCCGCCGGTCTGCGACACGCCGCCGGAGAACACGTTGCCGCGGAAGGTTCCGCTCGGCCCGCTCACCTCGAGGTCGAGGTCGTTGACCAGGTTCACGCTGGCGGCCGGCGTCGACGGGAAGTCGGTCCACACCAGCGTGGCCTTGAGCGACGTCCCGGCCTGGACCGCCAGGTTGAAGGTCTTCGTCTGCCCGGCGCCGCCGCTCGGGAAGCCGCTGTCGTCGGCCACGAACATGGTGCGCGCCTGGCCGGGGAAGAAGAGCGCGTCGTCGAGCAGGATGCGGCCCCAGCCCTGGCAGTTGCTGGGGATGACGCCCGCCCCGGTCATCTGTCTGGCCGAGTTGAGCAGCGTGCCCTTGACCAGCGCCGCCGACGGCGTGAAGCGGTTCGCGGTCACCGCCGCGCCGGTCGGGTAGAAGCCGTCGGTGTAGTACTGGCGGACCAGCGCGCCCAGGCCGGCCGCCGCCGGGCTCGCCATGCTGGTCCCGCTCATGCTGATGGTGTTGCAGTTGTTCGTGCCGACGTTGGTGTCGTTGCGCGCCGAGATGATGCTCTGGCCCGGGATGGTCAGGTCGGGCTTGATCCGGTTGTCCGCCGTCGGGCCGCAGCTCGAGAAGCCGGCCATCGCCTCGGCGGCGGTGCCGCGCTGGGTCGCGCCGACCGAGACGCCGTTCTTGGCGGTGGACGGGCTGCCCACCGTGGCGGTGCCGGGCCCCGAGTTGCCGGCCGCGAAGAAGACCAGGAAGTCGGGGTGCGAGAACATGAAAGCGTCGACGTCCTCCGACGCCGCCGTGTAGTTGTTCTGCGGGCTGGCGTTCTCCTGGTCGCCCCACGAGTTGGTGTGCAGGCGCGCGCCCTGGTCGTAGGCCTGCTGGAACAGGGGCTGAAGGTCGACCACCGGGCAGCCGATGCCGGGCAGGTCGCCGCAGTTGTCGGTGCCGAAGCCGCCGTCCTGGACGACCAGCTTGGCGCCCGGCGCCATGCCGTCTGCCGTGTCGTGCTCGATCGGGTTGGCGAAGTTGTCGCCGGCGATGATGCCGCCGACGTGGGTGCCGTGGTTCTGCGTGTCCCACTCGCCGGCGCCGATGCCGCCGGCGCACTCGTTCGACCACAGGAAGTCGACCGCCAGCACCTTGCGCTGGCTCGCGTCGATCGCCGTGCCGCCGTTGCAGGCGTTGGTCGGCGGCAGACCGCGCGCGGTGTCGCGGTAGTAGCAGCTGTCGACGTCGGCGCCGGTGTCGATGTAGCCGACCACCTGGCCCTCGCCGTGGATGCCGTGATCGAAGACCGGTGTGGCCTGCCCGCCGCTCACGCCCGACTGGCCGACCCAGATCGTGGTGTCGTTGAAGAGGGTGCGCCGGGCCTCGGCGTCGATCCAGAACACCTCGGGCACGGCGGCCAGCTTCTCGGCCAGCGCGACCGCGCGGTCGGACGGCACCAGCAGGCGGACACGCGAGAAGCGCTCGCCCTTGCCCACGCCCACCACCTCCGCCTCCGGCTCGAGCGCGGCCTGGCCCACGATGCGCTGGAGGTCGGCGTCGGGATAGGCCTGGACCATGATGGTCTGCACCTCGACCTCGTCGGCGGCGAGGGCCGCGTCGCGCAGGCCGCGCGCGATCTTGTACTCGGGCTGGACCACGCCGGCCCACGCGCCGAGCCGGTCGACGCGGCTGCCCGGCGCCACGCGCACCACGAAGGCGTTGTTCGGCACGTAGGTGTAGACCTGCTCGACCGACGCCCGGAGCGCGGCGAGATCGGCCGCGGTCGGCGGCCCGGCCAGCTGGACCAGCACGTACTGGCCGGAGCCGTCGGGTGCGTTCAGCTCCTCGTCGCTGGCGGAGGCGATGGCGCGGGTGTCGATCGACACGGACGCCAGATCGATGTGGCCGTCGCGATCATCCGGCCCCTCGTTGGACGCGCAGCCCGCGGCCAGGCAAGTCAGGAACGCGGCGCAGCCGCGCAGAGTCGACAGCCTCATGGTGAGACGCCCTCCTCCGGTGCTTGAGGCGGGCATCATAGGAGCGACGCGAGCGGCCGAGAAGGCGTTCGCTCGCAATACGCGGCCGGCGATGCGAGGCGACGCGACGCGACGCGATGCGATGCGACGGCGAGCCAGTCCCACATCAGGGCCAAGGACGGACAGCTCGCCGCCTCGATCGCGGCGCGGCGCGGCGCGCGCTCCCGATCAGCGCGGCGAGGACCTCGGCGGCGGCGGGAGCGGCGCCCCGCCCGGACCGCCCGAGAAGTCGAGCGGAGAGATCGCCGCCTCCTGCCCCACGCCCGGCGCGCTCCAGTCGCACACGCCGTCCGGGAAGACCGCGCGCAGCCGATCGATCTGCTCCGCGCTGAGCACCTCGGGGGCGTAGTCGGCCGGGTCGAGCGGCTCGAGCTGACACTTGAGGACGTTCTCGGCCAGCGGGCCGCCGGCGACCTGCCGCGGCGAGGCGTGGCGCGCCAGCAGCGGATCGGCGTCGCACACCGCCGGGTCGGTGACCTTGTTCGAGAACGTCGTGTCGCTGCTCAGGTAGCAGAAGTCGAACGCGCCCGCCGGCCGGTTGCGGGCGATCTTCTCCTCGATGGAGCCGCAGCCGGTGTCGGCCCGGATCGCGGCGACCCACTGGTCGATGGTCAGGAACGACTGCAGGCTCAGCCCGGACGCGGCCGGCGCGATGAGCCCGGTGCCGTAGCGCCACATGACGTGGTTGTCGTGGCCGCCGCTGCCCTCGTCGAGGCGGGCGCGCAGCGAGAAGCTGCGCCAGATGTGGTGGATGCCCAGGCCGGGCGGGGGCGGGATGTTCGAGTCGTCCCAGCCGCGCAGGTCGACCATCGGCGTCTTTGCCAGCTGCGCGCCGTCGGACACGATGCCCGACGCGTACGCGATCGGCAGCGCCTCCAGATCGGCCGACGAGCGCGCGGCGGTCGGCCGGACGTCGGCGTCGGCCCCGCCGATCTTCTCGTTCAGGACCACGAACTCCTCGGGCGTGATGGCGCCGGAGACCAGCGCGCCGAGGCCGTACTGCACGCCCACGTTGTCGCGCGTGCTGCGCGCCCGGCTGCTGCCCTCCGCCGTGCCCCAGATGGAGACCGCATGGTCCTGGCCGGCGCAGCGCAGCCCGCCCGGGTTGGTGACGGGGTCGTACACCATCGAGGGCGGCAGCTGGCAGTTGTTGCGCACGCCCGCGCCCGG
>DATFRY010000275.1:0-9240 GCA_035262925.1 Kofleriaceae bacterium | reverse complement strand
ACTCCGGGTTCCAGGCCAACGTCGGGGTCATCCCTGCGCTGGTCGGGGCAGACGACCTGGTCCTTTCCGACCGGCTCAACCACGCCAGCCTCATCGATGGGTGCAGGCTGTCTCGGGCGCGGGTCCTCATCTATGACCACGCCGATGCGGCGAGTGCCCGGCGGCAGCTGGCGGCGGCGCGGACGTCGGCCCGGCGTTGTCTGCTCGTCACCGAGGCCGTGTTCTCGATGGATGGGGATCGGGCGCCGCTGGCCGAGCTGGCCGAGGTGGCGGCCGGACACGATGCGTGGCTGATGGTGGACGAGGCGCACGCGGTCGGAGCGCTGGGCCCTGGCGGCCGCGGGCTGAGTGCGGCCGTTGGCGTCGTCCCCGACGTCATGGTCGGCACGCTGGGGAAGGCCTTCGGCAGCTTCGGGGCCTACGTCGCCGGTGGGGCAGGGCTGCGCTCGTTCCTGGTCCATCGCGCCCGGAGCTTCGTCTTCACCACCGCGCTGCCGCCCGCCATCGCGGCGGCCAGCCGCGCGGCGCTCGAGCTGGTGGCCGGGGCGCAGGGCGATGAGCTGCGGGCGGCGCTCCGGCTGCGCATCGATCGATGTCGCGAGAAGCTGGCCGCGCTCGACCTGCTGGCCCCCGGTGCGGGCGCGAGCCCGATCTTTCCCATCATGGTCGGCGAGGAGGGGCGCAGCCTCGACGTCTCGAGGCGACTGCTCGCGGCCGGGATCCATGCTCAGGCCATCCGCCCACCCACCGTTCCACGTGGAACCTCTCGCCTCCGGTTCGCCCTGATGGCCACGCACGAGATCGATCAGATCGATCATGTGCTCGCCGAGCTCGAGCGGCTGGCGGACGAGCAACTCCTGCCCCGGAGCCCGCACCATGGCCAGCCCGTCTCGGACTGATCGCTGGATCGACCTCGACAAGAAGTATCTCTGGCACCCCTTCACGCCGATGCGCCAGTGGAGCGACGGCACGCCCCTGGTCATCGAACGGGCCGAGGGGAACTACCTCATCGACTCCGAGGGGCGCCGCTATCTCGACGGCGTGTCGTCCCTCTGGGTCAACGTCCACGGCCACAACCGACCCGAGATCAACCAGGCCATTCGCGAGCAGCTCGACCGGATGGCGCATTCGACCTTGCTCGGCCTCGCCCACCCGACCGCGGCCGAGCTCGCCGAGCGACTGGTCGCCTGCGCGCCGCCTGGCTTGACCCGGGTCTTCTACTCCGACAGCGGCTCCACGGCGGTGGAGATCGCGCTCAAGCTGGCCTTCCAGTACTGGCAGCTCGCGGGTCGGCCCGGCAAGCGCCGCTTTGTCCACCTCGAGCACGCCTATCACGGCGACACCCTCGGCGCGGTCGCGGTCGGCGGCATCCCCCACTTCCATGCGGTGTTCGGCCCGCTCCTCATCGAGTCGCTCGCCGTCCCCACGCCACACCCCTACCGCCATCCATCCGGCGGCACGCCGGAGCAGGTCCGCGACCAGGCGCTCGCCGCGCTGGCCGACCTGCTGCGCGCCCGCGGACACGAGATCGCCGCGTTCATCCTCGAGCCGCTGGTGCAAGGGGCGGCCGGCATGCTGGTCCACCCGGAGGGCTACCTGGCCGGCGCGGCCGCGCTGTGCCGAGAGCACGATGTCCTGCTCATTGCCGACGAGGTGGCGACCGGGTTCGGCCGGACCGGGACCCTGTTCGCGTGCGCCCAGGAGGAGGTGACTCCCGACCTGCTCTGCCTGGCCAAGGGATTGACCGGAGGCTACACCCCGCTCGCCGCGACCCTGGCGACCCAGCGCATCTACGACCAGTTCCTCGGCGCGCGCCCGGAGGACCGGCGCACCTTCTATCACGGCCACACGTTCACCGGTCACCCGCTCGGCTGCGCCGCCGCGCTCGCCTCGCTCGACCTGTTCGAGCGCGACCGCGTGCTCGAGATGCTGCCGGCCAAGATCGATCGCCTGCGTGTCGCGCTCGACCAGCTACGTCCGCATCCGCTGGTCGGCGACATCCGCCAGCGCGGGCTCATGGTCGGCATCGAGCTCGTCGCCGATCGCGTCACCGGCGCCCCGTTCCCCGCCGAGGCGGCGACCGGCGCCCTCGTCTGCACTGCCGCCCGCTCGAGCGGCGTCCTTCTGCGCCCGCTCGGCGACGTGGTCGTGCTGATGCCGCCCCTGTCGATCACCCACGACGAGATCGACGCGCTGGTCGGCGCGGTGACGGCCGGCCTGGCCACGCTCCCGTGAAGGCGTTCTTCGTCACCGGCACCGACACAGGGATCGGCAAGACCACGGTCGCTTGCGCGCTCCTGGCCGCTGCCCGCGCCCGCGGCCTGCGCGTGCTGGCCATGAAGCCAGTCGAGACCGGGTGTGCCCGCGATACCGACGGCCCTCTCTGGCCCGCCGACGCTCTCGCTCTCGAGCGCGCCATCCGCGGTGGCGACCTCCACCGCACCGTCCACATCATCAGCGCGCCTCGATCTCGGGAATCGCCCGCGCCCGGCATCGACCCGATCCCGCTCGATCGTCCCACGATGGACTCGCCCTCCGCTGACCGCGCGCGCTCGAACCCACCGAGCGACTGGCTGGACGCGAGCGGCTCCCATGGCGCTCGCGCGGCGCCACGCCGCAGCGACTCACGACCGATCGAACGCCAGGCGCCGGACTCGCCACCGGCGGCTCGACCGCCTTCGCATCGGCCGGGCCACATTGACTGGGCGGACGCGAGCGAACCCGGCGCCGCTCGAGCGGACGGGCCCGGTGCCCGGGACGGCAGCCGCGTTCCCGAGCCGCCGCCCTCTCGCCTCGAAGATCCTCCCGGCGGCGACGGCGCGCGGGCCGCGACGATCCCGCTCTCCAATGTCTATCGCTTCGCCGCGCCGCTCGCTCCCTCGGTCGCCGCCGAGCTGGAGGGTTCGGCCCTCGCGCTCGCCCCGATCCTGCGAGCTGTCGACCGGCTGCGATCTCTCGCGCCCGACTTCTTCCTGGTCGAGGGCGCCGGCGGCCTCCTGGTCCCGCTCACCGACTCGCTCGACATGGCCGACCTGGCCGCCGCGCTCGCGATGCCGCTCATCGTCGTCGCGCGCGATGGGCTGGGCACCATCAATCACACGCTGCTCACGCTCGCGGTCGCGGCCGCGCGAGGCCTCACCGTGGCGGCCGTCGTGCTGAGCGCGTCGACACCGGGAACCTCGGAGACCGATGCAGCGCGCAACGCCCTCGAGATCGAGCGCCGGAGCGGCGTCCCGGTCGCCGGACGACTACCTCATCTCGCCGGATCATCCACCGCGGCGCTCATCGCCGCGGCGGAGGCGCACCTCGATCTTTCACTCGTGCTCGGCCCTCAGACCCGTATCTGAACATTCGTTCATGCATCACTTGCCGATGCAGAAGCGCGCGAACAAGGCATCCAGCATCTCCTCGCCGACGCTCTCGCCGAGCACCTCGGCCAGCGCATCGACACCCTCGCGCACCTCGAGGGCGACGACCTCGTCCGGCTGACCCGCCCGCCCTGCCTCCGCCGCGCGGCCAAAGCCCTCCGCGGCCCGCACGACCAGAGCGCGCTGCCGCTCGCTGCTCAGGAGCGCGCCTTCATCATGCTCGACCGCATCTCCGGTCACGAGCGCGACGATGGCCGCCTCGAGCTCCGCGATCCCTTGCCCGGTCACGGCCGACGTCACCAGGTGAGGCGCGGCATCCCCACGCTCGAGCGCGTCGCCCTTGCTGACGATTCGCAGTACGCGCCCCGCTCGCTCCTCGCCGGGGGACGCGACAGGCGAGGAGCCGCGAAGCGACTCCGCAGGCACCAGGTGCACCTCCAGGTCTGCCCGCCGCGCCCGCTCCGCGCCGAGGTCGATGCCGCGCCGTTCCACGCCGGTGGCCGCCTCGCGCAGGCCGGCCGTGTCGATGAGCGTGACCGCGAGCCCGCTCCACACCACGCGCGCCTCCACGAAGTCGCGCGTCGTGCCCGGCTCGTCAGCCACCAGGGCCCGCTCGCTCCCGACCAGTCGATTGAACAGGCTCGACTTGCCCGAGTTGACCGGCCCGCACAGCGCCACGTGCACGCCCTCGCGCAGCGCGCGACCCGCATCGAAGGTAGCGGCCAGCCGCTCGCACGCCGCGGCCAGCGCCGCCGCGCGCGCCGCCACCGCGCCGCGCGCCGACAGGTCCAGCCCTTCTTCCGGGAAATCGATGCTGGCCTCGAGCTCGGCCAGTAGCGCGGTCGCCTCGCCGCGAAGCTCGCCGATCCGCTCGCCCAGCGTGCCCGCCAGCTGCCCCTGGGCCAGACGCAGCGCGCGCTCGCTCGACGCCTCGATGACCGCCAGAACCGCCTCGGCCCGGGTGAGGTCGAGCCGCCCGTTCTCGAACGCGCGGCGGGTGAACTCGCCCGGCTCGGCGTGTCGCGCACCCGCCGCGACCACCGCGCGCAGAAGCCGCGCCATGTTGACGGCACCGCCATGGCCGTGCAGCTCGGCCACGTCCTCGCCGGTGAACGAGCGCGGCGCCCGCATCACCACGACCATCACGTCGTCCAGCCGCTCGCCGCCGGCCGGGTCGCGCGCGGCCGCCAGCACCATGCGCCGGTCGGGCAGGGCATCCGGCTCGCGACCGACCACGCGCGCCGCGATCGCCACCGCCACCGGCCCGCTCACCCGCACGATGCCGATCCCGCCCGCGCCCGCCGGCGTCGCGACCGCCGCGATGGTGTCCCGCTCGTCGCCGACCCGCGGTGTCTTCACGTCGCCCGTCTCGCCCGGCAGCTGCGCGTGGCGGCGAACCGCGCCCAGCTCAGGCCGGCACCACCACGACGTGCCTGAGATCGCCCTCGCCCTCGCTCCGCGTCGCGACGCCGTCGACCTCGGCCAGCGCCATGTGGATGACGCGCCGGTCGTGCGGCGGCATCGGGTCCAGATCGACCGGCCGGCCGCTGGTCCTGGCCTTCTCGGCCATCTTGGCCGCCAGCCCCTGCAGCCGGTCGATGTGCCGCTGCCGGTATCCACCCGAGTCGACCACGATGGGCTTCCCGCGCCCCTCGCTCTTGCCCTTGCCCACCATCTTGCTGACCAGGTGCTGGAGCGCATCCACCACCTGTCCGCGCCGGCCGATGACCCGCTGGACGTCGTCGCTGCTCGCGCACGCGACGTCGAGGACCAGCTTGTCCTCCTCCTCGCGCGCGGTCACCTGCGCCGGAATTCCCATGCGCTCCAGGATGCCGCACAGGTACTCGCGCGCCTGATCGGTCGGCACCGCGGCTGCGTCCTTGGTCTCCGCATCCATGCCTTCATTCCTCCCGTGGACTGGCTACGACGAGCGGCTGCTGCGCTTGCGCCGGCCGCCGCGACGACCGGGGCCCTTGCCGCGCCCTTGCCCGCGCGACCGCTGACCGTTGCGCGTCCCGCTCGGCCCCGGCTTGCCGGATTCGACATCGCGCTCGCCGCCGTCGGCCGCGCCCTCGCCGTCCGCGTCCGATACGGCCGGCTTGCTGCCCGACGCCGCGGACTCCTCCGCCTGCGCGCCCGGCTTGGCCTGGGCCCGGCTCGCGTCGGTCCGCCTCATGTAGAGGTGGTGGAGCAGGGTGAGCGACGTGTTCGTCGAGATGTAGAGCGACAGGCCCGCCGGGAAGAAGAAGCCCATGACGCCGAACATGATCGGCATCCCGTAGCTCAGCATCTTCTGCTGCATCCCGGTGGCCGTCGACGGCGTGAGCCGTGACTGCAGCAGCATCGCGCCGGTCATGAACACCGGCAGGATGAAGTACGGATCCGGCGCGGTGAGATCGCCCAGCCACAGAAACGGCGCCTGGTACAGCTCGGCCGCCACCGCCAGCGCGCGGTAGAGCGCGAACCAGATCGGCATCTGCAGGAGCAGCGGCAGACAGCCCGACAGCGGGTTGACACCATGCGCCTTGAACAGCGCCATGGTCTCGACCTGCTGCTTCTGCCGGTCGTCCTTGAACTTCTCGCGGAGCTTGTCCAGCTGCGGCCGCAGCCTGGCCATCTCCTTCATCGACTTCATGGACTTGTGAGTCCAGTAGAGAGTCGCGAGCTTCACCAGGATGGTGAGCAGGATGATGGCGATCCCCCAGCTGCCCGCGAACGCGTAGAAGCGGCCGAGCAGCCAGAGCAGCGGGCCGGCGATGAAGCCCCAGATGCCGAGCGTGACCGACTTCTCGAAGGCCGGCGCCCCTTCGCCGCCGCCCGCGAGCCCGGCCACCGCCTCCAGCTTCTGGAGATACTTCGGCCCGAGGTAGGCGATGAAACGCTGCGCGATGCGACCGCCCGAGCCCGCCTCGAGGGTGGTCAGCGGGAAGACGAGGTCCACGCCCATGCCGCCCGGGGCGGTGTTCACGCCGTAGGCCTTGCACTCGAGGTTGTCACCGCCGCCGATCGGCCCGGCCGCGAAGACGAAGTAGCTGTGCACGAACCCGCCCCAGCTGACGTGTCCCCGCTCCCCGCGCACCTGGCTCGCCACCGCGTCGGCGCTCCAGTGAGAGACGTCGTCGCCGACGTCGCACGACGCCGTCCACTCGCGCGGCTGCTGGCTCCACTTCCCCTTCTGCCGGGTCTTCGGGTCCTGCTGCGAGAACAGCGACATCACCAGGCCCTGCTTGGCGCTTCCGCGCTGCAGCTGGACCGCGACGTCGAGCTCGAGGACGTAGTCCTCGGGGTGGATGCGGTAGCGCTTCTCCACCGACAGATCGTCCGACTGCCAGGTGAAGACGACCTCGTGGTCGCTGCGCTTCTCGCCCCGCCACTCCGCGCCGGCCGGGATCGAGTGCGTCGATCCATCGGTGAAGCTGAGCGTGAAGGGCCGGTGATTCGAGTCAGCCAGGCGGACCAGGTCCTCCGGCACGCCGGCCTTGCCCGGCTCGTGGAACTGCGAGCCCAGGAGCTTCCAGCTCCGGAGCACGCCGCCCCAGCTGGAGAACTCGGCGCGCATCCCTGGATAGTCGAAGCCGATGACCTGCTCGGGCCCGCGCGGCTTGGCCGTCGTTCCAGCCGGGGCGGTCCCCGGTGCGCCGGCGGGAGCGCCCGGCGCCGCAGGCGTGCCCGCCGCCGGCGCCGGCGTCCCCGGCGTGGTCTGCGCGGCCGGTGTCTGCGCGGCAGGCGGCTTCTGCTCCGGCGGCTTGGCCTGCGGGAAGAAGAAGTTCCACAGCAGCATGATGGCGAGCGCGGCCACCACCGCGATCATCAAGCGCTTGCCTTGGTCTTCCATCTATGCGCCCTCTCGCGACGGTGGCGCCGGATCGACCGGATCGTAGCCGCCGGTGAAAAGTGGATTGCAGCGCAGAAGGCGCCACAGCGCCTTGGCCAGCCCCACCAGGATCCCGCGCCGCTCGACCGCCTCGATGCAGTACTCCGAGCAGGTCGGAAGGTAGCGACAGGCCGACACGCGCTTGAGCGGCGACAGGTATCTCCGGTACAGGCGCACCGGCGCGAGCACCAGGCGGGTCAGCATGCGGCCACCTTGCCCCGATGCCGCTCGAGGTCGCCGCGCAGCTCGCCATGACCTCGGCTAGCGGCCGCGCTCTTCGCGATGATCACGACGTCCCGCTCAGCGGGCAGCCACGCGCCGTCGTCCCATCGCGCCTGCCTGACAAACTCGCGGATGAGCCGCTTCAGCCGATTTCGTGTCACCGCGTTGCCAGTCCTCTTTGTCACCGTAATTCCCACCCGGCCAGCGCCTTTTCGCACCAGTACCAGAAAATACTTGGTGTGAATCTTCGTGCCACTGGTCTGGACCGCGATGAAGTCGGGCCGCTTGCGCAGCCGGTGCTCGCGCGAGAAGCCGAAGCGCGGAGCACCGGCCACCGACACGGCCTACTTCTTCGCGATGGTGACCGAAAGTCTCTGGCGGCCCTTGGCTCGGCGGCGCCGCAGAACCGCGCGGCCTCCTCGCGTCTTCATGCGGGCGCGGAAGCCATGGGTGCGCTTGCGGCTCTTGTTGTGCGGCTGATAAGTTCTCTTCACGACAAACCTCTCCGGCTGGGCGGGACGCCGATCGATATACGACCGCCATTATGGTGTCAAGGCGCCGTCGTGACGCGCGGTTGCAAGTTCGCAGCTGGATCGCGCCAGCCCGCTTCCCATGCCGCTTTGCCGGCCGAGGAGGGCGCCAGCCCGCTTCCCATGCCCACCAGCGCCCGTCACTCTGCGCAACTCGGCGACACCACGAAAGACTCAGGCACACGTCCCACCACAGTGGGGATTTGGGCGCAGATACCTGGAAATCGGTGTGTCGATTTTGTAACGCGGGAGCGGAGTGAGATCGAAGGCTTTCTTGCTCCAGCGTTTTTTGCTCTTGCGACCCGGTTTGACGCTCTGCTAGTAGAGTTCCCTCCGCGGTACCCCTCCGCGGCAAAATCTTGAGTGCTTTTCGCTGTAACGGCTCCGGGAGCAGGGCGTTCGTGACCGCCGCGCAGGATTGGCGGTCGCGAGCGCTTCGCCGTTTGTGTGCCCCCACGCCCTCCAGAGTCTTTATCGACCCCTGTTCATCACCCCGCCTGTTCTGCTCAACCGCCCGTATCAACGGTGGTTTTTCGTCGCTCCACAGCTGTGAACTACCCTGTGAAGAACCCAGTCCCGGGAGTGGTCTCGAGCTGGGTTGGCGCCCCGCCTGGTGCGGGGGACGTTGAGAACGTCGACGAGGAGCCTCTTGGCGCACGGCAGCTCCGGTTTGGGAGGGTGAGGTGATCGCGCTCTGGTCCACTGCTCTACGCCGTCTCGAACACCGCATCGCGCCGCAGAACTTCGACATGTGGCTCCGGCCCATCGAGTGCTGCGCGATCGACGGGCGCACGATACGGCTGCGCGCGCCCAACCCCTATGTCCGCTTCTGGTTCGAGTCGAACTACCTGACCGCGGTCCTTGACGAGCTCAAGGCCGAAACGGCACTCGAGTACGCCGTGGAGTTCGAGCCCGACATCGACCCGCCGCCCCATCGGCCGCCCGAGGCGCTCGACTCGAGCGACGTGCCGCTCGCCCTCCCGCTCTCGCCCGAGGGGACGCGGCCCAACCTGCACGGCACGCCCGGCACCAACGGCCACGCCGGCAACGGCCATGGCCCCGGCTACGCGGGCAACGGACGCACCGCGGCGCGCGCCGACCGATCGTCCGGCGATGAGGTCCTCTCGCCCGACGACATCACCTCGCCGTCGGCATCGATCCCGAGCAGCGACAGCTCGACCTCGGCCGAGTTTCAGCCGGACTTCGACCGCGACGACCCGCCGCTGGTCAACATCTCGCTCAACCC